>CAYSCA010000014.1:0-31313 GCA_964429465.1 uncultured Rhodospirillaceae bacterium
CCGTCAAGGCCGAGGCCTGGAAGGACGTGGTGAAGATCGCGCGCACGCATCTGCAGGATGCGACGCCGATGACGCTGGGCCAGGGCTTCGGCGCCATGGCGCGGCAGGTCGAGCTTGGCGCCCGGCGCGTCGAGGCCGCGCTGCAGAATCTCTATCCGCTGGCCCAGGGCGGCACGGCGGTCGGCACCGGGCTGAATGCCAAAGCCGGCTTCGATGCGGCCTTTGCCGCGGAGGTGGCAAAACTCACCGGCCTGCCGTTCACCGCCAATCCGAACAAGTTCGAAGGCATGGGCGCGCATGACGCGCTGGTGGAAGTCAGCGGCGTGCTGAACACCATCGCCGTATCGCTGGCCAAGATCGCCAACGACATCCGCTTCCTCGGCGCCGGGCCGCGTGCCGGCCATGCCGAACTGGTGCTGCCGCATGACGGCCTGACCTCGTCGATCATGCCGGGCAAGCGCAATCCGACCCTGGCCGAGGCCCTGCTGCAGGTCTGCTACCAGGCGATGGGCAACCATGTGACGGTGACCCATGCCGCGGCGGCCGGGCATTTCGAGCTGAACGTGGCCAAGCCGGTGATCGTCGCCAATATCCTGCAATCCGCCGGCCTGCTGGCCGATGCGGTATCGGTGTTCGGCAGCGACATGGTGGCCGGCATCGAGCCCAATGCGGCCACCCTGCAGCGCAATGTCGAGCATTCGATCATGCTGGCCACCGCGCTCAACCCGCATCTGGGCTATGACAAGGTGGCGCAGATCGTCAACAAGGCCTTTGCCGAGGGCACCTCGCCGAAACAGGCGGCCGTCGACCTGGGTTACCTGACGGCCGAGGAGTATGACCGGCTGGCCGATCCGCGCGCCATGCTCGGGCCGCGGCCGTGATCCTGCCGTAAGCGGATGTTAATCCGGCGGCACTATTACAGATTGTGCTAGGATAGCGCCAAGCCGCCCGCCATGAGGCGGCGGGCTGGGGTGGGAGTTCGCCATGCTGCTGTACATATTCGCCGGGGTCCTGCTGCTCGGCGCCGGCACCGTCGGCTGGTATTACGTCTATGACCGCTGGATCCAGCGCGACCATGCGATCCGGCGCAATTTCCCGATCTACGGTCGGTTCCGCTACATCATGGAGAACCTCGGCGAGTATTTTCGCCAGTACTGGTTCACCGCCGACTGGGAAGAGCGCCCGTTCAACCGCCTGACCCGCGCCTGGGTCTACCGCTCGGCCAAGGGCGTGTCGAACTATGTCGCCTTCGGCTCCGAGGTCGATGCCCAGCAGCCGGGCCATATCTATTTCCTGCACTCCGCCTTCCCGGTGAACGACGACGAGGCCGAGCCCTATACCGGCAAGTGGATCGGCAAGGGCATCGTCAGCCGGCCCTACAAGCCGGGCAGCTTCTTCAACATCTCCGGCATGAGCTATGGCGCACTGTCCTCGGCCGCCGTCACCGCGCTGTCGGAAGGCGCGGCGCTCGCGGGCGTCTGGCTCGATACCGGCGAGGGCGGCCTGTCGCCCTATCACCTGAAGGGCAAGTGCGACATCGTCTTCCAGATCGGCACCGCCAAATACGGCGTGCGCGACAAGGACGGCAATCTCGATGACGAGCGGCTGAAGGCGATTGCCGACCTGCCGCAGGTGAAGATGATCTGCGTCAAGCTGAGCCAGGGCGCCAAGCCCGGCCGCGGCGGCATCCTGCCGGCCTCCAAGGTCAACGAGGAGATTGCCGGCATCCGCCGCATCGAGGCAGGCAAGGCCTCGATCTCGCCCAGCCGCCATCGCGAGATCACCGACATCCCCTCGCTGGTCGGCTTCATCAACCGGGTGCGCAAGGTCGCCGACAAGCCGGTCGGCATCAAGATGGCCCTGGGCAGCTACGACTTCATCGACGAATTCTTCCAGTATCTGCAGGACCGGCCCGAGGAGGCGCCCGACTTCATCCAGGTCGACGGCGCCGAGGGCGGCACCGGCGCGGCGCCGGCGCCGCTCGCCGATTATGTCGGCCAGTCGATCATCCAGTCGCTGCCGCTGATGGCCCAGCGCCTGCGCGAATACGGCCTGCGCAACCGCATCCGGCTGGTCGCCTCGGGCAAGCTGCTCACCCCGGACAAGGTGGCCTGGGCGATTGCCATGGGCGCCGATTACGTCGTCTCGGCGCGCGGCTACATGTTCGCGCTCGGCTGCATCCAGGCGATGAAATGCAATACCGGCCACTGCCCCACCGGCGTGACCTCCAACGATCCGCGCTTCATGCGCGGCCTCGATCCGGCGCGGAAATCGGTCCGCGTCGCCAATTACGCCAGGGCCGTGCAGCATGATGTCGAAGCCATCGCGCATGCCTGCGGCTGCAAGTCGGTGCGCGAGCTGAAGGCGCATCATGTCCGCGTCAATGGCGGCGACATCATCATGTAGGGAGTGCGGGTATGGAAACGGGATTGAAGGGCAAGCGTGTCGTGGTGGCCGGTGGCAGCAGGGGCATCGGCCGCTCCATCGCGCTGGCCTTTGCCGGCGAGGGCGCGCATGTCTCGATCTGCGCGCGCAGCGAGGGCGCGCTGCGCGACACCGAGGCCGAGCTGAAACGGGCCGGCGGCCAGGTGCATGCCGCGACCTGCGATCTCGGCGACGGCGATGCGGTGCGCGGCTATGTCGAGGCCGCCGCCGGGGCGCTCGGCGGCATCGACATCCTGGTCAACAACGCCTCGGGCTTCGGCCGGAGCGATGACGAGGCGGGCTGGGCGGTGTCGGTCAATGTCGACCTGATGGGCAGCGTGCGCGCCAGCCAGGCCGCCATCCCGCATATCGAGAAGGCCGGCGGCGGCGCCATCCTGCATGTCTCGTCGATTTCGGGGCTGCAGGCCAGCACGCGCACGCCGCCCTATGGCGCCGTGAAGGCTGCGCTGATCCAGCTCACCAAGACCCAGGCGCTGGCGCTGGCGCCGAAGCAGATCCGGGTCAATTGCGTGGCGCCGGGCTCGATCGAGTTTCCCGGCGGCGTCTGGGACCAGGCGAAGACCGGCAACCCGAAGCTCTACCAGGCCACCCTGTCGGGCATTCCCTCGGGCCGCATGGGCCGGCCGGAGGAGGTTGCCACGCTGGCGCTGTTCCTCTGCTCCGATCTGGCCAGCTGGGTGACCGGGCAGACCGTCGCGGTGGATGGCGGGCAGATGCTGGCCTAGACCCCGGCGCGACGCAGCGCGCGGGCACCTGATCACAACTCGGACACAGCGCTGATTTTGCGTCCCCCGGTACATTGCCTCAGCTTTTTCGCGAGGCAATCCAATGATACGGCAACGGGGGAACGATATGCGGGCAATCCTGCTTGGCATATTCCTTTTGTCATTCGCTGCACTCACCACCGAGCTCACCATCATCCGGGTATTCGATGTCATCCTGACATCCAATACGGCCTATATGGTGGTGACCTGTGCGCTGTTCGCTTTCGGCGTGGCGGGCGTGTGGCGCGCCCTGCGGCCGGTGCCGGCCGATCCCGATATCCGAAGGGCCGGCATGCAGCTATCGCTGCTGTTCGCCGCCAGCGTGGCGCTGATCCTGCCGGTCGCGAACCTGCTGCCGCTCAATTACCGCGCGCTATTCGAGCAGCCGGTGCAGCAGCTCGCCGCCTTCGGCGGGCTGTATCTGGTCGTGTCGCTGCCGTTCTTTTTCGTCGGCCTGCTGCTGTCGACGGTCTTCACCGCCTATTCCGCGGCCATCACGCGGCTGTATTTCTGGGATCTGGCCGGCGCCGCGCTGGGCTGTCTGCTCGTTGCGCCGCTGCTTCCCATGCTTGGGCCGGGCGGCCTGCTGCTCCTGCTGTCCGGCGCCGGCTGTCTGGCAGCCGCGCTGTTCACGCCGGCGCGACGGCTCGCGCGCACCTGCGCTGCGGCCGGTGCGGCGCTCGCTCTGGCGGCCCTGCTGCTGCCGGCGCAGAGCCTGGAATTCCGCAGCCATATGGACAAGCGCGGCGTGAAGACCGCGGCCGAGCAGGGGCGGATCGAGTTCAGCCGCTGGGATCCGATCTCGAAGATCGACGTTTTCGACAGCGGCGATTACGAGCAGAATGGCCGGCTGGTGCGCTTCAAGCATGTCGCCTATGACGGCGGCCAGCAAAGCACCTTCATCTATCCGTTCGACGGCGATCTCGCGGGGCTGCGCGACGACCTGGAAAACGGCCGCACGGAAATCGAGCAGCATTTCTGGTTCTCCGGCGTGGCCGCGGCCCATTATCTCAAGGCGGACAGCGAGCAGAGAGTGCTGGTGATCGGGGCCGCCGGCGGCCAGGAAACCAAGGCCGCGCTGATGTTCGGCGCGGCGGCGGTGGATGCGGTCGAGATGGTGGGCACCGTCATCGAACTGGGGCAGCAGAAATACAGCCGGTATAACGGCTACATCTTCCGCGATCCCCGCGTCCATGCCGTCCAGGGCGAGGGGCGCAGCTTTCTGCGCCAGAGCAGGGCCCGCTACGACATCATCCAGGTCTTCAGCAACCATACCAGCTCGAGCATCGCGTCCGGCACCGGCGCGATGCAGACCAGCTATCTGCAGACCGCGGAAGCCTACCAGGAGTATTTCGAGCATCTGTCTGAGAATGGCGTGCTGCAGGTGAACCACCACGTCTTTCCCCGGATGATCGCGACCGCCGCGCTGGCCTGGTCGCGCATGGGCCGCACCGATTTCCGCGCCCATGTCGCGGTCTGGCAGCGGCCGGGCGAGGACCACCTGCCGACCATGCTGATCAAGATGCAGCGCTGGACGCCGGAGGAGCTGCAGCGGGTGCAGGATTGGTTCGCGCTGTTCGGGCATGAGGGCAACGTCCTGGTCGAAAGTCCCCTGGACATGGAGACGAGCTTCCTGCCGGGCGGCTTTTTCGACGCGCCTTTCGACGAGGCCCTGGCGGAAATGGCTCGGTTCCGCACAACGCCTGCGACCGACGACCAGCCGTATTTCAATTTCCTGCGCAAGCATGTCGGCCTGGTCGACGCGGATTCGCGCGGCTTCCTCGATGAGGCGACCGCGCAACTGCTGAACTCGCAGATGAAGGGGCCGATCCCCTTCGACCAGGTGCATCTCTATGTCACGGCTGCGGCGGGTGGATTCTTCGCGCTCGTCATCATCCTGCTGCCGCTCGGCTTCTCGCGGGCCGGCCGCGCGCCCTGGCGGAGCCGTCCGGCGGCGCTGACCTACTTCGCCTGCCTCGGCGGCGGCTTCATCATCATAGAGCTGGTGTTCATCCAGTCGCTGATGCGCCTGATCGGCTCGCCGCTGCATACCTATACTGCCGTGATGGTCGGGCTGCTGATTTCCGCCGGTCTGGGCAGCCTGCTGTCGCCCCGGCTGCGCGTCCTCCCGAACGACCGCTGGGCTTTGCCCTTCATCGGTATCATGGTGGGCGGCGCGCTGTTCCTGCTCTGGCATGAGGAGATCGCGAACCTCTTCCTGGCGGCGCCGCTGCTGGTCCGGATTCTTGCCGCAATGGCGCTGACGCTGCCGATCGGGTTTTTCCTCGGCATGCCGTTTCCGCTCGGCATCGCCATGCTGGACCGGGCACCGCCCGGCGCCATCGCCTGGGCCTGGGCGATGAACAGCCTTCTCACCGTGGTCGGCGCGATTGCCAGCGTCCTGCTCTCGCTGTTCTGGGGCTTCCAGGCCACGCTGCTGGTGGCGCTGGGCATCTACGGCATCGCCTTCGCCGCTCTGGCCCGGATGCGCCATCTCGCAGGAGAGCCTGTTGCGGCCGCGGCGCCGGAAATCGGCTTCGGCGGTCTGACAGGAGAAGGGCTGGCGGAAATCCCCGAGGTGGTCAGGCGGTCCTGAGCGCGGCGTTCAGCGGCGCAAAGCATTCCGGGCCGTCCACCTTCACGCCGTTGACGACGGAGGTGACCCGGTAGCGCGCCATCTCCCCGGCGGGATAGGGCTTCAGCATCGCGTGCAGGGTCCGCACCGGCGTCGCATTGTCCAGCCAGGATGCGAACTGTTCGGGCTTCAGGATCACCGGCATCCGCTCATGCAGCGGGTGGAGATAGTCATTCGCCGCCGTGGTCAGAATGGTGAAGCATTCCGCGCCGAAGGCAGCCTCGTGCTGCCAGAGGCCGGCGAAGGCAAAGAGCGCGCCATCTTTCATGCCGATCCGCCAGGGCTGCTTCGTCTTCTGACCTTCAATGGCCTGCCATTCATAGAAGCTGTCGGCCGGAATCAGGCAGCGGCGCTGCGCGAAGGCCTGGCGGAAGGTCGGCTTGCTTGCCACCGTTTCCGAACGCGCGTTGATCAGCGGCGCATTATTCGGGCCGGCAAAGCCCCAGCGCAGCAGGGCGATGTCGCGCCGGCCTGCATCGCCCCGAACCACGGCACTGCTCTGCGTCGGCGCGATGTTCCAGCGCGGCGCCACATTGGGGCGCTGCGCCGCCTCGTAAAGCTCGAAGAAGGCCGCCAGGTTATCCAGCGGCTTGGTCAGGCTGAAACGGCCGCACATGTCAGGCGAGATGCGGCCTGGCTTCGTCGCGCGCCTTCAGCGCCGCGCCCTCGCGGCCGAGAATTTTCGCCACCCGCTCTGGCGCGAAGCCGAGATCGACCAGGGCGGGGCCGGTATTGGCCACCTCGCGGTAGTCGGCGATCAGGCCGTCGCGAAGCGTATAGATTGCCACGCCCTCGAACATCACCCGCTTGCCGCCGGCTTCGGGCAGCAGCGACTTGTAGCTGAAGGTGTAGCGGGCATAGAGCGTCCTGCCGTCGCTGACCGGATCATGCAGGTGCCAGCGGAATTCCGTCGCCGTGCGATAGAACCAGTCATTCACCAGCTCGGCGATCTTCGCCCGGCCCTTGAACGCACCGTAGAAGACGTCGTGATAGACGGCATCCTCGGTGAACAGCCGGGCGAAAGCCTCGCCGTCGCGATTCTGCACCGCCTCGGCAAAGGCGCGCAGCATGGTCTCTGTGTTCATGTTGCCTCCGGAGAGGCTGCAGTCTAGCTGCCGGTGCCGGATTTGTAATTGGGAAAAAACAGCTGCTCGCCGCCGATCCGGTAGGCGGCGATTGCCGCCTGGCCTTCCTTCGAGACCAGCCAGTCCATGAAGGCCCGGCCTTCGGCGACCTTCACCTTCGGATGCTTCTGCGGATTGACCAGCATGACGCCGTACTGATTGAACAGCCGCTCATCGCCCTGGACGAGGATCACGAGGTCGCCGCGGTTCTTGAAGTTCAGCCAGGTGCCGCGGTCGGTGAAGACATAGGCGTTCATCCCCGACGCGGTGTTCAGCGTCGGCCCCATGCCCGAGCCGGTTTCGCGATACCAGCCGCTGCCCCCGGTCTTCACGTCGATATTGGCGGCCTTCCACAGGCGCAGCTCGGCGGCGTGGGTTCCGGAGGAATCGCCGCGCGAGGCGAAAGGCGCCTTCGCCGCCGCGATTTTCCTGTAGGCATCGACGACGTTCTTGTCGCCCTTGATCTTCGCCGGGTCGGATTTCGGGCCGACGATGACGAAGTCGTTATACATGACCAGCCGGTGATCGACGCCATGGCCGGCCTCGACGAATTTCTTCTCGGCGACCGGGTCATGTACGAAGACCACGTCGGCATCGCCGTTCTGGCCGGTCTTGAGCGCCTGGCCGGTGCCCTGGGCGACGACGCGCACGGTAATGCCGGTGGCCTTGGTGAAGAGCGGCAGGATATGGCCGAACAGGCCCGACTGCTCGGTCGAGGTGGTGCTGGCCACGACGATGAATTTGTCCTGCGCCAGGGTGACGCCGCTGGCCAGCGCGAGGGCGAGACCGGCGGCAAGCCCGAGAATCTGTCTGCGATACATGGTCGTTTCCTCCTCGTTGAGTTCGGCTACCAGGCCAGGTCGCCGGCGAGAAACGCGCGGGCGGTGGCACTGCGCGGTGCGCTGAAGAAGGTCTCTGCCGCGGTGCGTTCGGAAATGCTGCCGCGATGCAGGAACACGATGTCGTCGGCCAGGCGGCGGGCCTGGCCGAGGTCATGGGTGGTCATCACCAGCTTGGTGCCCTCGGCGGCGATCTGCTGCACCACGGTTTCGACCTGGCGCGTCGCGCCGGGATCGAGGCTGGCGGTCGGCTCGTCGAGGAAGAGGAGCTGCGGGTTCAGCACCCAGGCGCGCGCCAGCGCGAGGCGCTCCTGCTCACCGCCCGACAGCACGCGGGCGGGACGGTCGGCCAGCGCGGCCAGCCCGGCGCGCTCGAGCGCCAGCATCGCGCGCTCGCGGCGCACCGCGCCGTCCAGGCCGCGCAGCTTCAGCGGGAAGATCACATTGGCCAGCACCGACCGGCGCAGCAGGACGGGTTTCTGGAACACCATCGCCTGCCCGAAGCGCAGCGAAGTCGGGTTGCGGGCCGCGGCGCCCTGCCACAACACGCGCCCCGAGGTCGGCTGCAGCAAGCCGTGCATCAGCCGCAGCAGCAGGCTCTTGCCGGCGCCGTTGGGGCCGAGGATCACGGTCGGCCGCCCGGCTTCGATGGTCAGGTCGATCCCGCCGATCAGGGTCTGGCCATTGGCGGCGAATCCCACATTCTCGAGGACCAGCGGCAGCAGGGAGGGCGGCGCGTGCATCCTGCCCACCTCACGCGCCCTGTCTGCGCCGCGCGACGTTGCCGAGCGTCGTGGCACCGGCATTGATGGCAAGCGCGAGTGACAGCAGCACGATCCCCAGCGCCATCGCCAGCGCGAGGTCGCCGCGGCTGGTCTCCAGCGAGATCGCCGTCGTCATCGTGCGCGTATAGCCGGCGATGTTGCCGCCGACGATGATGATGGCGCCGACTTCGGCGATGGCGCGGCCGAAGCCGGCAAGCACGGCGGTGGTCAGGCTGAAGCGGGCATCCCAGAGCAGGGTCGCGATCGCACCCACGGGCGTCAGGCCGAGCGAGCGCAGCTGCTCCTCGTATTCCGCCCAGAGGTCGGAAACGATCTGCCGGCTCAGCGCCGCGACGATCGGGGTGATCAGCACGACCTGCGCCATCACCATGCCCGCCGGCGAGAACAGCCAGCCGAGCGCGCCGAGCGGCCCGGAGCGCGAGAGGACGAGATAGACGATGAGGCCGACCACCACCGGCGGCAGCCCCATGCAGGCATTCAGGATGACGATGCAGGCGTCGCGGCCGGGAAACCGCTTGAGGGCCAGCAGGGCGCCGAAGGGCAGGCCGATGGCGCTGCCGATCAGGATCGCGGTCAGGCTGACGCGCATCGAAAGCCCGATGATGCGGAGCAGTTCCGGGTCGAAATGCCACATCATCCGGAGGGCAAGCAGGAAGGCGTCGGAGATCGTCGTCGTCACGTCTACCGCTTAGCGCAAACCTGCGGCGCAGCGCAAAGGAGATTGCGCAGTTATTTCAAGCAGTTTTGCCGACAAAAAGTTTTGTTGGTCAAACCGCCGTTGCGCTGGTCGAGGAAGTGCGGCTGCGCGCGAAGGAGCGGCGATCCTGGGCGACGACGTTGTTGAGCGTGGCCTTCAGCTCTTCCTCGTAGAACAGCTTGCCGATATTGGGCCACATGCGCCAACGCTCGTCGATCCCGGCCTCGTCATAGCCGCTGGCGAAAACGAAGGGGACGCCCAGTTCCAGCAGCAGGTCGGCCGCGGCGAAGCTGCGGATGCCGCCGAGATTCACGTCGAGGATGGCGACGTCGATGTCCTGGTGATGCGCCTTGATATATTCGAGGGCCGGTTCGATGCGCAGGAAGGGGCCCAGCACCTTGTGTCCCAGGTCTTCCATCATGCCCTCCAGCAGCATGGTGACCAGCGGCTCGTCCTCGACAATCAGCACCCGCAATCCGGCTGGTCCCTCTGCCTTCTCTTCCGTCATGTACGCTACCCCCGAAGCTTTATATGAAACTGGCAGACCAGGCCGGTCGGCCGGTAATCCATGTTCAACTGACCGTTCAGCTCTCCGACTATACTGCGCTCGATCAGGCGCGAACCAAAGCCTTTCTGCTGCGGCACGACGGCCGGCGGGCCGCCGGTCTCGCACCAGTCAAAGGTGAGTTGGGTGAAGCCATTGCTCGCCGGAACGTTGCTCCAGGCGATCTCCAGCCGGCCGTCGGGCACCGACAGGCAGCCGTATTTGGCGGCGTTCACGGCCAGTTCGTGGAAAACCAGGCCGAGCGACAGCACGGCGCGCGACGGCAGATGCAGGTCCGGGCCGTGCAGGCGGAAGCGCGTCGAGCCGTAGGGATGCAGTTCCTCGCGCAGGATGTCGGCCAGATCGGCGCCGTGCCATTGCCCGCGGGTCAACGCGTTGTGGGTGCGCGACAGCGCCATCAGCCGGGCCTTGAAGGTCTGGACGAAGCGCTCCGGCGGATCGCCGCTGCGCAGCGTCTGGGCGGCAATCGCCTGCACGGTCGCCAGCGTGTTCTTGACGCGGTGGTTCAACTCGTCCATCAGCAGCCGCTGCTGTTCCTGGGCGAGGATGCGGTCGGTGATGTCGACGCCGGCGATGAAGATGCCGGAGACGGAAGAGCCGGCCCCGGCGATCGGCTGGTAGACCAGATCGAAATAGCGGTCTTCGGCCGCCCCCTCCGGATTGCGCTGCAGGGTGATCCGCATGGCCTGCCCGATGAAGGGCTGGCCGGTCGCCATCACCGTATCGAGCAGCTCAAAATGACCCTGGCCGTGCATTTCCGGCAGGGCCTCGCGGATTGGCCGGCCGACCAGATCGCGGTGCCCGACAGCGTCGAGATAGGCATTGTTGACCAGCGCGAAGACGAGGTCCGGCCCGCTGAGCACGCACATCAGGCTGGGGGCCTGCATGATCAGCCGCCGCAGATGGCTGTATTCGGCGAGCAGCGTGCGGTTGACGGCCTGCACCGTTTCGGCGCGATGCAGAATCGCGCTGCTGAGTGCCAGCGGCTCGGGCCGGGCCTGCGGACCGGCGCCGGCGTTCTTGGCGCGATGCAGGTCGGTCACATCCTGCGCCTGCTGCAGGATGAAGGCGACCTTGCCGGCGGTGTCGCGGATCGGCGTGTGGGTGCAACTCCAGAAACGACGCTCGGGCACGGCTCCGGCGCGTTCCAGGGCAAGCGAGAGCAGGGGGATCTGATCGGCCTCGCCCCGTTCGCGCACGCTGCGCAGCGATTCTTCCAGCCGCTTCTGGTCCTCGCCCTCGTAGGGCATGGCGACAAAGATGTTGACGCCGAACAGATCGGCGCGGCGCTGCCCGACCAGATCGAGATAGGCCTGGTTGACCGCGACGATGTTCAAGTCGATATCGAGCAGAAGATGCGGCGTCGGCAGATAGTCGAAGATGGTGCTGAAATTCACCAGCGGACCGGTGAGCGCTGCGCTGTTGAGCATCGATCCGACAGACGGTGTCGCGGCAGAAGGCGCTGCCTCTATTGCGCCTTTGTGTTCTGCGCGATGGATGTTGCCTGTCGACATTTGCCCGCCGAGGATCGCGGCTCCCGATAGGCCAAGCCTATCCCTCTGCGCGGCGATCGCAAAACGTTACTTCGCAGAAGGCGGGGATGACGTGGCGGGTAGCGTATTCCGGAACCGGAAGATACGGTATTTTACGCAAGCAGGGCGATAATAAAGTGGAAGCCCAGGCCCGCGGCGGATCAGCCGAAATTGGCCAGCCAGGGAAACGCTTCCAGCAGGTAATAACTGAACTGGCCGAGACTATTGGTGAAAATCAGCAGGCCGGTGACCACCAGCAGGGCGCCGGCGGCGATCTCCACCTTGTGCAGATGGCGCCGGAACCGCTGCATGAAGCGCATGAAGGGCTTCACCGCGAGCGCGGCAAGCAGGAAGGGGATGCCCAGGCCGAGCGCATAGGTCGCCAGCAGCGACACGCCGTAGCCGAGCTGGTCGCGGCTGGCCGCCACCGTGAGGATGGTGGCCAGGATCGGGCCGACGCAGGGCGTCCAGCCGAAGGCGAAAGCCAGCCCGATGACATAGGCGCCCAGTATGCTGGTCGGGCGCTCGGTCGTGTTGATGCGCGCCTCGCGGTAGAGCAGCGGGATCTTCAGCACCCCCATGTAATGCAGGCCGAAGATCACGATGACGGCGCCGGCGACCTTCCCGATCACCTCGATATTCTCGAGGATGAGCCGGTTCAGCGCCGAGGCCGAGGCGCCCATGATGACAAAGACGGTGGAAAAGCCGACGACGAAGGCCAGCGCGGAAATGAAGACCCGGCGGCTCATCGCGGGATCGATGCCCTCGGCGGCGACGAGGCGATCGAGCGTCGTGCCGGCAACGAAGCAGAGATAGGCCGGCACCAGCGGCAGCACGCAGGGGCTGAGGAAGCTCAGCAGGCCGGCGCCTGCCGCGCCTGCATAGGAAATATCCAGTCCACCCATACTGCGATCACTCCAGCGACGCCGCGATCTGTCCCCGGCATCGCAGCTGCTGCGTCAGCTGCGGGCCCAGAGTGCGCGCACGGCACCGGGCAGACTGCCTTCCTCAAGATAGCGGACACCCAGGATACCGCCAATCACGATCCCGCCCAGTGCGACAAAGCTGCCCAGCGCCAGCGTGCTGACACCGGTCAGCCCCTGGCCGACCGTGCAGCCCAGCGCGGTGACGCCGCCGATGCCCATCAGGACGCCGCCGGAAAGATGCGAAAGTACGTCGCCGGCATTGGCGAAGGTCTCGATCCGGAAGCTGCCCTCGGCCCGGGCCATCAGGAAGGCGCCGAGGATGACGCCGCCGACGGTGCTGATGCCGAAATCGAGCGCGGCGCCGGTGAAGGTCATGACATATTGCAGGGCGTAGCCGATCGGCGCCACGAAGGTCATCGAAACCAGCGGCGCCGGCTCGAACTCGTCGGCGCCGAGGATGCCGGTTACCGCCCAGCCGCCGACCACCACGAGGCCGATCACGAGCCCGGCGCCGATCAGGCGCGGCTGATGGCGGAAGCGCGCATCCTTGAATACCCAGATCAGCAGGGCGGCGGGCAGGGCAAGCGCCAGCACCCAGCGCAGCAGCACCGGGTCGAACCCGAAGCCGGCGCCGAGCAGGTCGGGCAGGCTCTGGCCGGCAAACCCGCGTGCTTTCAGATCCACCACCGACCAGCTTTCCAGCCACAGCCGCGCCGGGCCGATCACGCCGCGCAGCGTGGCATAGCCGGCAATGCCGATCATCAGCACCACCAGCAGAGACTTCAGGTTGCCCGCGCCCAGCCGCACCAGCGTGCGGCTGCCGCAGCCGCCGGCCAGCACCATGCCGAAGCCGAACAGCAGGCCGCCGATCGCGGCGCCGAGCCAGCCGAGGCTGGTGCCGGCATAGATGGAGCGGTTCAGGTCGGTGAAGCCGGACAGATGAAGCAGCTGGCTGCCCAGCATGGCGACCGCGATCGCCAATACCCAGCTGCGCAGCCGGTTGCCGTCGCCCATCAGCACCATGTCGCTGATCGCACCCATGGTGCAGAAGTTGCTCCGCTGCACGGCGGCGCCGAAGACCGCGCCCAGCAAAAGGCCTGCGATATTAACCAGATAGGGCAGCGGCAACGCGGACATGCGCGGAAGTCTCCAGAAGGGTAAGGCTTGGGAGTGCTGTGATTATAATATTTACATTCCTGAAGTGAAGTATTATATTTTTTAACAGTCATTGTTGTGAATTAAGGGTCGCCATGAGTGAGATGCTTGATGTCAAAGGGCTCAACTGCCCCTTGCCGGTGCTGCGGACGAAGAAGGCGATGAAAGCCGTGCCGAAAGGCGAGGTGCTGACGGTCGAGGCGACCGATCCCAACACCATGCGCGACATTGCCGCGTTGTGCGAAGCCTCGGGCTTTGCGCTGCTGTCGTCGGAAGAGAAGAACGGCGTGTTCGTTTTTAGGATCCAGCAGGCCGCTTGAACGCTGCTGCGCCGAAGGTTGGCGCGCCCGGGCGAATGCGCTACCTTCCGACACCGGCAAATTTTAGGTGTTTTTCCGATGGCGAAGTTGACCGTCGACGATATCGTTCCTGGCCAGCGTTTCGATCAGCGTCAGGGGTTGGTCTGGCGCGTGGTGCGGCTCATCAGCTTCCCGGGCGAAGACGTCATTCATGTGCAACTGGTCAATGATCGCGACCACAGCAGCACCAAGACGGTCTCGGTCAACGCCCTGCTGGACCGCAACCTGTTCCGGCCGATCAACAAGTGAAGGACCGGCGAGCGTGAAAGGCTGGCCGGCAATGGAGCGGGTATTGCGGCCCGGCTGCATCGCCGCGGGCATCCTGGCGGCCGGCTTCCTGGCCGCCTGTTCCAGCGCACCGCCGCCGCAGCCGGTCGCGCCGCCCCTCATGCCCGTCGTGATGGCGCCGCCCCAGCCCCCGGATTCGCCGCCGGTGGTGGTGCCGCCGGCGCCTTTGCCCCCGCCTGACACGATGGCCGGCCATGTCGCCAGCTATAAGAGCCTGGCCGAGGCCGAAGCAGCCTGGCCGCGGCTGCTGGAGCGGTTTCCCGTCCTCAAGGACCGGCCGAAGCGTTTCGTTGAAATCGATCTCGGCCAACAACGAGGCAAAGTAGTGAGATTGCTGGTTGGCAGCTTTGTTGACCGCGATCACGCATCCCAGTTTTGTCACACGCTGCGGAGCAGTGGGGCGTATTGTGCACCGCATGCATTGCCGGCCGATAAGTCAGTTTCCACAAAGACTTAGAAGTTTTCTGCCTAAATTTGCGGCGCAGCGAAACGGCGGTCCTTCTCCCGTGAATGGGCTTGCTGCCATGAGTCTTTTCTGGCACAAATTTGAGGTGCGGAGCTGAAACAGCAACTCGCCTTAAAGGGCTTGTTCCAACCGGAGGAGCCGGCGGAGTGAACGAAGCAGTCAAACCGGTTGTCCAGGAAACCCTGAAACTGGTCGGCGTGGTCGAGAACCAGAGCCGCGAGCTGCTTGCATTCTGCCAGAACGAGCAAAACCTCGGGGGTCATTTCGCCGACTACAAGCGCTTCGTCGAGAAGATCGAGCATTTCTACGTGTTCGTCGATCTGGTCGACGGCCGCATCCCGGAATTCGAGGAGAGCAAGCAGCAGCCGCTGCGCAAGCACCTGTCGAAGATCCGCTGGAAGATCACCATCCTCGAGCTCGACACGACGCGCATCTACCTCGTCAACATCACGCGGTCGGGGCGGCGCCTGCCGCTTGGCGCGCGCGAGTTCCTCATGCGGCGCCTCGATCGTCTGAGCGAGATCGCGCAGTACTACGACCGCTTCGGCGAAGAGCACGATCTGGCGCCGCTGAATCAGGATCTGGTCGAAGCGGTGCGCAAGCTGCTGCAGCAGGGGATCGATGCCGCGCCGAAGCTGGATGAGTTCCAGCCCGCGCCGCCGCCGCGCCCGTCGGCCACGCCCAGCGCGATGCCGCCGCTGGTGGCGCCGGAATCCGTTTCGGCGCATCGGCCGCTCTACAGCGCCGGCATGCCGGCCTTGCCGGCCCGCATCAACGTCAAGGAACAATGGGGCCGCTTCTATGTCGAGAAGGGCTCCATCGTCGCGGTGTCGCAGGCCTGCAAGTCGGCCGCGATATCGCTCGATCAGCTGGCGCAGCGGCTCGGCGTCAGCCGCGTGGCGCTGACGCTGATGCTCAGCGGCCAGGACCCGATGCCGCGGCCTGCCATGGAACGGCTGCAGCAATTCATGACCGACCAGGCGCGGATGACGCAGCAGGCCGAGCTTCGCCGGCGCTCCTGAAGCGAAACCCTTCCTCGTATTTCCGTTCTATGCCTGTGCCGCCGCGCGCCCGCGCCGCGTGCTTTGCCGCCATGCGGCTGGCGGAATGCCGTAGGCGCGCGAGAAGGCCCGGTTGAAAGCAGCCTCGGTTCCGTATCCCGCTTCGAATGCCACGGCGGCGATCGGCCTGGCGGTGTTGCTGAGCGCGACGCTGGCCAGGCACAGGCGCCAGTCCCGCACATAGCGCATCGGCGAGGTCGCGAGCATCGCCTCGAAGCGTTCGGTCAGCGAACTGCGCGACAATCCCGAAACCGCCGACAGGTCCTGCACGGTCCATTCGCGCCGGGGATCGTCATGGATCAGCGACAGGCATTTGCCCAGTGAGGGATCGGCCAGCGCCGCGAGCCACCCTTCGGCCGCGGGTGCAACGGCAACCATCCGGTGCCGCAGCAATTCGATGAACAGGATCTCGGTCAGGCGCTCCAGCATCGAGCGGCCGCCGGCGCGCGGATCGTCGACCTCTGCGATGATCCGTCTCACCGTTGCGTGGAGCCATTCGGCGCCTTGCGCATCCCGCGTGCTGACATGCAGCAGCGGCGGCAGGGCAGCGCGGAGCGGGCGGAAACTCAAGGCGTCGCATTGCAGGAAGCCGCAGAGCAGGCGTACCTTGCTGCCGTCCTCGCACTGGCCGCCATAGCGCAGCACCGGCAGGTCGCGCCAGGGCGGCGGCGGCAGATCCTGCACCGGCGTCACCAGCCGGCCGCCTTTGCCGGCGCCGATCTGGTGGCCGCTGCCGAAGGGAAAGGCGACCACATCGCCGGCCTGCAGGATGGCCTCATGGCCGGCCATTTTCATCCAGCAGCGCCCTTCCACCACGATATGGAAGGGCATGGCGGCGGCCGGCCCGGCTGCCAGGCCGCCCAGCGAGGGCGCCGCATCGGTTTCCCAGTCGCCTGTCGACACGAAGCAGAATTGCAGCGAGCCCGACAGCCGGACGGTGCGGAGGACATCCGACAGGACATCATGGGCCGCCGGCCCGGCGGCCGGGTTGGCAGACATGCGGCGATCCGGATTTTCGATCAACTCTTTCGGCGCTCCGGCCAAAGACGCTGCTCCCTCGCGGCCTTATAGAGGCCGCCCGCCATCATCCAACAGTGGAGGCATTCATGGCAATCGGCACTGACAAACTCGTTATCCTGGTCACCAGGGGGATCGACTCAGAACTCTCCTCGGTGGCTTTCACCATCGCCTGCGGCGGCCTGACGGCCGGCCTGAAGGTTTCGATCTTCCTGACCAGCAGCGCCATCGACCTGGTGCGCAAGGGCGGCCAGCAGATGACGCATGTTCCGCCGCTGCAATCGCTGGCCGGCCTGATCGAGGATTTCCAGAAGCGCGGCGGCGTGATCTGGGCCTGCACGCCCTGCGTCCAGGCGCGCGGCTACCAGCAGGCCGATCTGCTGGACGGCGTGATCATCACCGGCGCCAGCGTGATGCATAACGAGATCAAGGCCGGCGCGGCGACGCTGTCGTTCTGATCGGATCAGCCGGCGGCATCGGCGAGGCGCGCGAGCGCCTCGTCGCGTCCCAGCACGGCGGCCACATCGAAGATCGGCGGTGACACCGCCTTGCCGGTCAGCGCCGCGCGCAGCGGCTGCGCCAGCTGGCCCAGCTTCACCTGCTCGGTTTCGGACAGCGCGCGCACCGCCGCCTCAATCGCCGCGGCCTGCCATTCGCTCACGCCGCGCAGCGCTTCCGCAACCTTCCGCAGCCGCGCTTTCGCGGCATCGTCGAGATGCTTCTGCGCGGCGGCATCGGGCTGGATCGGCCGGGCGGCAAACAGGAACTGCACGCTGTCGGCCAGTTCGTTGAGATCCTTGGCGCGCTCCTTCACGGCCGGCAGGATCGCCCTGATCTGCGCCTGCTCGGACTGGCTGGGCTCGCGTCCGGCGCGCGCGGCAATGAAGGGCAGGGCGGCCTGCAGCAGATCCGCGTCGCTGCTGGCGCGGATGTAGTGGCCGTTCAGGTTGTTCAGCTTGACGAAATCGAAACGCGCCGGCGAGCGGCCGACATGGTCGAGGCCGAACCATTCGATCGCCTGCTCGGTCGAAATGATTTCGTCGTCTCCATGACTCCAGCCCAGCCGCAGCAGGTAGTTGCGCATCGCCGCCGGCAGGTAGCCCATACCGGCATAGGCTTCCGTCCCCAGCGCACCATGGCGTTTCGACAGCTTGGCGCCGTCCGCCCCATGGATCAGCGGGATATGGGCGAATTCCGGTACCGCGAAGCCGGCGGCCAGATAAAGCTGTGTCTGCCGCGCCGCATTGGTCAGGTGATCGTCGCCGCGGATCACATGCGTGACACCCATATCGTGGTCGTCCACCACGACCGACAGATTATAGGTCGGCGTGCCGTCGGAGCGCAGGATGATGAGGTCGTCGAGCTGCTCGTTCTGGAAGGTCACGTCGCCCTGCACCAGATCCCGGATCACCGTCGCGCCTTCGCGCGGCGCCCTGAAGCGCACCACCGGCTTGACGCCGGCGGGCGCGTCCTTCGGATCGCGGTCGCGCCAGCGGCCGTCATAGCGCATCGGCCGGCCTTCGGCCTTGGCCTTGTTGCGCATCTCCTCCAGCTCCTCGGGCGAGCAGTAGCAGTGATAGGCCTTGCCCTCGGCCAGCATTTTCTGCGCCACCTCGGCATGGCGGCTCATGCGGGCGAACTGGAAGACGGGCTCGCCATCCCAGTCCACGCCCAGCCATTTCAGACCCTGGAAGATTTTCTCGACAGCATCCTCGGTCGAACGCTCGCGATCGGTGTCTTCGATGCGCAGGCGGAAGCTGCCGCCGTGATGGCGGGCGAACAGCCAGTTGAATAACGCCGTGCGGGCGCCGCCGATATGCAGGTAGCCGGTCGGCGAGGGCGCAAAGCGGGTGACGACGTTCATGACGGATTCCAAGTCGATGGCAGCAAGGCGGCGGTTTTAGCACAGGTGGCAGGCGGGGCAAGCCGCGTTCCCGATTTGCACGGATTGGCGGTAAATCGCGCGCCGGGCAAAGTGCCGGCCATGGCAGGGGTGGCGCATCGGGGATTGTCGCAGCGGCTGGCTGCCGCGACTGCACAGGCCTGGGCGGCGGGCTGGAGCGGGCTGCGCGGCTTCGACGCGGCGACCGTGCTGCTGGCCGAGCGGACCCGCTGGTTCCTCTGGCTGCCGGCTTTGCTGGGCGGTGGTATTGCCGTCTATTTCCTGCTGCCGGTCGAACCGTCGCTCTTGACCCTGCGTGCCGGGACCGGCGCGGTCGCGGCCGCGCTAATTGCGCTGGGGCGAAACGAATTGCGGCGCTATCTGCTGATCGCATCGCTTGCCCTGCTGGCCGGCCTGTGGCTGGCCGCGGAACGCAGCGCTTCGGTGGCAGCGCCGGTCCTGCAGCGGTCCAGCGGCGCAACCTGGATCGAGGGCCGCGTGCTGGAAGCCGAGCAGCGCGACAGAGGTCATCGCGTGCTGCTCGACCGGCTGGTCATCGGCGGCCTGGCTGCGCCGGACACGCCGCAGCGGATCCGCATCTCGCTGCCGCGCGACGGCGAAGCCCTGTGGCCGGGCGATCGCATCCGCGTCCGCGCCATGCTCTCGCCGCCGCCGGAGCCGGCGATGCCCGGCGCCTATGACTTCGCGCGCTCGGCCTGGTTCCGCCAGATCGGCGCCGTCGGCTACACGATCAGCACGCCGGAAGCGATGCCGGCGCGCGACGCCGCCGACTGGCGCGAGGCGGCGACGCTGGCGCTGAGCCGCTGGCGCCAGGAATTGACCCGGCGCTTTGCCGCGCAGGCCGAAGGGGCCGGCGGCGCCATCGCGGTGGCATTGATCACCGGGGCGCGCGGTCCGATCCCCGACAGGATCGACGAGGCATTCCGTGATTCAGGCCTGGCGCATATCCTGTCGATCTCCGGACTGCATCTGACCCTGGTGGCCGGCATCCTGTTCTTTGCCGTCCGCGCGCTGCTGGCGCTCTCACCTTATCTGGCGCTGCATTTCCCGATCAAGAAATGGGCCGCGCTTGCCGCGATCTGCGGCGCGGTGGCTTACACATTGCTGTCGGGCGCGGCGCTGCCGACGCTGCGCTCGCTGGCGATGGTGATGCTGGCGCTGGTCGCCGTGCTGCTGGATCGCCGCGCCATCACGCTGCGCAGCGTCGCCTGGGCTGCGCTGGTGCTGCTGGTCCTGTGGCCGGAAAGCCTGCTCGATGCGGGCTTCCAGATGTCGTTTGCCGCGGTGACCGCGCTGGTCGCGGCATTCGAGCATCTGGCGCCGAAGCTGACGCAGTGGCGCAGCGAGGCGGGCGCCGTGAAGATCGCGCTGCTCTGGCTGCTCGGCACGATGGCGGCCAGCCTGGTGGCGGGCCTCGGCTCGTCGCTGATCGCCGTGTATCACTTCAATCGCGTGGCCGAATACTCGCTGATCGCCAACCTGCTGGCGGCGCCTTTGGTGAGCTTCTGGATCATGCCGCTGGCAATGATCGTCTTCGTGCTCACGCCGCTCGGCCTCGAGGGCATCGCGCTGACGGCGATGGTCTGGGGCGTCGACCTGCTGATCGCCATCGCCGAATGGGTGGCCGGTTGGCCGAACGCGGTGGGGCATGTTCCCGCCATGCCGGCCTGGGCGCTGGGCGCGATCGTCATCGGCGGCCTGTGGCTCTGCCTGTGGCAGCGGCGCTGGCGCTGGCTGGGCGTGCTCGGCCTGGCCTTGGGCAGCGTCTCGGCGGGCCGCCGCTCTATCGCTGGCCGGCCCTGCGCCGCAACGACCGCGAGGGCAGGGTGGGCGCGGATGGCAGCCTGCGCTGCGAGGTCGCGGGCTGCACCTGGCGGCATGGGGGATTTATCGTTGCGCTGCCGAAACAGCCCGATGCGCTCGCGGAGGATTGCCGGACGGCGGACGCGGTGATCGCGATGCAGATGCCGATCCGCTCGCGCTGCCCGGCGGCGCGCGTCGTGATCGACCGGTTCGACCTGTGGCGCAACGGCGCGCATGCCCTGTGGCTGGGGCATCCGGGCGGCATCCGGGTCGAGCACGTGGCCGCGACACGCGGGCGACGTCCCTGGGTTCTGGCAAAGGGGCATGGCAAATCGTCGCAGGCGGGCGGATCGAAGCGCCGGCGTGGCGATTGAGGCGGAACAAAGACGCGGAACCACGGGTTCTCCCGTCAGAAACGCCCCTCCTACTTGCGAGAAACCGATGCACCTGGTCTTTCTTGCCGCCCTTGTCGCCCTTCTGATCCTCGCTCTGCCGATCTGGCCCTACAGTCGTGCCTGGAGCGCTTTTCCCAGCGGCTTTGTTGCCATTGTGCTGCTGATGTTCGCCGCGATCCTGGCGACGGGCCGCATCGTATCCTGATTCCGTTCGGCAGCCGTCTGCCGGTCCTGCGGAACAACTCGGCGGCCCGGCCGTTGGCCTGCTGTTGATGCGTCAGGAGGTGACTATGCCGAAGATCAGTGATGCCCGGATATTGATCATTGCCACGGATGGCGTCGAGCAATCGGAGCTGGTGGTGCCGCGCGACCGGCTGAAGGAAGCGGGCGCCAAGGTCGACGTCGCCTCGCCGAGCGGCAAACCGATCCGCGGCTGGGACATGAAAGATTGGGGCGACAATATCGGCGTCGATATGGGAATCGCCGACGCCAATCCCGGCGATTACGATGCGCTGGTGATTCCGGGTGGCCAGATCAATCCCGACAAGCTGCGCGTCGACCAGAATGCGATGGCGGTGGTGCGTTCCTTCATGGACAGCGGCAAGGTGGTGGCGGCGATCTGCCATGGCCCGTGGCTGCTGGTCGAGGCGGATGCGCTGCGCGACCGCAATGTCACGTCATTCAAATCCATCAAAACGGATGTGGAGAATGCCGGCGGCAACTGGATGGACAAGGAGGTCGTGGTCGACAAGGGGCTGATCACCAGCCGGTCGCCCGCCGACCTGCAGCCCTTCGTGGCCAAGATCATTGAAGAGGTGAAGGAAGGGCGCCACAGCCGCCGCGCCGCCTGAGGAATCCGGACATAAAAAAAGCGGGACGTGGTGTCACGTCCCGCTTTTGCTTTCGCGGCAGCAGTTTCAGTAGCGCCGCAGCAACCCGACCAGCCGGCCCTGCACCTTCACCCGGTCGGGGCCGAAGATACGGGTTTCGTAGGCCGAGTTGGCGGCTTCCAGCGCCACCGAGTTGCCCTTGCGGCGCAGCCGCTTCAGCGTGACTTCCTGGTCGTCGACCAGCGCCACCACGATGGCGCCGTTATCGGCATTGTCGCTGCGCTGGATGATGACGGTATCGCCGTCCATGATGCCGGCATCGACCATGGAATCGCCGGCGACTTCCAGGGCGTAATGATCGCCGTTGCCAAGCAGGCCGATCGGCACGTCGATCTGCGTGCTCATGTCGCGCAGCGCCTCGATCGGGGTGCCGGCGGCGATCCGGCCATAGAGCGGCAGGGTGACGATATCGCGCGCGTTATAGGGATTGACCGAAACCGGGGTGCCCTGCATCGGCTGGTCGCTTTCGACGACCCGCGGCATCAGGCGGTTGCGCGGCGTGGCCGGACGCACATTGCCGCCGCCGCGAACCGGCACGGCCGAGTCGGGCAGGCGCAGGACCTCGAGCGCGCGGGCGCGATGCGCCAGCCGGCGGATGAAACCGCGTTCTTCCAGCCCGGTCACCAGACGATGGATGCCGGATTTCGATTTCAGCTTCATCGCCTCCTTCATTTCCTCGAAGGAGGGGGAAACACCGGAAATTTCCAGTTTTTCATGGATGAACATCAGCAGATCGTGCTGCTTGCGGGTCAGCATGCTAGCCTCCTCGAGATCAGGTTCCGGCTGCCAGGGCGAAGCGGAATACGACGCCGGCAGAACTGGAACGAACAAGAAACCCACGAAATGTTCTAATGAGGTTCCGTATTCGGGTCAAGTCTTTTTCCACAGGCTTGATAAAAGATATGGGGTCGAGAACGAATGGCGCATACCAGCCATTGTTTTTCGCCGATTACCCTTGAATGCATAAGACCTTAGCTCAAGGGCTTGCGCCGCGGGGTGGTGACTGAAAAATTACCCCCAGGGCAAGGCAGCCCGCGGTAAGGGAGAGGCCGAAAACCGGCCTGGGGGAGCACAGAATGGGTATCCGGCAGAAGCTGAATCTGGCGATCGGCGCGTTGGCGGCACTGACACTGGTGTCAAATCTGGTCGGCGGCCTGTTTTTCCATCGGGTTCAGGCGACCTATGCCGGCATCACCGCGACCAACCTGCCGGCCGTGGTTTCCGCTCTCAATCTCGCCTCGCTCAGCACCGAGCTGACCGCCTGGGCGCCGTCGCTGGCCAATGCCGGTACGGAAGAGGCGCGGGCGCGGGCCGCCGGCGAGCTGGCGCAGAAGCAGGAGCGGCTGAAGCAGACCCTGGCCCTGGTGAAAAGCAGCGCCGGCACCGATCAGGCCGCGCAGATCGAAGAAGTCGAGAAGACGGTCGGCTTCCTGGACCAGCGGATCGCGCTGATCAACCGCGTCGTCACCTCCCGCCTGGGCTACATGACGCAGCATCACGAGATGGTCGGCAAGCTGACCGCGGATTACGCCCAGTTCCAGGCGCAGATGAAACCGGCCACCGACCGCGCCGTCGCCGAGCTGCGGCAGGGCAATGCCCAGGCCGAGGTGGCCGATGCGGCGAATGCCCTGATCGCTGCCGGGACCGCCGTGAACCAGGCCGTCGGCGTCATGTCGGTCGCCGCCCAGGCGCCGGACAATGCCTCGCTCGACAAATCGGTGGCGCAATTCACCGCGCTGAACGGCGTAGCCATGGAGCAGATGGCGGAAGCCGCCAAGAAATTCAACATCGAGGATCTGCAGGCGGCAACCGCCAAGGTGCTGTCCTACGGCATCGGCACCGACAGCCTGTTCGGCGTCCGCCGCAACGAGCTGCGCACGCTGAACACGATTGGCCTGGCCCTGGGCCAGACGCGCGATGCGGCCGCCGAGCTGAGCACCAAGGTCGAACTGCTGGTGGGCGCCGCCAGCAGCGCGGCTGATGCCGCCGACAAGCATGCGGCCGGCCAGACCACCACCGCCCAGATCGTGCTGGTGAGCATCACCCTGCTCTGTCTCGGTATCGCCGCGGTGATCGGATTCGGCCTGATCGGGCCGCAG
The DNA here is from genome assembly GCA_964429465.1 of uncultured Rhodospirillaceae bacterium. Taxonomy (GTDB): domain Bacteria; phylum Pseudomonadota; class Alphaproteobacteria; order Ferrovibrionales; family Ferrovibrionaceae; genus Ferrovibrio. Next base: position 23,749 of record CAYSCA010000014.1, read on the forward strand.
GTGACGGCGCCGATCATCCGGCTGACCGCGGCAATGCGGCGGCTGGCTGACCGCGACTGGAGCGTCGATCTGGCGGAGACAAAGCGCACCGACGAGATCGGCGAGATGGCCCGCGCGGTGGATGTCTTCAAGACGGCGGGCCAGGAGAACGAGCGGCTGCAGCGCGAAGTGGAAGCCGGCCGCGAGGATTTCGAGCGCGAGCGCAAGGCGCAGGAGCAGGTGCTGGAAGAGGCGATCGGGCAGATCGTCTCTGCCGCGACCGCCGGCGACCTGACGCGCCGCATCGAGCCCGACAAGCTGCAGGGCGTGATGCGCACGCTGGGCATCGGCGTCAACGATCTGCTGTCGACGGTGGAGAAGGCGCTGGGCGACCTGGGCGCCATGCTGGGCGCCCTGGCGCATGGCGACCTGACGCATCGCATTGCCGATGGCCATCGCGGCCTGTTCGCGCGGCTCGCGGAGGATGCGAACACGCTGGCCGAGAAGCTGGCCGAGATCGTCGGGCGCCTGAGCCAGACCGCGGGCAATGTGCGCGATGCCTCGGCCGAGATCTCGGTCGGCAGCAACGATCTGGCGCAGCGCACCGAGCAGCAGGCCGCGAGCCTGCAGCGCACGGCGGCGTCGATGGAAGAGATCACCGCCACCGTGCGGCACAATGCCGACAACGCGCGGCAGGCCAGCAACCTGGCGGCCTCGGCCCGCGACACGGCCGACGAGGGTGGCAGCGTCGTCGGCAATGCGGTGCAGGCGATGACCCAGATCGAGGACAGCGCGCAGAAGATCGCCGATATCGTCGGCCTGATCGACGAGATCGCCTTCCAGACCAACCTGCTGGCACTGAACGCTTCGGTGGAAGCCGCCCGCGCGGGCGAGGCCGGCAAGGGCTTTGCCGTGGTGGCGCAGGAAGTGCGCGCCCTGGCGCAGCGTTCGGCCAATGCGTCGAAGGAGATCAAGGCGCTGATCCAGGAATCCAATAATCAGGTGCGCGACGGCGCCAAGCTGGTCAACCAGGCGGGGGAGAGCCTCACCGCCATCGTCGAAGCGGTGAAGCGCGTGGCCGGCATCATCGAGGAGATTTCGATCGCCAGCCAGGAGCAGGCCTCAGGCCTCGACGAGATCAACGATGCGGTCGCCACGATGGACGAGATGACCCAGCGCAATGGCGCGCTGGTGGAACAGACGACTGCCTCAGCGCAGTCGCTGGCCGATCAGGCCCGCGAGCTGGCGGCATCGATCACCTTCTTCAAGCTGTCTCAGGAATCGCCTGACGAGCCGCTGGCCAGCGCGGCCGAATAGACGTTCGCCGCTTCCGCGGAGAAGCAGCAGAACACGATCCGCGTCGGCGGCCGGCCCTGGTCCAGCCAGCGGCGCGCCTCGCGCATCGCGATTTTGGTCGCTGCCTGCAGCGGATAGCCGTAGACGCCGGTCGAGATGGCGGGGAAGGCAATGCTGCCGATGCCATGCGTGGCGGCCAAAGCCAGGCTGTTGCGATAGCAGGCGGCCAGCAGGTCCGGTTCGCCCTGGCTGCCGCCGCGCCAGACCGGGCCGACCGTATGGATCACGTGCCGCGCCGGCAGGCGATAGCCGCCGGTGATCCGCGCTTCGCCGGTCGGGCAGCCACCGATCCGGCGGCATTCCTCCAGCAATTCCGGTCCGGCCGCCCGGTGGATCGCGCCATCCACGCCGCCGCCGCCCAGCAGGCTTTCATTGGCGGCATTGACGATGGCATCCACCGCGAGCCGCGTGATGTCGCCGGTTTCGATGCTGATCCGGTCGTCCTCAGGCATGCGGCGAGTGTAGCAGGTTGCGGGTTTTCCGCGCCGAATCAATTGAACGAATCTCTCCGCCGCGGTGTTTACGCTTCGCTAACCATATTGAAACGACAATGATTGCAACCCCTTGAGCAGCTGGCTTGCCGCTGCCGGGGCGATCGTCTAACCGGGTCATGATGAACGATTTATCGCGTCCACCGGCCGGCGCGCCGTCGCCGCAGCTGAAATTGCGGCGGGCTGCCACCGCGAAGGCGGCTGCAGGCGCCTATGGCGCAACGCAGGCGCAGGTGACGCCCGCGCAGGCCATGCCGGGCGCGCCGCCGCCCGCCGCGCCCGCGCGTTCCGGTTTCCTCGCTGCCAACTGGCCGCTGATGACGGCCGCCGCCGCCATCCTTGCCGGTGGCGTCGCCATGGGCATGGCGGTGGGCTCGTCCACGCCCGCGCCATCCGTGGCCGTGGCTGCCGTCGCACCCTTGCCGCAGCAGCCCGTGGCATCCGCACCGCGTGAGGCATCCGCACCGCGCGAGGTGTCGGCGCCGCTGCTGCCGGCGCCTGCGCCGACGCGGCCGGCACTCGCACCGCCGCCGCCGCCGGCCGATCCGCTGCCGCCCGAAACCGCCCCGGCGGTCGCGCCGGCACCGGTGGCGGAGGCGTCACCCGAACCGGCGCCGGCCGCCGATCCCGTGCCGCCGCAGCCCGAAGCGCCGGTGCAACTGGCGGCGGCCGCGGTGCCGCCGCCGTCGCTGCCTGCGGCATCGGCCACCGGCCTGCACGCCTGGCGCGCCCGCGCCGTTCCGCCGCCGGCTGGCGCCAAGCCGCCTTTCGTCGCCATCCTGCTCGACGATGCCGGCCTGGATCGCCGCAATACGGCGCGCGCGATGAAGCTGCCCGGTCCGATCACCTTCTCGTTCATGTCGTATGCCCACGAGCTGGCCGAGCAGAGCGCGGCGGCCCGCGCGGCAGGACATGAGGTGATGCTGCATCTGCCGATGGAGCCGCTGGATCTCAAGCACCACAATCCGGGCCCGAATGCGCTGCTGCTCGGTCTCGACGATGCCGAGCTGAAGCGGCGACTGGCATGGAATCTCGATCGCTTCGACAGCTATGTCGGCATCAACAACCATATGGGCAGCCGCTTCACCACCAATGCCGCGCGCATGGACATCGTGATGGAAGAGGTTGCCAAGCGGCAGGTCTTCTGGCTCGACAGCCTTTCCGGCCCGCGCTCGCTGGGCACGGAGACCGCGCGCAAGGCGGGCATCGATACGGCGGAGCGCGACCTGTTCCTCGATGATGAGCGCTCGCCCGGCGTCGATTATGAACTGGCGGCGATGGAGCGCATTGCGCGCGCCCGCGGCGACGTGATCGCCATCGGCCATCCTCATGGGAGGACGCTGGCGGCGCTGGAGAAATGGATGGCCGGCGCGAAGGAAAAGGGCTTCAGTCTGGTGCCGGTCAGCACCGTCCTGCTGCGGCGCCAGCAGCAGGAGCGCTGAGCCGCCTCAGCGGCGGCTCGGGCGCAGCCAGTGCCAGGCCATCACCAGGACCAGGGCACCCAGCGTCAGCCAGGAGACCACGTCTCCCGGACCATCGGACAGCAGCGCTGCAATCAGGCCGATCCCGCTGCACACAGCCAGGATGATCGGCATGCCGAAGACGTGGAGGAAGCCGCTCATTCCGCCGCACCCCGCGCGGCAAGCGAGAGGTCCGCTTCGCGCTCCAGTTCGGTGATCCGCTGCTCGATCGGGCTTTTGCGCCGCGCCAGCCAGAGATAAAGCCCGCTGCCCAGCACGACGATCGTTGCGATGTCCAGCAATGCCCAGATGATCTGCAGCGGCAGGCCGCCGTAATCGCCGAAGTGCAGCGGCTGGGAGACCAGCAGCGCCGTGGCATACCACGGCATCCTGCGCGTATCGGTCAGCTCCGCCGTCGCGATATCGATCAGCGCCGGCTGGAGCAGGCGGCTGGAGAACGGCGAGTCGCCGCGCATGAACACCGCATAATGGTGGTTGCTGGTGAACGGCGAACTCGGGAAGGCGACGAAGGAGGGCGTCATGCCCGGCGCCGCCTTCATGGCCGAAGCGATCGCGGCATCCATCGAGACCCAATGGTCCGGCGATATCGGCTGCCGGTCGCGGTAGGGCGCCACCATCTGCCCCAGCTGGTCGAACTGCCAGTATTTGATGATCAGGTCCGCCCAGGTATTGATCACGCCGGTGCCGCCGACCACCAATGCCCAGGTCAGGGTGACGACGCCCAGCAGATTGTGCAGGTCGAGCCACTTGATCCGGGTGCTGCGGCCCTTGCGCACGGTGCCGAAATCCAGCTTCCGCATCAGCGGGCCGTAGACGGCGACACCGGTGACGATGGCGACGACGAACAGCAGGCCCATGAAGCCGAGGAACAGCTTGCCCGGCAGACCGGCGAACATGTCCATATGCAGCCGCAGCATCAGTGTAACGAAGTCCATGTGATCGGGGCCGCGCTCGGTCAGCACGTCGGTGGTGCGGGCATCCAGGATCAGCAGGTGGTTGTCGATATCCGGCGCCGCTGCATTCTCCGCCATCGAGACGAACACGATCTCCGGCTCGTCCTTGTCCCAGAACAGGTAGCGCAGCACATGGCCGGGAAGACGGGCGCGGCCGGCGGCCAGCACCTCGTCCAGCGCCGCGTTCGGCGTGCCCGCCGGCAGCGCCTGCGCCTCCGGCGCATCCCCCAGCAGATGCTCGATCTCATGATGGAAGATCAGCGGCAGGCCGGTGATGCACAGCAGCAGCATGAAGACCGTGCAGATCAGGCTGGTCCATTTATGGACCAGGTACCAGGCCTTGAAGGTTCGGACAGTCATTGCACGGCTTTCATGTCTTCAGCTTCAGAAGGTCACGTCGATACCCACGCCCACCGTGCGGGGCCGGAGGATATTGGCGCTGTCGTCCGTGTATATCTGCAGCGCATCGCGATTGTCGAACACGTTGTTGACGAAGCCGAAGACCCGCACGCTCTGGAAGCTGTAGCCGGCCTGCGCATTGGCTACCCAGTACGGGTCCACCTTGGCACGGGGGGTATTGTCGATATCGGAATAGTAGGATTCGGAGTAGCGCGCATCGGCCCCGACATCGAAGCCATCGCCGAAGGCATAGTTGAAACCGATATCAGCCGTAAACGCCGGCGACTTGGCAAGGTCGTTGCCGGCGAAGCCGTTGAATTCGTCGATTTCCGTCTTCAGCAGGCCGATATTGCCGAACACGGTCAGACCGGGGGCGGCGAGATAGCGGGCACCGATTTCGCTGCCGATCGTATGCGCCTTCGGTGCATTGACCACGATGGTGTCGTTGCTGCCGCCCGGCGTGTAAGGCAACTGCATGTTCTTGTAGTCGGCATAGAAGACATTGCCGGTCAGGTTGAGGCGACCGCCCAGCAGGTCCAGGCGCGTGTAGGCCTCGTAATTCCAGACGTATTCTTCTTTGAAGGCGTAGGAGGTGATCGGTGCGAAGAACGTGATGCCGGCGCCGCCGCCGTTGTAGCCGCGCGCCACCGTGGCGCCGACCGTCCAGTTATCCTGGACGTGCCATGCAGCGCCGGCCTTCGGAAGAAAGACCTCGTAGGTTTCGTCCAGGTTCACCGCGGTCACGCCGCCCTGGAGCAGCTGTCGCCGGCGGTTCTCGCGCTCAAGCCGCCCGCCAAGAGTCAGGTCGACATCCGACACGACCGTGTAAGTCGCCTCGCCGAATGCGGCATAGGTCGTGGTCAGATCCTTGAAATAATTGTCGCCGCCAAAGGAAGTGAAATTGAACAACTCGTCCTGGCTGGCATGGAAAGCATGCAGACCGCCCAGACCCTTGAGCCGGCCGTCGAGACCGGTAAAGCGCAGGCGCGGCTCTTCCAGCATCTCGTAGCCGTCGATTTCGACATAGCCCTGTCCCGGCGGGGCGAACCGGCGGACGGAAAGGTCGGTATAGGAATAGGTATTCTCGAATGTCAGGTTGTCGCTGAGAATCCAGCTGGTATCGGCGATGCCGCTCAGGCTTCGCGGCTCGAACATCGTTGCCTGCGTCGGATAAGCTGCCTGCAATCCGGCTTCCGGCCAGCTGACCGATTCACTTTGCGGCTGCAGCACCTTATTGTAATTGAAGGTGAGCAGGGTGGAGAAACCGTCAAGCCGCCGCGGTTCGATCAGCAGCTTGCCACGCAGCGCAGTCGATTCAAACTCGTCCGGATCACTCACCCCGTCATACGGCTGATTTCCCCTGAGAAAGGTCTCGCTGGTCTGGCGGTCGGCGGCAAGGCGGAAGGCAAGCTGGTCCTCGATCACGGGGCCGGAGACGAAGGCGGCTCCCTGCCGCATATCGTAGCTTCCGCCCAGCAGCCGCACGCCGCCCTCCCAATCCCAGGTCGGATCCTTGGTTTTCACCACGACGGCGCCGGCGATCGCGTTGCGCCCCTGGATCGTGCTTTGCGGGCCGCGCAGTACTTCGACCTGCTCGACATCCCACAGCGAGTTGTTGCCATAGACGATTTCGTTGAAGCTTGTCGGCCGGCCGTCGATCTGGAGGTTGATCCGGGGCCGGATGCCGGCGACGAAGGCATAGCCGCCATTGGTCGGCCCTGTGCCGTCGATACCGCGCACGGTCGGAGCGAAATTGTTGGTGCCTGTGGTCACCACGTTGGGAACGCGCGCAAGGGCGTCCCTGGTGGTCTCAAGGCCCGGCCGCTGCTCCAGGGCGGCTGCATCGAAGACGGCAACGCTGGTGGCGGTCTCCGCCAGGCTGCGGTCGATCTTCTCGCCGGTCACCGTCAGCGGCTGCAGCATCGTGGTTCCGCCTGTCGTGCTGCCCTGCGCGGTGAGGGTGACGGCGTTGGCTGCGGTGAACCGGTAACCCAGCCCGCTGCCCTGCAGCATGATGCCCAGCGCCTGCTCGGCCGTGAAAGTCCCGTTCACCGGCTGGGAGTTGCGGCTGAACGGCTGCTCCTGGGTATAGAGCACCTGCAGGCCGGTCAGGGCCGAGAGGTCTGCAATCGCCTGGGGCAGGGGCTTGGCGGGAATATTGACGGTAAAGATGCGGCTGGCCTGGGCGACCTGTATTTCGCCCTGCTGTGCCGCGGCGGGCAGCGGGACCAGCGGGAGCAGGGTGGTCGCGAAGAGCGAGAAAGCGTAAGTTGTCAGAACCTTAACGGATTGAATTCGGCCGCTTGCCATCGCTGTCTTGACCCCCGACTGCCTTTTCCCGGTCCGGGAAGGCGTATTGCAAACGCGAACTATTCGCGTTCTGGGATAAGACGGATACGGAAGGGTCGATCCCCCATCCGGGGGTAAAATCTTTTTTGCCGGTTTTCAGCGCAGCAGGGTCACGCCGCCGGGCAGATGGGTGACCCGCACCGGGAGGGTCTGCGCGATCACCTCGATCGCGGAAGCGGGGCGGTGTGCATCGAAAACGCCGCTGACCCGCAGGTCGCGCAGTTCGTCGTTCCAGACCAGGATCTTGCCAGCGGGATAATAGCGATTCAGTTCGTGCACCACCTCGCTGAGCGGCGTCCGGTAGAAGACGATCTGTCCGCGCTGCCAGGCGTTTATCCGGGCCTGGTCGAAGCCTGCCGGGGGAGTGATACCCTCGGGACCGACCGACGCCTGCTGCCGGGCCGCGAGGCGCGTCAGGGTCCCGTCGGGAGTTGTCACCTCCACCTGCCCCTCGGCCACGCTGACCACGGTGCTGCCTTCCGAAAGCTGCACGTTGAAGGACGTGCCGGTCACCCGGATTTCGCCGCCGTCGGTCTGCACGACGAAGGGACGGGCCG
>CAYSCA010000015.1:0-30695 GCA_964429465.1 uncultured Rhodospirillaceae bacterium
CGGCGCGTCGATGTTCTTCATCGCCGTCTACATCCATATCTTCCGCGGCCTCTATTACGGTTCCTACAAGCAGCCGCGCGAGCTGCTGTGGTTCATCGGCCTCATCATCTTCCTGCTGATGATGGCGACCGCGTTCATGGGCTATGTGCTTCCCTGGGGCCAGATGAGCTTCTGGGGCGCCACCGTGATCACCAACCTGTTCTCGGCGCTGCCCGGCATCGGTGAGCCGATCGTGACCTGGCTGTGGGGCGGCTTCTCGGTCGACAACCCGACGCTGAACCGCTTCTTCTCGCTGCATTACTTGCTGCCGTTCGTGATCGTCGGCGTCGTCGTCCTGCACATCCTGGCGCTGCACCAGCATGGCTCCAACAATCCGCTGGGCATCGACACCAAAGGTCCGCAGGACAAGATCCCGTTCCATACCTACTACACGATCAAGGTTGCGTTCGGCATCGGCGTGTTCCTGATCCTCTTCTCGTATTTCCTGTTCTATGCACCGAACACGCTGGGCCATCCGGACAACTACACTCCGGCCAACCCGCTGGTGACGCCGGCGCATATCGTGCCGGAATGGTACTTCCTGCCCTTCTACGCGATCCTGCGCTCGGTGCCGGACAAGCTGGGCGGCGTGCTGCTGATGTTCGGCGCGATCCTGATCCTGTTCCTGCTGCCCTGGCTGGATACCAGCAAGGTGCGGTCGGCCAAGTTCCGCCCGATCTACAAGCAGCTTTTCTGGGTCTTCGTCCTGGCCTGCGTCGGCCTGACCTATGCCGGCGGCCAGCCGCCGGAAGGCATGGCCCTGATCATCGGCCGCATCTGCACGATCTACTACTTTGTGCATTTCCTCGTGCTGATGCCGCTGGTCGGCTGGTTCGAGAAGCCGCACAAGCTGCCGACTTCCATCAGTGAAGCAGTGCTCAAGGGCGACAAGGCCCCCGGCGCTGCCGGCAGCAAGGCGTAAGGCGGGGGATCGGACGATGAAAATGACAATGATGCGCGCGATCCTTGCCGCCGTGGCTCTTGGTTTCGCCATGCCGGCGGCGGCTGCCAGCGACGAGTCGGTGGCGGCGCAGGACTGGAGCTTCAATGGCCCGTTCGGCACCTTCGATCGCGGTGAGCTGCAGCGCGGCTACCAGATCTACAAGGAGGTCTGCTCGGGCTGCCACTCGATGAAGTACGTGGCCTTCCGCAATCTTCGCGACCTGGGCTTCACCGAAGCCGAGGTGAAGGCCCTGGCGGCGACCTTCGAGGTCACCGATGGACCGAATGACTCGGGCGAGATGTTCCAGCGCCCGGGCCTGCCGTCGGACAAGTTCCCGTCGCCGTTCCCGAACGAGAAGGCGGCCCGCGCATCCAATGGCGGCGCCCTGCCGGTTGACCTCTCGCTGGTCGCCAAAGCCCGCGCCGGCGGCCCGGATTATATCTACGCGGTACTGACCGGCTATAAGCCGGCTCCGGCCGGCTTCACGGTCGGCGAAGGCCTGCATTACAACGAGGCCTTCCCCGGTCACCAGATCGCCATGCCGCAGCCGCTGAATGCCGACCAGGTGACCTATGCAGACGGCAAGGCGGCGACGGTCGAGCAGATGGCGCACGATGTCTCGGCCTTCCTGATGTGGGCTGCGGAGCCGAAGCTGGAAGCCCGCAAGCGGATGGGCTTCAAGGTGATGATCTTCCTGATCGTCCTGACCGGCCTGTTCTTCGCCGCCAAGAAGCGTATCTGGCGCGACGTGCACTGACCTGTCGCCGGTCTCTCTGAAAAAGGCCGCCCGGGTTGCCGTGGCGGCCTTTTCTGTTGCGCCACCCCGGTCGGTTTGCTTAAGTCGCGCGCGGTAATTCCGGCCGATTCCACAGGGGCAGACGATGGCTGCAAAGGCGAAGAAAAAAGCGGCGGCCCGGCGCAAGCCGGTGCCGAAGGCGAAGTCCGCGGCCAAGCGCAAGACCGCCACTTCGGCGGTCGCGGTGGCCCGTGCCGCCGCTAGGTCGGTCAAAGGCGCCAAGCCGGCCGGCGGCATCCCGAAGCCGCACATCGCCCGGCCCGGCGCTCCGGTGCGCATCGGCGTGCTGGGCGGCAGCGGCATCTACGGCATGGCCGGGCTGAAGAATACCAAATGGCGCAAGATTGCGACCCCCTGGGGCGATCCCTCCGACGAGCTGCTGTTCGGCGAGCTCGACGGCGCCGAGCTGGTTTTCCTGCCGCGCCACGGCCGCGGCCATCGCCACTCGCCGTCGGAAGTGAATTACCGTGCCAACATCGATGCGCTGAAGCGCGTCGGCTGCCAGGACGTGATCTCGGTATCGGCCTGTGGCTCGTTCAAGGAGGCGCTGGCGCCGGGCACCTTCGTGATTGTCGACCAGTTCATCGACCGTACCTTCATGCGGCAGAAGAGTTTTTTCGGCACCGGTCTGGTGGCGCATGTTTCTGCGGCGCACCCGGTCTGCAACCGGCTTGGCGATGCATTGGAGGCGGCCGCCCGGGATGCCGGCATCACGCCGCAGCGCGGCGGCATCTATCTGTGCATGGAAGGCCCGCAATTCTCGACGCAGGCGGAAAGCTTCCTCTACAAGAGCTGGGGCTGCGACGTGATCGGCATGACCAACGCGCCGGAGGCCAAGCTGGCCCGTGAGGCCGAGCTCTGCTATGCCAGCGTCGCCATGGTCACGGATTACGATTGCTGGCATCCCGATCACGACCATGTCGACGTGGCATCCGTAATCAGGGTGCTGCTCGACAATGCCGAGAAGGGGCAGAACCTGGTCGCGAAGGCGGTGCCGCATCTGAAGGCGCGGCCCGCGCATTGCCCGCAGGGCTGCAACCACGTGCTTGATACCGCGCTGATCACGGCGCCGGAGAAGCGCGATCCGAAACTGATCAAGAAACTCGACGCGGTGGCCGGCCGCGTCCTCAAGGGCTGAGGCCGGAAGGAAGCTGTAGCATGCAGGGGATCAAGGACAAGATCCGCACCATCCCGGACTACCCGAAGCCCGGTATCATGTTCCGGGACATCACCACCCTGCTGCAGGATGCGCGCGGCTTCCGCAAGACGGTCGACGAGATGGTGCAGCCTTTCGCCGGCACCCGCATCGACAAGGTCGTCGGCATCGAAGCGCGTGGCTTCATCCTCGGCGGCGCCATCGCGCATCAGCTCTCGATCGGCTTCGTGCCGGTGCGCAAGCGCGGCAAGCTGCCGTCCAAGACGCTGGCGCAGGAATACCAGCTGGAATACGGCACCGACGCGATGGAAATCCATGTCGACGCGATCCAGCCGGGCGAGCAGGTCCTGCTGGTCGACGACCTGATTGCCACCGGCGGCACGGCGGAAGCGGCCGTGAAGCTGATCCGCGCGCATAAGGCCAATGTGGTTGGCTGCTCCTTCATCATCGACCTGCCGGAACTCGGCGGCCGCAAGCGCCTCGAGGCGCTGGACGTGACGGTGCTGGCGCTCTGCGAGTTCGAAGGCCACTGAAGCCACCGGCATGGCTCATCATATCGTCGGGCTCGATCACACTGTTCTGGCGGCTTCCGATCTGGAGGCGGCGCGAGAGACCTATCGCCGGCTGGGCTTCACCCTCACGCCGCGCGGCCGTCATATCGGCTGGGCGACCGGCAATTACTGCATCATGTTCCCGCGCAATTATCTCGAGCTGCTGGGCATCGCCGAGCCGGGCGGGTTTACCGCGGGACTGGAGGAGACTCTCAAGCTGAAAGGCGAGGGTGTCCACAAGATCGTGCTCGGGATGGAGGATGCCGCCAGGGCGCGGGCGTCGCTGGCCGAAGCGGGCCTCGACCCTTCAGAGCCGCAAAGCCTGAAGCGTGAGCTGGAACTGCCCGAGGGCACCGTTCTGCCGGCCTTCTCGCTGGTGCATCTGCCGCCGGAGGCGACGCCTCAGACCTCGATGTTCCTGTGCCAGCACCTGACGCCCGAGCTGCTGCGGCGGCCCGAATGGCTGGTGCATCCGAACGGGGCCGAGCATATGTCCGGCGTCATCGTGGTGGTCGATGATCCTTCCGCGCTCGAGCTGCCCTATGAACGATTGTTCGGCGCCGGCAGCGCCGTACGCACCGATCGCATGGTTGCCGTGCGGACCGGCGCCGAGGTGATCCTGTTCGTGACGCCGGACGATCTGTCGACGCTGTTTCCCGATCTCGATCTGCGCCCGCGGCCGACGCCCTACGTCGCCGGCTTGCGCTTTCATGTGCACAACCCCGATGCGGCCGCGGCCTATTTCAAGGCAGCGGGCGTCGCGCATGAGCGCAGCCTCGACGGCACCGTCCTGGTGCCGGCGGAGGCCGCGCATGGCTGCTTCCTGGAATTTTCCAGCCGCGCCTAGAGCAGAGCTTCGAAAAACGCCAGGGTCCGGCGCCGCGCCAATGCCGCGGCGTAGCCGTCGTAATGCACCCGCTGGTCGCAGTTGAAGCCGTGATCGGCCTCGTAGACATGGCAGGTGATTGCGGGATGTTTGGCTTTCAGGTCGACGGCCAGACTGACCGGAATCATCGCGTCCTTGGCGCCGAAATGCAGCAGGGCGGGGCAACGCGGGGCGCGGTCGGCCAGTTCGGCCCAGGGCCCGCCGTAATAGCCGACAGAGGCGCTTAGGCCCGGCACTTCGGCTGCCGCAAGCCATGTCACCCCGCCGCCATAGCAATAGCCGACCGTGCCAACCCGGCCGGCCCCGGTCGCCGCGACCACCGCGGCGGTGACGTCCTTCATGCAGTCGGCCCAGTTCATCCGGCCGCGCAGCTCGCGCCCTTTGGCGACATCCTCGCTGGAATAGCCGAGATCGATGCCCGGCTGCAGGCGGTCGAACAGGGCCGGTGCCACGCAGTAATAGCCGTCGGCGGCATAGCCGTCGCAGACCGACCGGATATGGCCGTTGACGCCGAAGATCTCCTGTATCACAACCAGGCCGCCTTTCACGCCGCCCTTCGGCTCGGCGATGTAGGCGTCGAAGCGGTGACCATCGGCTGCGGTAAGATTGCTGATCTTGCCCATGCGGCGTGCCCTCTTTTCATTCGCTCAGGAAGACGGGATTGGGTTACGGTGTCATGAACGTCACCGAACTGCAATAAACCCCTCCCGGCCAGACCCCATGGCACTCGATCCCCTCATCGCCGGCCTGGTGCTGCTGGCAGCCCTGATGCATGCCAGCTGGAACGCTGTCGTGAAGTCGGATACCGACCGGCAGACCAGCCTGGCGCTGGTGATGCTGGCGGGCATTCCGTTCGGCCTGGCGCTGCTGCCGTTCGCCGGCCGGATGGGGCAGGAGGCCTGGATCTGGCTGGCCGGCTCGGTCTTCGTGCATTGCCTGTACTATGCCTGCCTGCTCAAGGCCTACCGCTTCGGCGATCTGAGCCAGGTCTACCCGATCGCCCGCGGGCTCGGGCCGCTGCTGGTGGCGCTGGCATCCGGGTTCGTCTTCAGCGAAGCGCTGTCGGCGCAGGAGCTCGCCGGCGTGGCCATCGTATCGCTCGGCATCGCCAGCCTGGCCTTCGGCGGGCGCCATTCGCCGGCCGAGAACCGCCATGCCCTGATCTTTGCGGTGCTCACCGGCCTCTGCATTGCCTCTTACACCGTGATCGATGCCCGCGGCGTGCGCTCCGCCGGCGACCCGCTGGCCTATATCGCCTGGCTCAATATCGCCGAGGCGCCCTGGATTGCCGTGCTGGCGCTCGGTACCCGCGGCCGGGCCTTCATCGCCGCATCGCGGCATGGCTGGAAGCGCGGCCTGGCGGGCGGCGTCGTGGCGGCGACGGGCTATGCAATCGCCATGTATGCCTTCAGCCGCAGCGGCGCGGCGCATGTCGCCGCCCTGCGCGAGATCAGCGTGATCTTTGCCGCCGCGATCGGCGCGCTGCTGCTGGGCGAGGGCTTCGGCTGGCGACGCATCCTCGCGGCAATGCTGGTCGCCGGCGGATTGATCCTGATGAACTGGCGCGGCTGAATTCAGGCCGGCTTGTTGCGGCAGCGCATCAGGCCGATGCTGGTGAACTTCATCACCATCTCGTCCTTCTGGTTGAACACCTCGACGAGGAAGCGGGCCGAGCCGATCCCCGGACGGCTCTTCGACGGCGTTTTCTCGATGCAGGTCAGGCGGGCGCGGATCGTGTCGCCCGGCCGAACCGGCTTCAGCCAGCTCAAATCGTCGAAGCCGGGCGAGCCCAGGCTGGCCTCGAGGTCGATCGCGGAATCGACAAGCAGCCGCATCACCGTCGCGGCCGTATGCCAGCCGGAGGCGATGATGCCGCCGAAATTGCTGTGCCTGGCCGCTTCCGGGTCGATATGGAAAGGCTGCGGATCGAACTGCCGGGCAAAGGCGATGATGGCGTCCTGCGTGAAGGTATGGCTGTCGGTCTCGCGCGACGCGCCGACGACGATGTCCTCGAAATACTGCATGCGTCGCCCCGTTACGCCTGGTTCTGCGGCTGGCGGCGGTACATGCCCTTCGCCTGCATGGTCAGCACGATTTCGCCATTCTGGTTGCGCATCTCGTAGCGCGTAGTGACGACGCCGCGATCGGGCTTCGACTGTGACGGCCGGACTTCGAGGATCTCGCCCTTCAGGTGCAGCACGTCATCGGGCCGTACCGGTTTGACCCAGCGCAACTGATCCACGCCGGGCGAGCCCATGCTGGCATACTGGCCGATCACGTTGTCGACCAACAGGCGCATCATCATGCCGGCGGTGTGCCAGCCCGATGCGCAGAGGCCGCCGAACAGCGACTGCTTGGCCGCTTCCTTGTCCAGATGAAAAGGCTGGGGATCGTAATCGCGGGCGAAGGCGATGATCTCGTCTTCAGTGACCTTCCGCGGCGGAAAGTCGATCGTCTGGCCTGCGGTGAAATCCTCCAGATACTTCATTGTCCCTCGTCAGGTATTGAAGCGGAAATGCATCACATCGCCATCCTGCACGATGTAATCCTTGCCTTCCAGCCGCAATTTTCCGGCATCGCGCGCGCCGGCCTCGCCCTTGCCGGCGACGTAGTCGCCATAGGCGATGGTTTCGGCGCGGATGAATCCTTTCTCGAAATCGGTATGGATCACGCCGGCGGCTTCCGGCGCCTTCGCGCCCTTACGCACCGTCCAGGCGCGGGCTTCCTTCGGACCGACCGTGAAGAAGGTCAGCAGATCGAGCAGGCCGTAGCCGGCACGGATGACGCGCGCCAAGCCCGTCTCCTTCAGGCCGAGATCGGCGAGAAAGGCGGTCTTCTCTTCATCGCTGTCGAGTTGGGCGACCTCGGCCTCGATGGCGGCCGAGATCACCACCATGGCCGCGCCCTCGGCATCGGCTTTCGCCTTCACGCGCGCGGAGAAGGCGTTCCCCTCGGCGGCAGCGGCTTCCTCGACATTGCAGACATACAGCACCGGCTTGGCGGTGATCAGCATCAGTTCCCTGTAGAACTTCTTTTCTTCTTCCGTCGGGATGACGGTGCGGGCCGGCTTGCCGTCGCGCAGCGCCGCGAGCACCTTTTCCATCACCGCCAGCCGGGCCTTCTCTTCCTCATTGCCCTGCTTGGCGCGTTTGGCGGTCTGCTCCACGCGGCGCTCGAGGCTTTCCATGTCCGACAGCATCAGTTCGGTCTCGACCGTCTCGGCATCTGCCACCGGATCGACCTTGCCCTCGACATGGGTGATGTCGCCATTCTCGAAGCAGCGCAGCACATGGCAGATCGCGTCCACCTCACGGATATGGGCGAGGAACTGGTTGCCCAGGCCTTCGCCCTTGGAGGCGCCGCGCACCAGGCCGGCAATATCCACGAAAGTCAGCTGCGTCGGGATGATCTTGGCCGAACCGGCGATCTTCGCCAGGATGTCCAGCCGCTCGTCCGGCACGCCGACCAGACCGGTATTCGGCTCGATGGTGCAGAAGGGATAATTGGCGGCCTGCGCCGCCGCCGTCTGCGTCAGCGCGTTGAACAACGTCGACTTGCCGACATTGGGAAGGCCGACGATGCCGCATTTGAAACCCATAATCCTAATCCTTCACTTCGCTTTTTTACGTCTTGTCCGGCTTGGGCGGCTGCAGCAGCAGCGCCACCTTGTTCATGAAACCTGCATCGTCGCCCCGCGCGAGCAGGCCTGCGGTAGCGGCGATGGCGTCCAGCAGGGGATCAAGCCAGACCTGCTCGTCCTTGCCAAAATTCTGCAGCACGTAGCCCAGCACGCGATCCTTGCCGGGATGTCCGATGCCGATGCGCAGGCGGCGGTAATTCGGCCCGATGGCGGCATCCACCGAGCGCAGCCCGTTATGACCGGCATGGCCGCCACCAGTCTTCATCCTGATCTTGCCGGCCGCGAGATCGAGTTCGTCATGCACGACCACGACCTGGTTCGGCGGCAGTTTGTAGAAATGCGCAGCCTCGCCCACGGCCTTGCCGGACAGGTTCATGTAAGTCAGCGGCTTGAGGATGAGCGCCTTGGTGCCGTCCAGGTGCCCTTCGGCGATCTCGCCGTGGAAACGCTTTTTGAAGGGCGAGAACTGGAAGCGGTCGGCAATCGCATCGGCGGCCATGAAACCGACATTGTGCCGCTGGCGCTTATGCTCGCTGCCCGGGTTGCCCAATCCGACGAGGAGCAGCATGGCAATTCAGGTTCCCTGTGGAGAAGGGAAGGGAGCGGCGCATGGCGCCGCTCCCGGAGCCTTACTTCTTGGCGGCCGGAGCGGCGGCCTTGGCACCGGCAGCGGCCGGGGCAGCAGCGCCACCAGCGGCCGGGGCCGCAGCGGCGGCAGCTTCCGCTGCCGGCTTGACTTCGTCTTCCTTGATCGGCGCGGCGATCGTCGCGACGGTGAAGTCGCGATCCTGGATCACCGGCTTGATGCCGCCGGGAAGTTCGAAGGCCGAGATATGGATCGAATGGCCGATCTCCATGCCGGCGAGGCTGATCGAGATGCTTTCCGGAATGCTGTCCGGCTGGCAGAAGAACTCGACCTCGTGGCGCACGATGTTCAGCACGCCGCCCTTCTTGAGGCCCGGCGACTGATCCTGCTCGAGGAACTGCACCGGAATGAAGATGCGGATCCGCGAGCCCTTGCCGACGCGCTGGAAGTCGACATGGATCGGCCGGTCGGTGACCGGATCGAGTTGCACGTCGCGGGCCAGAACCCGCTCGGACTTGCCGCCGAACTCGATGTTCAGCAGGCGCGAGAAGAAGTTGCCCTTGTTGAGCTCCTTCAGCAGCTCGCGGCTTTCCACCGAGATCAGTTCCGGGGTCTGCTTTTCGCCATAGATGACCCCCGGCACGCGACCAGTCCGTCGCGTTGCACGGGCGGTCCCCTTGCCGGCCCTAGCCCTCGCCTCGGCGGCGATGGTGGTTACGTCACGCATGATTGCGCTCCTTGCTTGGATACGGTTCCGGCACCATGCCGGTCCCGTTTCCGGCGCCGGCCTCCAGGGGTGCCGTGCGCCGAAACTGTGAAACTCAGTCGAACAGGCTGGAGACCGAGGTCTCCTCGCTGATCCGCCGCATCGCCTCGCCGATCAGCGGCGCGATCGATACCTGGCGGATATTGCGCGCCAGGCGGACCGCTTCGGTCGCCAGGATCGAATCGGTGATGACTAGGCCTTCCAGCTGGCTGGCCGTGACGCGGGCGACCGCGCCGCCCGACAGCACGCCATGCGTTACATAGGCGTAGACGGCCTTCGCGCCATGCTTCTTCAGCGCATCGGCTGCATTGCACAGCGTGCCGGCCGAATCGACGATGTCGTCGACCAGGATGCAGCGCCGGCCTTCCACTTCGCCGATGATGTTCATGACTTCCGAGACGCCGGCGCGTTCGCGCCGCTTGTCGACGATGGCCAGATCGGCATCCAGGCGCTTGGCGATGTTGCGGGCGCGCACCACACCGCCGACGTCGGGCGAAACCACCATCAGGTCGTCGCCCTGCAGATGCTGCTTGATGTCGGCGGTCAGCACCGGCCCGGCCATCAGGTTGTCGGTCGGGATATCGAAGAAGCCCTGGATCTGGCCGGCATGCAGGTCCAGCGTCAGTACGCGGTTGGCGCCGGCAGCGGTGATCAGGTTGGCGACCAGCTTGGCCGAGATCGGCGTGCGCGGGCCGGGTTTGCGATCCTGGCGGGCATAGCCGAAATAGGGAATCACGGCGGTGATGCGGCGCGCCGAGGCACGCTTCAGCGCATCGATGCAGACCAGCGTCTCCATCAGATGGTCGTTTGCCGGATACGAGGTCGACTGGATGACAAAGACATCCTCGCCGCGGACGTTCTCGTGGATCTCCACGAAAACCTCCATGTCCGAGAAACGGCGCACGCTGGCTTTGGCAAGCGGAACGGAGAGATAAGCCGCAATGGCTTCCGCCAGCGGACGATTGGAGTTACCCGCCAAAACCTTCATGACAGAGCTCTGTGGATGGGCCAGATCTGGGAAAACCGGCGCGGACTATAACCGCCGAGCCCCGGCCTGTAAACCGGCAAAAACAGAGATTTTTCAGCTATTTGGACTCTTTACGACGGGGTTTGCCGGCGCTGCGTCTCCAGGATCCGGCTGAGGCCCTGCCAGCCGCCTTGGGCGATGATATGGGCCGTGCTTCCCCAAGCCTGGGCAAGCTGCCCGCGGGGGATGCGGTTGGCCTGTTTGACCTCGCCGAGCCGGCGCCCGTCCGGTGCCAGCAAGGCCCATTCGATGGTCACCCGCTCGGATTCGGCCGAGTCCTGCCAGACCTCGATGTGGCAGGCGACCAGATAATCGGCGGCGGCCGGATCTCCGACCGGGGGAAGGCCGGCGAGAATCAGGATTTCGCGCAGGGCCTGGCGCAGGCTGCGGTTGCCGTCGCCCGGCGCTCCGTCGCATTCGAGCACCGACAGCCTGGCCGGCGCCGCCTCGGCGACCGCCGCACCGCCTTCGTTGAGCTTCGCTGCGATCGCCTCGGCCATGCCGGCGGCGGCCCGCTTGAGCAGCGGCTCGTCGCCCTGGGCCAGGCGGCTGGCTGTCAAGTTCAGCGGCTGCCCGCGGACTTCCTCAACCGCGCCATCCGGGCGACGTTTGCTCCAGTGCCATGCCGTCGTCGCGCCCAGCGGCTCCATCGAAATGGAGAGGACCGACGACAAGCTGCTCCGGGCATTCGCGCTGGCCGGAATCTCGCGCTCGGCGAGCGCTTCGGCCACCGCAGACGCCATAGCGGCCGATGCATCCCCCGGCAGACCGGCAACCGGGGCGACAAACAGGCTGGTTTCGCCGGTTGGCAATACCAGGGGGCTGACGGCGCGGCCCTTGGCTTCCGGCCTGAACGGCTGCGGCAGCGGCTGGCAGGCCGCCAGAGCCGCGGCAAAGACGAGGAAAAGCGGAAGGCGTTTACAGCAGGACACAGCTCACCATCAGACCGAGCAGGAAGATCACCAGGAATATGAACAGATGCGGCATCGCTCTGTCAGGCCGGCAACGCGATTGCTGAAATCTGGCGACCGTAATCGGGCTCGCCCGCATGCGTGGTGCGGCGATAGCTGAAGAAGCGCGCCGCATCGGCGCAGGTATCAAGCCCGAGATCTTCCGCCGCAACCCCGGCCTGCTGCAACCGCTGCATCAGGTAGCCGGGCAGGTCGAACTGCCAATGGCCCGCGCGCCAGCCGGCTGTGAAGAAGGCGGCATTGCCGGCTGCGGCCTCCAGGAATCCGGCGCGGAAGGAATCGCTGACTTCGTAGGATGGCTGCCGGATGAGTGGTCCGATCGCAGCGCGGATGCGCTCGCGCCTGGCGCCCAGCCGCTCCATTGCCTCGATCGTCGCATCGCTGACGCCGGCGAGCGCGCCGCGCCAGCCGGCATGGCAGGCTCCGATGACGCCGGCTGCGGCATCGGCGAACAGCACCGGCGCGCAATCGGCAGTCAGAATTCCCAGTGCGACCCCGCGGCATGTGGTCACCATGGCATCGGCCTTCGGGCGCGGGCCGTCGATATCGTAATCCTTGCCCACCACCACGACGTCCCGGCCGTGCACCTGGTACAGCGACACCAATCCCCGCTCAGCGCCGAGCGCCACGGCGACCCGGCGGCGGTTCTCGTGCACGGCGGCCTGATCATCGGCCGAGCCGGGGCCGCAATTCAGCGAGGCATAAATCCCGCCGGAAACGCCGCCGCGACGGGTGAAGAAGCCGTGCCGCATATCGGCGAGGGACGCAGCGGTGACCGGTGCGACATCACCGGCGGACAAGGCGGTCATGCAAAACCTGCGGGTTGGGAAGCCTGCGGCGGGGTCAGCGCCAGCACCTTGAACAGGGTGCCCATCGCCTCCGGCGCGGTCAACCTTTGCAGGGCGGCGTCGATTTCCATGGCCCGCGTTTCGCCGCCGCTTTGCCGGAGTTTTTCGGCCCGTGCCTCGATTCCGAGCGCTTTCAGGAATTTTCCCTGGCCGACCGGACCATGGGCCGCAGCGCCCGCGTTGCGGGCCGCCGTGGCGAAGGCCGAGAAGTCGACATGGGCCGTAAGGTCTGCCAGTCCCGGTTCCGCCAGCGGATCGGCATAGGCATGGCGGCGGACCGCCTGCAGCGTCTCGCCCAGCCCGGGGCGGTCATAGCCGTAATCGATGAAAAGGGCGACGCCACCCTGCGCCAGCAGGCGGGCGGCTGTTTCCGTCGCGACTGCGCGAACCGCCGGACTGGATTCAACGATGCTGCCGACCGGAGCACCCCCGAGTTCCGCGGGCAACATCTGCTCCACCGGCAGGGCGCGGGGATCGAGGATGAATTGCAGTGTCAGCCCGTCGTCTGCCAGGCCCACATGGCGCTCGTGCCAGGCGCCGTCGTCGCCGCGCTGGAATTGCCGCACCGGCAAGGCATCGAGAAATTCGTTCGCCAGCAGAATAATCGGCGCGTCCTTCGGCAGCGATGCGATATCGGCATGCCAGTGCGCGGCTTCCCCGGCGAGCGTCGCGCGCTGCTGCTCGATCATGCGGGGTGACGCCTCCACCAGCACCGGCACCAGCGCGGCGCGGAAGGCGGGCATGACGCGTGCGGCACGCAAGGCATCCCGCATCAGGGTGCCGCGGCCGGGGCCCAGTTCGGCCAGATAGCAGCGTGACGGCATGCCCATCCGCTGCCAGCAATCCGCCGCCCAGAGGCCGAGCAGCTCGCCGAACATCTGGCTGATCTCCGGAGCGGTGATGAAATCGCCGCCGAGGCCGATGGCTTCCTGGCTGCGGTAATAGCCGTGTTCGGGATGCAGCAGGCAATCGGCCATATAGGCGGCGACGCTGATCGGACCTTCTGCCGCGATCCGGCTGCGCAGGATCTGCAGCAGCGGCGCGGGCGCGGTCAATCGGGCTGCCGGCGGGCCCATAGCACGACCCCGATCCCGACCAGCACCATCGGCAGGGAAAGCCACTGGCCCATCGTGGTGCCGCCCGCGAGATAGCCGATCTGCGCATCCGGCTGCCGGAAGATCTCGCCGATGATGCGCGCCGTGCCGTAGCCGATCAGGAAGACGCCCGAGATGACGCCGGGCTTTGCCATGGCGCGGGTATTCCAGCGCAGCAGGTTGAGCAGCAGGAACAGCAGCACGCCCTCCATAAATGCCTGGTAAAGCTGGCTCGGATGCCGCGGCTCCGGGCCGCCGGTGGGGAAAACCATGGCCCAGGGAACGTCCGGCGCGATGCGGCCCCAGAGTTCGCCATTGATGAAATTGGCGATGCGCCCGAAGAAAAGGCCGATGGGGGCGACACAGGCGACCGGATCCATCAGTGCGAGGAAAGGGACCTTGATCCAGCGCGAATACAGCGTCATCGCGATGATGACGCCGAGCATGCCGCCATGGAACGACATGCCGCCATGCCAGACGGCGAAGATTTCCGCCGGATACTGCAGATAGCGGTCCAGATTGTAGAACAGCACATATCCCAGCCGCCCGCCGAGGACCACGCCGAGGGTCGCCCAGAGCAGGAAGCCGTCAATCTGCTCCGGCGTCACCCGGCTGCCCTCGCGGCCTGCGATCCGCATGGCGATCCGCCAGCCGAGCAGCAGGCTGACGATGTAGGACAGCGCATACCAGCGCACCGCGAAGGGGCCGATGGAGACCGCGACCGGATCGATGACGGGGAAGGCGATGACGGGCAGCGTGGCGAGCATCGTCACTCGTCGTCTTCCGCTCCGGCCTGGCGGGGGCGGAGCGTCGGGAAGGCGATCACCTCGCGGATGGTCTGCGAATTGGTCAGCAGCATGACCAGCCGGTCGATGCCGATGCCGAGGCCGCCCATCGGCATCATGCCGGCCGACTGCGCCTTCAGGAAATCCTCGTCCACGCGATGCGCCTCGTCGTCGCCGCCTTCGCGCTGGGCCTGCTGGTCCTCGAAGCGGGCGCGCTGCTCATGCGGATCGGCCAGCTCGGAGAAGGCGTTGGCGATTTCCCATGTATTGCAGAAGGTCTCGAAACGCTCGGCGATATCCGGCCGCTCGTGATTGGCCTTGGCCAGCGGCGAGATCGCTTTCGGCAGCGCGACGACATGGGTGGGCTGGATCAGATTGGGCTCGACGAAATGCTCGAAGCAGGCCTCGACCACCTTGCCCCAGCTCGCCTGCGGCGCAATCTCCACGCCCGCCGCGTCGGCTGCCTTGCGCGCCTCCTCGTCGCTCATCCCGTCCAGCGAGATTTTGCCATGTTCGCGGATCAGGTCGAGCATCGAAGCGCGGCGGAAGGGCGGGGTGAAGTCGATTTCGGTTTCGCCGAATTTCACCTTCGTGCTGCCGGTCGCGGTCACGGCCGCATGGGCGATGACGCGCTCGGTGATCGCCATCATGTCCTCGTAATCGGCATAGGCCTGATAGAGCTCCATGGTGGTGAATTCAGGGTTGTGGCGCGGCGAGATCCCCTCGTTGCGGAAGCAGCGATTGATCTCGAATACCTTCTCGCTCAGGCCTCCGATCACCAGACGCTTGAGATGCAGCTCCGGGGCGATGCGCATGTAGAGCGGGATATCCAGCGCATTGTGGTGGGTGGTGAAGGGCTTGGCGATGGCACCGCCGGGGATGCTGTGCAGCATCGGCGTCTCCACCTCGAGGAAGCCTTCGTTGCTGAGGAAGCTGCGCACCGCCTGGATGACGCGGAAGCGGGTGCGGAGCGTCTGGCGGCTTTCTTCGTTGCCGATCAGGTCATACTCGCGATGGCGATAGCGCTGCTCGACATTCTTCAGCCCGTGCCATTTCTCCGGCGGCGGTTCCAGCGCCTTGGCCAGCACGACGATTTCCCGGCTGTCGACGGTGATCTCGCCGCGCTTGGTACGCCTTACGCTGCCCCGCACCCCGATGATGTCGCCGAGATCGAGCGCCTTCATGACCGGCGCCAGCCGGCCCTGGACGTCCTCCTTGGAGGTATAGACCTGCAGTTTGACCGTATCGTCGACCAAGTCGATGAACATGCCGCTGTTGCGGATTGCCATCACGCGGCCGGCGACCGCCACCTCGTCTTCCGTGCGTTCATCCGCCTGCAGATGCGCATAGGCCTCGTGTACCGCCGCGTTCTTGTGGCTTTTGGGGAATTTGGGCGCCGCATACGGATCAAGTCCAAGCTGGCGGAGCTGCTGCAGCTTGGCCTCACGATTGGCGCGCTCGCCGCTCGGCGCGTCGGCCGCCGCGGCATGGTCAGGATGCTGGTGGGTCACGATAATTCTGCGTCAAATCCGGAGGTTGGGCGGCGAACCTAGCACCGGCATCCCGGCTTTCCAACCGGTGCGCCTGGGACCGGGCCGATAATCTGCCGGGAGCGCTTGCACCCGATCCGTCGGGCGATCATATCGGTAGGGAAAGACAGGAGCGACGCCATGCAGACCGACAACCGCCTTTTCGACGACCTCAGCCGTATCGCTGCCGGAGCGCTGGGTACCTTGCAGGGGGTCAAGGGTGAGGTCGAGCAGGCCTTCCGCCAGCGGCTGGAACGCGCCGTGGCCGATATGGAACTGGTCGGCCGCGAGGAATTCGAGACCGTCCGGGCGATGGCCCAGGCGGCCCGCGAGGAGAATATCAGGCTGTCCGAGCGGATCGCCGCGCTCGAATCGAAGCTGAATCGCGGATTCGCCGACGAAGGCTAACCCGAAGTGTTCGCACATCTATTCACAGGTTTTTCGTAAATCGGTACTTGCACCGCCAGATAGCCCCGCATACTCTAAATCTATGGTGCGTTCTGTTTGTGGACACCAACATTTAGGGTCGGCCGAGGCGAAGGGTGCTTGCTCGGGCGATCAGGTGTCGGCCCTTTCCTGGGCCCCAATTCCCATCCTGACTTTCCATTCCGGGTCGCCCGCCGAGAACCGGCCCGCCGTAACGGGGGAGCGCTAGCGTATGCGGACTCTTATCGAAACCGAGACCCATAGCCGCCTCAATCCGCTCGACCTGGTCGAGCAGATCGTCGGGGAGCATGAATGGCCCTTCGATCGCCAGGGACAGGACGAATTGACCGTCGGCGTGTCCGGCCGCTACTGCGAGCATCAGATGTGGTTCTCCTGGCGCGAGGAACTCGGCGCGCTCAGCTTCACCTGCGCCTTCGACATGAAGGTGCCGACCAACCGCCGGCGCGATCTTCACTCGCTGCTCGCCTATGTGAACGAGAAGGCATTGATCGGGCATTTCGATCATTGGGTGGAAGAAGGCATGCTGGTGTTCCGGCAGGCGCTGCTGCTGCGCGGCGGCCTTGGCGCCACTACAGAGCAGATCGAGGACCTGATGGAAATCGGCCTGTCGGAATGTGAGCGTTTCTACCCGGCCTTCCAGTTCCTCGTCTGGGGCGGCCGCACGCCGGAAGATGCCGTCGCCGCCGCGATGTTCGAGTGTGTCGGCGAAGCCTAAACTCTTCCAGACCAGCCCTTAACCGCGCCCCGGCATCCGGTTACCCTCGCCTCGTTTCCGTATGGCCGAGGAGAGCAGGATGAACCGGGGCGTTGTTTTGGTGGGTTGCGGCAAAATGGGTGGCGCATTGCTGGCCGGCTGGCTGCGTCAGGGCATCGCCGCTGCCGATATCGTCGTCGTCGAGCCAAACCCGGTTGCCGACCTGCCGGCCGGAATCCGGCATGTTCAGGCCGCGACGGAAATTCCTGCGGCTTTCTCGCCGGCCCTGGTCATGTTCGCGGTGAAGCCGCAGGCCCTCGATGCGGTCGCGCCGGCCTATCGCGGCTATGCCGCCAAAGGCGCATGCTTTCTCTCCATTGCGGCCGGCAAGCCGATCGCGACTCTGAACAGCCTGCTCGGCGGAGCAGCGGCGATCATTCGCGCCATGCCCAATACGCCGGCGGCCGTGGGCGCAGGGATCACGGTGGCCTGCGCCAATGCCGCGGCGGTCGCCGAGCAGCGCGCCTTCTGTCAGAGCCTGCTGGCCGCCGTGGGCGAGGTCGGCTGGGTCGAGGATGAAGCTCTGATCGATGCCGTCACCGCCGTCTCCGGTTCGGGGCCGGCCTATGTCTTCTGGATGACGGAATGCCTCGCCGCGGCCGGCGAGAAGCTTGGTCTGGATGCGGAACTGGCGGCCCGCCTGGCGCGCGCCACGGTGACGGGCTCCGGGGCGCTGATGCGGCAGAGCCCGGAAGCTCCGGGCCAGCTGCGCCGCAATGTGACCAGCCCGAACGGCACCACACAGGCGGCGCTGGACGTGCTGATGGCGCCGGATGGGATGCAGCCGCTGATGGAGCGTGCGGTGGCGGCGGCCGCCCGGCGCGCGAAGGAACTGGCCGGCTGAACGGCCGGGCTTGCCGCCGACCCGGACGGCCCCACATTGAATCTGGTCACCGGTGCCGGACAGGCCGGCACCTATCCAGGAGTTGGCCATGGCCAAGAGCAGGCGAAAGACGGCAGGCCGGACAGCGGGCGGCAGTACCGCAACTGCACGCAAGACGGCTGCACGCAAGGCCGCGCCGCGAAGCGCCGATCCGGTCGATGCGATGCTGGATCTGGTTGCCGCCGAAGGCTGGCGTGCGGTCACCTTCGGGCGGATCGCCACGGCCTGCGGCATCTCGCTCAGCGAGCTGTACGGCCAGTATTCCTCGAAGAGCGATCTGCTGGTGGGTTATTCCCGCCGCATCGATGCGGCGATGCTGGAAGCGCTCGGCCCGTCGCCGCTTGCGGCGGAAGGCAGCGTGATCAAGGACCGGCTGTTCGAAGCGCTGATGGCGCGCTTCGATGCCATGACGCCGCAGAAGGAGGCGATCCGCGTGCTGATGCGCGACTTGCCGGGGGACCCGGCCGCGCTCGCCTGTTTCCTCTATGGCGGGCTGAGGCGTGGGCTCGACTGGGCGCTGGCGGCGGCCGATCTGGATGCGACCGGGCTGGCCGGCAGCATCCGGCGCAAGCTGCTCGGCGCCGTCTATCTCGATGCCCTGCGCGTCTGGCTTCGCGATGACGAAAGCGATCTCGCCGCCACCATGGCGCATCTCGACAAACGCCTTTCGCAGGTGTCGCGCTGCCTGACGGCGCGGCGGCCATTCTCGCGCCGCGGCGATGCGGCCGAGACTGCGGCGACGATCTGATTCACGCGATGATGAGGGCCAGCTTGAGCATCCCCATCGGGATGCTAGACTGCCGCTGACGGAGGGAGAT
Organism: uncultured Rhodospirillaceae bacterium; assembly: GCA_964429465.1. Lineage (GTDB taxonomy): Bacteria > Pseudomonadota > Alphaproteobacteria > Ferrovibrionales > Ferrovibrionaceae > Ferrovibrio. The sequence goes on from CAYSCA010000015.1 coordinate 18,520, forward strand.
CGTCATGACCAAGCCATCCGAAAACCCGTTTGCCGCATTCGATCTGAACAGGATGTTCGGCGACCTGAAAATACCCGGCTTTGATCCTGCCGCGCTTGCGTCGGCCCAGCAAAAGAACCTCGATGCCGTGGCCGCCGCAAACAGGCGCTCGATCGAAGGATATCAGGCGCTGGTGAAGCGTCAGGCAGAGATCTTCCAGCAGACCATGCAGGAAGTGGCCGAGATGATGCGGCAATCGGTGGCGGCTGGCGCATCCGAGGGCAGCACGGCAAAGCAGGCCGAACTGGCGCGCCAGGCCATCGAACGGACAATGGCAAACCTCCGTGAGCTGGCGGAAATGGCGTCGAAGACCAACAGCGAAGCGTTTGAGACGATCAACCGGCGCATGACGGAGAATCTCGAAGAGCTGCGCAATACCTTTGCCGGTACGAAAAAATAGCGACGCGTTCATCTGCCGGCTGCTGGCGGGCGGGCCATATTCCCGCCCGTTCGCGTTCAGGGGGGTATCGGATTGATCACCATCGACGATTTCCATCGTGTCGACATCCGCGTCGGCACCGTCACAAAGGCTGAGCCGTTTGCCGGCGCCCGCAAGCCGGCCATCAAACTCTGGGTAGACTTCGGCGGCGATATCGGCGTGAAGAAATCCTCCGCGCAGATCACCCGGCATTACCACCCGGAGCAGCTGATCGGGCGGCAGGTGATTGCCGTCGTCAATTTCCCGCCCCGCCAGATCGCCTCCTTCATGTCGGAGGTGCTGGTGCTCGGCGTCCCTGATGCGGATGGCGAGGTCGTGCTGCTGGCGCCTGACCAGGCTGTCCCCAATGGCGGCCGGATGTATTGACCGGCCCGGCGGCACGTCCGACAATCTGCCTGGATTTGCCCTGATGAAACTGAAGACCATTCCCGCCCTGACGATCGCTTTTCTGCTTGCCCCGGCGTTGCCTGCCGCGGCGCAGGATCACGATTGCGTTGTGCGGCAGTTCATCATGACCCGGAACGTGATCAGCCTGGAGCCGCAGGGCGTCGTCGAAGGCACCTACCCGCCGGGCACGGAACGCGCCTATGCATTCGCACGGCTCGACTGCACCCAGGTGGGAGCGGGGGAGACCTTCTGGTTTCACTGGATTTACAATGACCGCGAGGTCGGCAAGAGCAAGGCGCGCGTCGATGTCAGCCGCAACTGGCGGATCTGGTCGCAGTCGCGCATCTTTCCCGGCGAGTGGATCGTACAGCTGAAGGACGGCGCCGGAAGGCTGCAGGGCGAACAGCGGTTCGAGATCACAAGACAGCCAGAGGATGCCCCGGCGGATTGAAACTCCGGCTGGGTGAAGTCTGGCCGGGTCAGACCGGCAGCCGGATCGTGACCTGCAGCCCGCCCATCGCCGACTCGCCAAGCGAAATCTCGCCGCCATGGGCGAGCACGGCGTCGCGCGCGATGGTCAGGCCAAGCCCCACATTGCCGCTGCCATGGCGTGCCTGATCAAGCCGGTAGAACGGGCGGAATACCTTGTGGTGTTCCTTGCTCGGTAAGCCGGGCCCGTCATCCTCGATCCGGATCTCGATCCTGCCGGCGCGGCGCATGGCGCTGAGGCGGACCTCCTGCCCGAAGCGCAGCGCGTTTTCGATCAGGTTGGACAAAGCGCGTTTGAAGCTCAGGCGCCGCAGCGGCAGCGTGACCGGTTCCGGCAGGCTGACCTGCAGTTCGCGGCCGCGGCGCCGCACGTCGTCGGCCAGTTCATGGATCAAACCGGCGAGGTCGGTGGGCTCGGCGGGCTGCTCGGACTGGCCGCGCGCGAAGGCCAGGTAGGCCCCGACCATCTTCTCCATCTCCTCGACATCGCGCCGCAATTCCTCCGCTTCCCCTCCCGGCGTCATGAGCGAGAGCTGCAGCTTCATCCTGGTCAGCGGCGTCCGCAGGTCGTGACTGACGCCGGCCAGCATGTCGGTGCGTTCGCGGATATGCCGGCGGATGCGGTCGCGCATGGCCATGAAGGCGCGTGCGGCCGCGCGCACCTCCTCGGCACCGGCCGGCCGGAAGTTGACGATCTCGCGTCCCTTGCCGAAAGCGTCGGCGGCTTCGGCCAGCCGGCGGATCGGCTTAATCTGGTTGCGCAGGAACAGCACCGCGATGCCGAGCAATACGACCGAAGCGGCGGCCATCCAGATGATGAAGGCATAGGTACTGGTCGAAAAGACCCGGTTCTCCGGGGCGATGACGGTCATCAAGGCATCGGGCAACTGCACATAGATCGCGATGTGGTCGTCATTCCGCTGGGTGTCGATCAGATAGGGCAGCGAAAGCCTCTCGCCGAGGGCCTGAACCAGCATGCGGTCGAGGATCGAGTAGCGGCGCGGCGCGGGAAGGTTAGCAGGGAATGTGGCGCCGCTGGTGAAGGTGATCTCGATCTCAAGCGAGCGATGCATGCGCAGCAGAAGATCGCCCAGGATCGTGGGATCGGGATTGTGCATGCGGGTGTCGATCGCGACTGCGATTTCGCCCGCCAGGCCCAGCGCCAGGCGACGGGTGACCGTATCCCAGTGCCGCTCGTAGAAAATGTAGGTCAGCAGGGCCTGCAGGACGACGACCGGCCCGACCAGCAGCAGCAGCCAGCGGCCGAACAGGCTGCGCGGCAGCAGGCGCTTGCTCAGCATGGCGCGTCAGTCGGTCCAGAGCACATAGCCCTCGCCCCAGACAGTCTGAAGGTAACGGGGGTTGCGCGGATCGGGCTCAATCTTCCGGCGCAGGCGCGTGATCTGCACGTCGACGGCGCGGCTTTCGCCCGTAGTGCCGGGCTCGGCAAGGGCGGCGCGGGGAACCGTGGTGCCCGGCGCGCGGGCCAGGATCCGCAGCAGCTGGGCTTCGCCGGTGGTCAGCGGAACCATATCCTCGCCGCGGCGCAACTCGCCGCGCACCAGATCGAAAGCCAGATCGCCAAAGCGGATGGGCTGGCTGGCCGCGGGCGGCGGCGGGCGCACGGCCCGCTTGAGAATGGCGTTGATCCGCAGCGTCAGCTCGCGCGGCTCGAAAGGCTTGGGCAGGTAATCGTCGGCGCCGGTCTCCAGGCCCTGGATGCGGTCTTCGGCCTCGCCGCGCGCCGTCAGCAGGATGACGGGCACATGGTCCTGGCGCTTGCGCAGCTCGGCGACGAACTCGAAACCGTCCTGGCCCGGCATCATCACGTCGACGATCAGCAGGTCGAACGATACCGCGCCCAGCTTGGCGGCGGCATCGGCGGCATGTTCAGCGCTGGTGACGCGGAAGCCCTGGCCGGCCAGGTAGCGCGACAGCAGGGTGCGGATGCGCTCGTCATCATCGACGACCAGAAGATGCGGCTCGCCGGCATCCATGTGCTTATCGCCGCTGGATGGCGCGCAGGATGGCCGCGCGGTCCTGCTCATCGATTAGGCCGGCCAGCACCTTGCGGTAGCCGGCGACGGCTTCGGCGCCGGCCTCGCGATAGGCTTCCGCGACCTTCGCCTGCTGCACCGTGCTGATCTGCCGTTCCAGATTCCTGCCCTGCTCGGTCAGAAACAGCTGCCGCTGCCGGCGGTCGCGTGTGCCCTGCTGCTGGCGCACGAAATCCCCTTCGATCAGCGCGGAGAGGACGCGCGACAGGCTCTGCTTGGTGATCCGGAGGATGCCCAGCAATTCGGCGACAGTGATGCCGGGATTGCCGCCGATGAAATGCAGGGCGCGGTGATGCGCCCGGCCGAAATTGTACCGTGCGAGGATTTCATCCGGTCCCCGTGTGAAATCGCGGTAGGCATAGAACAGCAGTTCGATCCCCTGCCGCAGTTCGTCCTCGCGCAGAAATAACGGATTGGCCAGCGATTTCAGATCAGTCATGATGTCTTATATCGCGCAAAGGGATAGCCGCCATCAAGGTGATGTCGGAAAAGCAAAAATTCGGCTGCCACGAAAAATAGGGCAGCAGTATTGACGTATTTCGATCATTTTGTTACTCCTTGACCCAAGGGCGGGTAATAATAATACCCGCGCATCCGTTTCGCAAAGGAGCAGCCATGTCCCTCATCCCCTATGACGACCGTGACGGCTTTATCTGGCTGGACGGCAAGCTGATTCCCTTCCGGGACGCCAAGCTGCACGTGCTGACCCATGCGCTGCACTACGCCTCCTGTGTGTTCGAAGGCGAACGCGCCTATGACGGCGAAGTCTTCCGGCTGACCGAGCACAGTCAGCGCCTCTATGACTCGGCCAAGCTGATGGACTTCACGATTCCCTATTCGGTCGAGGAGATCGATCGCGCGACGCGGGAGACCATCGCGGCCAACAAGATGCCCAACTGCTACGTGCGGCCGGTGGCCTGGCGCGGCTCGGAGATGATGGGTGTGTCGGCGCAGCAGAACAAGATTCACCTCGCCATCGCGGTCTGGGAATGGCCGAGCTATTTCTCGCCGGAAGCCAAGATGAAGGGCCTGCGGCTGCAGATCAGCGACTGGCGCCGCCCCGCACCGAATACGGCGCCGACCAAGGCGAAGGCCGCCGGCCTTTACATGATCTGCACCCTGTCCAAGCACAAGGCGGAGCGGGACGGCTATCAGGATGCGCTGATGCTCGACTGGCGCGGCCAGGTCGCCGAGGCCACCGGCGCGAATATCTTCTTCTCGAAGGATGGCAAGCTGCATACGCCGACGCCGGACTGTTTCCTCGACGGCATCACCCGGCGCGCGGTGATCGGCATGGCAAAGGCCCGCGGTCTCGAAGTGATCGAGCGCGCGATCATGCCCGAGGAGATGGCCGGATTCGAGGAATGCTTCCTCACCGGCACCGCGGCCGAAGTCACCCCGGTTTCGGAAATCGGCCCCTACAAGTTCACGCCGGCGCGCATCTGCCAGCAGCTGCTCGCCGATTTCGACGCGGCCACGCGGCGCAAGGCTGCGGCCTAGCGCGCGGCGGTTCTTTCCGGCAGGCGGCCGCGCGTTATGGCGCGGCCGTTTGCATGATCGGGCAGTAATAATCGTAGCGGAACTGGCGGATCTGTTCGTCGCGATGGATGCGTTCGCCGACCAGGCCGCCCAGCAGCATGTCGATGCTCCGCCCGTCGCTCGACAGCGGGACCAGCAAGGTCTCGAAGGGCAGGCTGCGGCCCGTCGGTGTCACGGTGTATTTTCCGGTCGCATAGGCGGGGCCGAGGGTCTGGACGGGAATCGAGAAGAACTGCTCGACCTCCATGGCATTGTCGCCGAACAGCGTCTCGTCCACCGCCCGGCTGGTCGTCTCCCGGCCAAAGGCGCCAACGATCCCGGTTCCGACAAGCCGGAACTGGAAACGCGGCTGCTGGTTCTGCACGGTGATCAGGGCCACGAAGGGCAGGAAGGGGAGCATCTCGTCAGGCTGAAGATCGGCGCGCGCCGGCAGCCGGCCCAGATGCGCATTCTTGGTCCTCCAGTAACCCAGCAGATTGCGGAGAGACGGAGCGCGGATGCTGTCGGCCGAAATGGCTGCTGCTGCGTCTGCCTGAGCTGTGCCCGCATGTGGCGGCGGCGATTCAGGTGTTGGCGGTGACATCGGACGCTAGCAGCCTTTGACCAGTGACGAATCCTGTGAGCGGGAACTCAAGCCAAAGAAAATACGCAGTTTGCCATGGGAATACCCCTAAGGCATGCCACACGCCTAGGCCGTAGTAAACCCTAAAGGATATAAGTCCCGGTAGTAGTTTGCCTATTTCTGCCAGCGCGCCGCGGCAGCATCGTCACTGGTCTTGGCTTCAACCCAGCGCCGGCCGCCATCCTGCTCTTCCAGCTTCCAGAAGGGCGCCTTGGTTTTCAGCCAATCGACCAGGAAGGCGCAGGCCTCGAAGGCCGCCTCGCGATGGGCGGAGGCGACGACGACCAGGACGATCCGGTCGCCGGGCTCCAGCGGACCATAGCGATGGATCACCAGACAGCCGTCAAGCGGCCAGCGCCGCTCGGCCTCCTGCACGATGCTACCGAGCTGCTTTTCCGTCATGCCGGGGTAATGCTCCAGCGTCATCCGCCGGATATTCTCGCCGTCCGCGAAATCCCGCACCAGCCCGGTGAAGCTCACGACAGCGCCGATGCGGCGGTTGCCGCCGCTGAGGCGCTCCAGTTCGGCAGCGGTATCGAAATCCTCGCGCTGGACGCGAACGGACATGATCAGCCTCCGGTGACCGGCGGGAAAAGGGCGATCTCGTCGTCAGGCCCGACCGGATGCTCGGCGCGCGCATAATCCTGGTTGACGGCGACCCGGACCAGCGCGGGGTCCGCCAGTGCCGCCTCGTAGACGCCGCCCCGGCCGCGCAGCCAGGCAAGCAGCGACCCCACATTGCTGACATGCGAAGGCGGCGTGACGGTCTCTTCCGCCAGGCCGACGCGCTCGCGCAGCCAGGCAAAATACAGAATACGCATTTACTCAGGTCCCCGGCTGTCGCGCTGCGGCGCCGGCTCCCCCGCCATATGGCGCAATCCGGTCTGCAGATAGTCCCAGCCGGTATAGAGGGTCAGGACCGCGGCAACCCACAGACCGATCTCGCCGATGAGGCGGATCGGCAGGATATCGGGGCCATGATCCCCGACAATCAGGATGCCCAGCGCGACGAGTTGGACGGTCGTCTTCCACTTGGCCAGCCGCGACACCGGCACCTTGACGCGCAGCTCGGCCAGGAATTCCCGCAGGCCTGTCACCGTCACCTCGCGGCACATGATCACGACGGCGGCGAGGCAGGTGATGCGATCGATCCGCTCGAAGGCGATCAGCATCAGGATCACGGCGGCGACCAGCAGCTTGTCGGCGACCGGATCGAGAAAGCGGCCGAGATCGGACATCTGGCCCCATTTGCGCGCCAGATAGCCGTCGAACCAGTCGGTGATGCCGGCCGCGGCGAACAGCACCAGCGGTACCCAGGCGCTCCAGACGCCCGGCAGGTAAAAGGCCGCGCAGATCGCCGGAATGGCCAGGATGCGCGACACCGTCAGGATGTTCGGAAGGCTGTTCAGCATGGCCGCCCAAGTATCGCATGGCGGGAAAAGGCAGGCCAGAGCCGTCCGGCCGTGAAAAGGCGATCAGCCGCCGTGGAAAAAGTCATAGACCCGTTTGGCGACAGCCTTGCTGATCCCCGGCGCCGCTTCCAGATCGGTCAGCCCGGCGCGCGAGACCGCCTTGGCCGATCCGAAATGCAGCAGCAAGGCCTTCTTGCGGGCAGCGCCGACCCCGGCGATCTCATCCAGCGGCGAGCGGACCTGGTCCTTCGATCTTTTTGCCCGGTGCGTGCCGATGGCAAAACGGTGCGCCTCATCGCGCAGGCGCTGCAGGAAGAACAGCACCGGATGCCGCGGCTCCAGCATGAAGGGTTCGCGGCCCGGCAGGAAGAACTGCTCGCGGCCTGCATTGCGGTCTGGTCCCTTGGCGATGCCGACGACCGGGACATCGTCGATCCCGAGCTCCTCCAGCACCTGCAGGGTTGCACTGAGTTGGCCCTTGCCGCCGTCGATCAGCAGCAGATCCGGCCAGTCGCCCTGGAGGCCTTCGGCGTCTTCCTTGAGCAGGCGCTGGAAGCGGCGGGTGAGGACCTGTTTCATCATCGCGTAGTCGTCGCCGGGCTCGATATCCTCGCCGCGGATATTGAACTTGCGATAGGCATTCTTGCGCAGCCCCTCGGGTCCGGCCACGATCATGCCGCCCACGGCGTGGCGCCCCATGATGTGGCTGTTGTCGTAGACCTCAATCCGCTGCGGCGGCGCTTCCAGGCCGAAAAGTTCGGCCACGCCGCGCAGCAACTGCTGCTGGGACGAGGTCTCCGCCAGGCGGCGCCGCAAGGCATCGCGCGCATTGTCGGCGGCATGCTGCACGAGATCGCGTTTGGTGCCGCGCTGCGGGCAATGCAACTCGACCTTGCGGCCGGCATGGCGGGTCAGGGCCTCCTCGATCAGGGAGGCGTTGCCGACCTGGTGATTGATCAGGATAAGCCGCGGCGGCTCGCGCTGGGCATAGAACTGGCCGATGAAGGCATCCAGCACCTCGCTGATCTCGACATCGCGGGTATGGGCGGGGAAGTAGCTGCGGTTGCCGAAATTCTGTCCGGCGCGGAAAAAGAAGATCTGGATGCAGACCAGGCCGGCTTCGGCATGGATCGCGATCACGTCGGCATCCTCGATTTCCGCCAGATTGATATCCTGCTTCTGGGTGATGTGCGCCAGCGCGCGGATGCGGTCGCGCAGGCCTGCCGCGGTCTCGAAATCGAGCGCCTCGGACGCCGCCTGCATGCGCTCGCGCCAGGCATCCAGCACATGGCGGTTGCGGCCGCTGAGGAAGTCGCGCGACTCATCCACCAGGCCGGTATAGTCGGCTTCCGAGATCCGGCCGACGCAGGGCGCCGAGCAGCGCTTGATCTGGTATTGCAGGCAGGGCCGCGTCCGGCTGGCGAATTCGCTGTCGGTGCAGCTGCGCAGCGGGAAGGCCCGCGACAGGGCGTTCAGGGTGACGTGGACGGCGCCGGTGGAGGCGAACGGGCCGAAATATTCGCCGGGGATGTCGCGCGCGCCGCGGTGCTTGGTGATGCGCGGGAACGGATGGTCGCGGGCCACCAGGATATAGGGGAAGGATTTGTCGTCCCTCAGCAGCACGTTGAAGGGCGGCTGCAGCTTCTTGATCATGTTGGCTTCAAGCAGCAGCGCTTCGGCCTCGGTGTGGGTCGTCGTGACCTCGACACTGGCCACCTGCCGCACCATCCGCATGATCCGGATGCTCAGGCCGTGCGCCTTGGCATAAGAGGCGACGCGCTTGCGCAGGCTGCGCGCCTTGCCGACATAGAGCACCTCGCCCTGGGCATCGAGCATCCGGTAGATGCCGGGGCCGAGCGGCAGCGTCGGCAGGTGACGTGCAATCGCCGCGGCGCCGATGACGTCCACCTGATCGGATGGCGGCGCGGAAGCGGGCATCATGCTGTCGGGTTCACTCATACGCCACAACCTAGCGACAAAATCTCAATGATTACACGGTGTTGACAAAAGCGTCCCAAGGCTGTGGATAACTTTGTGGGGAAATAGCGGCAGATATCCACGCTGCCGGTCAGCCCTATGGAATTGCATGCAGAGTATGGTTTCAACCGAAGGTACAAGGTACTGAAGTTTGTACAGAAAAAATGGTTATCCACAGATTGGAATGTGGCGGCTTCTGCATCGCCAAACCGATTCGCGGGCTCGTCAGCCTGTGCACAAGTCCCGCGGCAACTCGAATCACCGCGCAAAGTCAAGTTTTATTCAAACCGCGTAACCGCAACCAGGCGGCCTTATCTCCGGGAGCGCTCGATTTCCACGCCGACGCCGGCGGTTTCCGGAATGGCGTCGGGCTTCTCGACGCTAACCCTGGTGCGCAAGACGCGCGGATCGGCCAGGCAGAGCTCGGCCAGCCGCTCGGCCAGGGTTTCTACCAGATCGACATGGCCCTCGGCCAGCAACGACTTGGCGCGGTTGACCAATTGCTCGTAACAGACCACCTCGGCATAGCTGCTGGGCGGGGCCCCGGGGGTATCGGCCACCCACAGATCCATGTTGATCCGCACATTCTGCGGCGTCACCCGCTCATGGGGATAGATGCCGATCAGGGCTTTCAGCAGCAGGTCGCGCACGAAGACCCGCCGCGCCGGACGGCTGGGCTCGGTCAGGGCCGGGACGGGGATTTCCGCCCAGGCGGCACGGGCGCGCTCGTGGATCGTCATGTCATTCCTCAGGGCCGGTCGGGCCGGAGGAGAGCGGCCCGCCGCGCTGATGCGAGGGCAGATGCTGGCCGCCATCCAGGGCGATCATCTGGCCCGTCACGGCCGGAGCGTCAAGCAGGAAACCGACGGCTGCGGCAATCTCTTCCGGATGGGCGCCGCGCTGCAGCGGCGTGCTGGCCCATTGCCGGTCGAACTGCTCCTGCGTCTGGCGCGGGCTGGGCAACACCGGGCCGGGTCCGATCCCGTTGACCCGGATCTGTGGCGCCAGCGCCATGGCCAGCGTCTGGGTCAGGGTCCACAGTCCGGTCTTGGCCACCGTATAGGAGGCGAAATGCGGGGTCAGCTTCCAGACGCGCATGTCGATGATATTGACGATATTGCCGGGCGTATCGGCCGGTAGCCGTGCGGCAAAAGCCTGAGACAGGAAGAAGGGGGCCTTCAGGTTGACGTCCAGTTGCCGGTCCCAGACCGGGCCGGTGGCCGTCTCGACATGGTCGTAATCGAAGCTGGAGGCGTTGTTCACCAGCACCGAAAGCGGGCCCAGCGCGGCCGCGGCCTGACCAACCAGGCCCAGCACGGCGTCGTGGTCGGCCAGATCGGCCTGCACCACGGCCGCCTTGCCGCCGGCCGCCGTGATCTCCGCGGCTACCGCTTCGGCCTGCGCGCGCGAGCGATTGCAATGTACGGCGACATGATAGCCGCGCCGGCCCAGCAGCAGCGCGATGGCGCGGCCGATCCGGATGCCGGCGCCGGTCACCAGCGCGGCGGGAGCGGAGGCAGGCACGGTCATCAGCGTTTGCGCCCGCGATAGGCGCGGCGGGAGCCGGCCCGGCCCGCCGTGGAACGCCCCACCGGCCGGGGCGCCGCGGAAGCTTCTTCCGCCAGGCCCAGCGGCTTGAGCGCGACCGGTCCGCTTGGCACCTCCAGCTCATGGAGTTCCAGCCGCTTGATCTCGTCGCGCAGGCGGGCGGCTTCCTCGAACTCGAGATTGCCGGCGGCTTCGCGCATGCGCTTCTCGAGATCGGCGATATAGGCCTTCAGGTTATGGCCGACCAGATGCCCTTCGCGCGCCTCGCCGGCATCGACGGTATAGTGGTCCTGCTCGTAGACCGATTGCAGGATGTCGCCGATCTGCGACTTGATGCTCTGCGGCGTGATCCCGTGCTGCTCGTTATAGGCCTGCTGCTTGGCGCGGCGGCGGGCGGTCTCGTCCAGCGCGCGCTGCAGGCTGTTGGTCATCCTGTCGGCATAGAGAATGACGCGGCCATCGACGTTGCGGGCGGCACGACCGATCGTCTGCACCAGCGAGGTTTCCGAGCGCAGGAAGCCTTCCTTGTCGGCATCCAGGATGGCGACCAGGCCGCATTCGGGGATGTCGAGGCCCTCGCGCAGCAGGTTGATGCCGATCAGGATGTCGAAGGCGCCGAGCCGCAGGTCGCGGATGATCTCGATCCGCTCCAGCGTGTCGATGTCGGAATGGAGATAGCGGACTTTCAGGCCCACCTCGGTCATGTACTCGGTCAGGTCTTCCGCCATGCGCTTGGTCAGGGTGGTGACCAGAACGCGGTAGCCGCGCTCGATGACATTGCGGCATTCGGCCAGCAGGTCGTCGACCTGGTGTTCGACGGGGCGAATCTCGGTGACCGGATCGATCAGCCCGGTGGGGCGGATCACCTGCTCGACGAAGACGCCGCCGGTGCGCTCCATTTCCCATTTGCCGGGCGTCGCCGAAACGAAGATGCTCTGCGGCCGCAGGCGCTCCCATTCGCGGAAGCGCAGCGGCCGGTTGTCGATACAGGACGGCAGGCGGAAGCCGTATTCGGCAAGCGTCGCTTTGCGCCGGAAGTCGCCGCGGAACATGCCGCCGATCTGTGGCACGGTGACATGGCTTTCGTCCACGAACAGCAGGGCATCGTCGGGCAGGTATTCGAACAGGGTCGGTGGCGGCTCGCCCGGCTGGCGCCCGGTAAGATAGCGTGAGTAATTCTCGATGCCGGCGCAGGCGCCGGTGGCCGCCATCATCTCGAGGTCGAAGCTGGTGCGCTGCTCCAGCCGCTGCGCCTCCAGCAGGCGGCCCATCTTGGTCAGCTGGTCGAGCCGGACGCGCAGGTCCACCTTGATCTGCTCCATCGCCTGCTGCAGGGTCGGCTTCGGCGTCACGTAATGGCTGTTGGCGTAGAGCTTGACCGCCTTCATCTCGCCGGTCTTGTGGCCGGTCAGCGGATCGAATTCGACGATGCTCTCCAGCTCGTCGCCGAACAGCGAAAGCCGCCAGGCACGATCTTCCAGATGCGACGGGAAAATCTCGATGCCGTCGCCGCGTACGCGGAAGGCGCCGCGGGCGAAGGCAGCATCGTTGCGCCGGTAATGCAGCTCCACCAGCCGCCGCAGCAGGGTATCGCGATCGACGCTCTTGCCGGCCTCCAGCGCCAGCGTCATTGCGGTATAGGTCTCGACCGAGCCAATGCCGTAGAT
>CAYSCA010000016.1:0-30522 GCA_964429465.1 uncultured Rhodospirillaceae bacterium
CGGCTGCCGCGTCATGGTGACCGAGATCGATCCGATCTGCGCCCTGCAGGCGGCGATGGAAGGCTACGAGGTCGTCACCATGGAAGATGCCGCGCCGAAGGGCGACATCTTCGTCACCGCCACCGGCAACGTCGATGTCATCACGCTGGACCATATGCGCCAGATGAAGCATCGCGCCATCGTCTGCAACATCGGCCATTTCGACTCTGAGATCCAGATCGGCGCGCTGAAGAATATGAAGTGGCACAATGTGAAGCCGCAGGTGGACGAGGTGGAATTCCCCGACAAGAAGCGGATCATCGTTCTGTCGGAAGGCCGCCTGGTGAATCTGGGCAATGCCACCGGCCATCCGAGCTTCGTGATGAGCGCTTCCTTCACCAACCAGGTGCTGGCGCAGATCGAACTCTGGACCAACCCGGGCAAGTACCAGAAACAGGTCTACACCCTGCCGAAGCATCTCGACGAGAAGGTGGCCAGCCTGCATCTCGCCAAGGTCGGCGCCAAGCTGACCAAGCTGACCGACCAGCAGGCGAAATATCTCGGCATCGGCGAGAAGGGCCCGTTCAAACCCGACCATTACCGCTACTGAACAAGACGATTATCCCATCGGCGCAGAGGCCGGGCCAGGAAGATTTCCTGACCCGGCCTTTGTCGCTTCAAACGCCTTGTCATCCCCAGCCCGGCTGCCGATGATGCCGCATGTGCAGGGCAGGATGCAGGCTCGGGAGCCGCAGCCGTGAGTGAAGCCGTCTGGATCACAGCATTGGGTGCCGCCATCGCCGCCGGCCTCGCCGGATGGCAGTGGCGGCGCGCCAGCGATGCCGCGACCCGGCTGAAGATCACGCAGTCGCTCTACGAGCTGGCCGGGGCAGAGCGTGATTCGGCGCGCACCGAGATCGCCGATCTGCAGGACCAGATCGGCGCCCTGAAACGCGAGAATGCGGCGGCCAGCATCGAGGCGGCCGCGCTTCGCCAGGCCGAGCTCGATGCCAAGGCGCTGCTCGACGCCGCGCCCTTCCCGATCTGGCGCCGCGACGTGAACGGCCGCCTGACCTGGGTGAATGCCCGCTACGGCCAGCTTGCCGAGACGGTGCCCGACGATGTCGTGCAGCGCGGCCTCGAGCTCGCATCCGCCCATGACCTCGACCAGCCGCGCGAATTCGCGTTGGGCGCCCTGCGCAACCGCGCCGCGCAGGTACAGGAGCGCCGCTTCGTCGCCGAAGGCGACCGCCGCAATTATCGGATCTTCGAATTGCCGGCGATCGGCGGCACGCTCGGCTTCGGCCAGGACATCACGCCGGAAGCCGACGCCCGCGGCCAGCTGCGCCGCCATATGGATGCCCATATGGAAGTGCTGCGCACGATCTCGACGGCGACGGCGATCTACGGGCCGGACAAGAAGCTGCTGCTGTGGAATCGCGCCTATGCCCGGCTCTGGGGACTGGACGAGGCCTGGCTGGAAACCCGGCCCAGCTTCGGCGAAGTGCTGGAGCAGCTGCGCGCCGAACGCCGGCTGCCCGAGCAGATCGACTGGCAGGCCTACAAGCGCGGTGAGCTGGCGCTGTTCACCACCGTGATCGACCGCCAGGAGGAATTGCTGCACCTGCCCGATGGTTCGACCCTGCGGCTGCTGATCAGCGCCTACCCAACCGGCGGGCTGCTGTTTGCCTATGACGACGTGACGCGGCAGCTCACGCTGGAACGCGCCACCAACACGATGATCGCCGTGCAGCGCGCGACGCTCGACAACCTTTACGAGGCGGTGGTGGTCTACGGACCCGACGGCCGCCTGTCGCTCTATAACCGCGCCTTCGGCCAGCTCTGGCAGCTCGATCCCGATCTGCTGAACCGCCAGCCGCATCTCACCGAGGTGCTGGATGCCGTGCGGCCCCTGATGCAGCGCGGGCCCGACTGGGTGCAGCTGCGCGAACGCATCATCGACAGCTTCGTGGCGCGCAAGCCGACCCGCGGCCGGCTGGAGCGCGGCGACGGCATGGTGCTGGATTACGCTTCCGTGCCGCTGCCCGACGGCGCGATGCTCTACACCTACCTCGATGTCAGCGACAGCATCCGCATCGAACGCGCGCTGCGCGACCGCAACGAGGCGCTGGAACGCACCGACCGCATGAACGCCGCCTTCATCAGCAACATCACGCATGACCTGCGCTCGCCGCTGGGCACGCTGATCAGCATGACCGAGGTGCTGGCGCAGGGCATTCTCGGCCCGATGAATCCGCGCCAGGAGGAATATTGCCGCGACATCATGGTGGCCTCGCGGCATCTGCTGCGGCTGCTCGACGACGTCATCGCCATCGCCACCATCGAAGTCGGGCAGATGGCGCTGGACCCTGAGCCGATCTCGCTCGATGCGCTGTGGCGCGAGGAAGCGGCGCAGTGGCGCGAACTGGCCGACCGCCGCGCCATCGTGCTGGACCTGCCGCAGCATACGCCCGACGATTCGATCACCGGCGACGCCCAGCGCCTGCGCCAGGCGCTCGACAGCGTGATGGCCGCGGCGCTGGACGGCACGCCGGAGGGCGGCAGGGTCTGCCTTGCCGTCAATGGCGGCAGCAACGCGCTCGGCCTGCGCATCGAATCGCATAGCGGGGGCCTGAGCCCGGTCCAGCCGCGCCAGCTTTTCGCCGACCTCGCCGATACTTCGGCGCGCCGCCGCGCCAATGCCGACCTGTCGCTGATCGTGGCGCGCGGCCTGTTCGACCTGCATGGCGCGAGCCTGCGCCTCGATACCGGCGAGGATGGCAGCCAGGCGGTGGAAATCCTGCTGCCGCGCGACGTTGCGGTGGCCGCACCCCCTCAGTAGAGTGCCGCGATGCCGGTGATTCGCTCTCTGTCGCTGCCCGACGAGGCGGCTACCGCCGCTTTGGCCGAAGCGCTGGCGCCGCTGCTCCGGCCCGGCGACGCACTGCTGCTCGACGGCCCGCTGGGCGCCGGCAAGACCAGCTTCGCGCGTGCCTTGATCCGCGCCCTGGCGGGAGCGGAAATCGAGATTCCCAGCCCGAGCTTCAACCTTGTGCTGACCTACGACACGCCGGCCGGGCCGGTCTGGCATTTCGACCTCTACCGTGTCGCCGATCCGCGCGAGCTGGATGAACTCGGCCTCGACGAGGCGCTCGGCGAGGGCATCACGCTGGTCGAATGGCCGGACCGTCTTGGCACCTTCGCCCCCGTCCATGCCCTGACCGTCCGCCTTGCGGCGGAGTCTGCCGGCCCGACCGCGCGGCGCGCCGAAATGCTCGGCGACGACCGCTGGTCGCAGCGCCTGTCGCGTTTCACGGTTCCGAACCATGTCTGACCGTTCCGTCCTTTCCAGTGCCTTCCTGGCCCGCGCCGGCTGGGGCGATGCCGCGCGCGGCATGCTTGCCGGCGATGCCTCCTTCCGCAGATACGAACGCCTGCGGCGCGGAACCGAAACAGCGGTGCTGATGGATGCGCCGCCACCGCAGGAGGATGTCCGCCCTTTCCTGCGCATCGCCCGCGCCTTGCTGCAGCACGGCTATGCCGCGCCGCGCATTTTGGCCGAAGATGTCGACCGCGGTTTCCTGCTGCTGGAGGATCTGGGCGACGATCTCTATGCCCGCCTGCTGGCACGCGGCGCCGACGAGCAGGAACTCTATGGCGCAGCGATCGATTTCCTGCTCGACCTGCACGGCCATCCCGCGCCGGCCGATCTCGGTGCCTATGACGAGGCGCGGCTGATCGATGAAGTGCAGCTGTTCACCGACTGGTATCTGCCGGCCCTGCGCGGCCGCGAGACGGAACCGGGCCTGCGCGAGGAATTCAACCACTTCTGGCATGATCTCTCGCCCTCGGTCGCGCTGCCGCCGCGCGTGCTGGTGCTGCGCGATTTCCATGCCGAGAACCTGATCTGGCTGCCGCAGCGCGCCGGCGCCGCCCGCGTCGGCCTGCTGGATTTCCAGGACGCGGTTGCCGGCCATCGCGCCTACGACCTGGTTTCGCTGCTGGAGGATGCGCGCCGTGACGTCTCCCCCGAGCTGGCCGACGCGATGATCCGGCGCTACGTCGCCGGCAGCGGCCTGGATGAACAGGAATTCCGCCGCGCCTATGCCATCCTTGGCGCACAGCGCAACCTGCGCATCGTCGGCATCTTCACCCGGCTGTGGAAGCGCGACGGCAAGCCGCATTACCAGAGCTTCATGCCGCGCATGTGGGGCCTGGTCGAACGCGACCTGCGGCATCCCGAGCTGCAGGGTCTGCGGCAATGGCTCGATCGTCTCGTGCCGCAGGACGCCCGCCGGCGGCCGCTGCCGGGCCTGCGCCCATGAGCATTCACCCGCCGCAGACCGCGATGGTGCTGGCCGCAGGCCTGGGCACGCGGCTGCGGCCGATCACCGATGCACTGCCGAAGCCGCTGATCACGGTGGCGGGCCGCACATTGCTGGATCGCTGTCTCGACCGGCTGGCCGAAGCAGGCGTGCGCCGCGCCGTCGTCAACATCTACTGGCTGGGCCCGCAAATCCGCGATCATCTGCAGCAGCGCCGCGATGTCGAGATCGTCATTTCGGATGAAAGCGACCTGCTGCTGGAGACCGGCGGCGGCATCGCGCGCGCGCTGCCGCTGCTGGGCGACGCGCCGTTCTTCGCCGTCAATGCCGACCTGATCTGGCGCGATGCCGGCCGCAGCAGCCTGCATGCCCTGGCATTGGCATTCGACCCGGCCGGCATGGATGCCATCCTGCTGCTGCAGCCGCGCGGGCGCGCCACCGGCTATGGCGGGCCGGGCGATTTCGAGCGCGACGAAAGCGGCCGCCTGATCCGCCGCGGCGGCAATCCGCAGGCCGCCTTCGTGTATACCGGCGTGCAGATCCTGCATCCGCGCCTGTTCGAGTCCTGCCCCGCAGGCCCGTTCTCGCTCAACATCCTCTACGACCGCGCCATTGCCGCCGGCCGGCTGCATGGCCTGGTGCATGACGGCGACTGGATGGATGTCGGCACCCATGACGGGCTGGCGGCAGCCGAAGCCTTGCTGCATGACGAGCGCCGCTAGACCCAGCCTCTATACGATCGCGCCCGGCCGGCCGTTCCTCGACCTGCTGGCGGCGGGAATCCTGCAAAGGCATGGCACCACACCGGAGCGGCTGGCGCGCGTGACCGTGCTGCTGCCGACACGGCGCGCCTGCCGCGCGCTGACCGAAGCCTTCCTGCGCGCCGGCGAGGGCAAGGCATTGCTGCTGCCGCGGATCAGGCCGCTGGGCGATATCGACGAGGACGAACTCGTCTTCCATCGCGGCGAAACGGCTGATGCGGATGCGCTGCCCTTCTCGCCGCTCGACCGCACCCTGCTGCTGGCAAGGCTGCTCGGCGCCTCGCCGCTGGCCGGCGATGCCGCCATGGCGGTGCGGCTGGGCCGGCTGCTCGGCGAACTGCTCGACATGGCGGCAACCGAGGAAGTGGCCCTCGATCGTCTGGAAGAGCTGGTCAGCGATCCGAATCTTTCCGAACACTGGGCGCTGACGCTGAAATTCCTCGCCGTGATCCGCGAGGAATGGCCGAAGATCAAGGCCGAACGCGGCCGGCTGGATGCAGCCGAGCATCGCCAGCGCAGCATGCAGGCCTGGATCGACCACTGGCAGCGCAACTCGCCGGCCGGGCCGGTGATCGCCGCCGGCTCCACCGGCACGATCCCGGCCACCGCGCGGCTGCTGAAACTGATCGCCTTCCTGCCGCAGGGCGAAGTGGTGCTGCCCGGGCTGGACCGGCAGCTCGACGAGGCCGGCTGGGAGGCTCTGCGCGATGAGCCGACCCACCCGCAATACACGCTGCGGCATCTGCTCGACCATCTCGGCTGCACGCGCGACGACGTCCAGGCCTGGCCTGCAGACATGCCGGATGACGGGATTCCCGCCGCGCGCGCCAGCCTGCTTTCGGCCGCCCTGCTGCCGCCGGCCGAGACGCATCGCTGGCGCGAGATGACCGGCAGCATCGCCGATGCGGCTTTTACCGGCCTGCGCCATGTCGCCGTTCCCGGCCTGCATGACGAGGCGCTCGCCATCGCGCTGATGATGCGCGAGACGCTGGAGCAGCCGGGCCGCACGGCGGCGCTGATCACGCCCGACCGCAACCTGGCCCGCCGGGTCGCCGCCGAGCTGGCGCGGTTCGGCATCGGCATCGACGATTCCGCCGGGCAGCCGCTGGCACAGACTCCGCCGGCCGTATTCCTGCGCCTGCTGGCCGAAGCCGCGGCCGAGGATTTCGCGCCGCTGCCGCTGCTCGCCCTGCTCAAGCATCCGCTCTGCCAGCTCGGACTGCCGCGGCGCGAGCTGCTGCGCTGGACCCGCAAGGTGGAGCGCCGGATATTCCGCCGCAGCGACCTGCCGGTGGCCGGCTTCGAGGATCTCGCCCGCGAACTGGAGCGGCACGCGCCGCTGCTGGCCATTCTCGCCCGACTGCGCGCGGCCCTGCAGCCGGTGATGGCGACGGCACCCTGCGATCTTGCGACGCTGCTGCGCGCCCATGTGACCGCCGCCGAGGCGCTCGCCGCGCCGGTTGACGGCGTTTCCGATCTCTGGCGCCAGGAAGCCGGCGAGGCGCTGCACGATCTCGTCGCCGAACTGCTGGCGGCGGAGGAATTCGGCCCGGTCGCGCCGCGCGGCTGGCCGCGCCTGCTGGATGCGCTGCTGGAGGGCCGCGTCGTGCGCCCGCGTTTCGGCCGCCATCCCCGCCTGTCCATCTGGGGCCTGCTGGAAGCGCGGCTGCAGCATGCCGATCGCGTCATCCTCGGCGGCCTGAACGAGGGCAGCTGGCCGCCGCAGGCAGCCGAGGATCCATGGCTCAGCCGGCCGATGCGCAAGCATCTCGGTTTCGCCGCGCCGGAGCGCCGCCTTGGCCAGACCGCCCATGATTTCGTGCAGGCGGCCAGCGGCAGCGATGTCATTCTCACCCGCGCCGAAAAGGTGGATGGCACGCCGACCGTGCCGGCCCGCTGGCTGCTGCGGCTGCAGGCCTTCTGCAAGGATGATGCGCGCTGGCAGGCCTGTGCCGCGCCGGATTATCACGGCTGGGCGCTGAAACTGGACGAACCGGGTGATGCTGCTCGCAGCGAGCTTCCGGCGCCCAAACCTCCTGCCGAAGCGCGGCCGCGCGAGTTGCCGGTCACCGATATCGAGACCTGGATCCGCGATCCCTATGCGCTTTACGCCCGCCGCGTGCTCGGGCTGCGCCATCTCGACGCTCCGGCCGCGCCTGCCGATGCGCGGCTGCGCGGCAATGTCATCCATGCGGTACTCGAAACCTTCCTCCGCCGGCATCGCGACAGCCTGCCGCCGGACTCCGAAGCGCTCGCCGAACTGCTCGAGCTCGGCCGGGCGCAGTTCGGCCCCTGGCTGCGGCAGCCGCAGATCGCGGCCCTGTGGTGGCCGCGTTTCGAGCGCGCGATGCGCTGGTTCGTCGGCTATGAGCGCGAGCGCCGCGCGGCCGGCTTCCGCCCGGCCTTGCTGGAAACATCGGGCCGGCTCGACATCGCCGCGCCGGCCGCGGCCTTCACGTTGACCGCCAAGGCCGACCGCATCGACCGGCGCGATGGCGACGGCGCGCTGGCCGTGCTGGATTACAAGACCGGCAATCCGCCGACGCCCAAGCAGGTGCATAGCGGCCTCACGCCGCAATTGCCGCTGGAAGCGGCGATCGCCAAAGGCGGCGGCTTCCCCGAGCTTTCGCCCGGCGCGATCGCCGAGCTGGTCTATATCCGGCTTGGCGGCGGTGCCGAGCCGGGCGAAGCCGGGCGCATCGAATCGAAGCCCAATGCGCGCGAGCAGATTCCATCCGCCGAGGAACTCACGCGGCAGGCGCTGGAGCGCCTGAAGGCCTGGGTGGCGCGCTTCGACGATCCCGCCACGCCCTATCTGTCGCGGCCGCGCCCGCAATTCGTGCGCTATGCCGGCCATTACGACCATCTCGCCCGCGTCGCCGAGCGCGCCGAAGGCACCGGGGAAGACTCATGACCGCCTCCGATGCCGAGCTGAACGCGCATCAGACCGGCCAGCGCGTCGCCGCCGATCCCGGCCTCTCGGCCTGGGTGGCGGCCAATGCCGGTTCGGGCAAGACGCGCGTGCTGGTCGATCGCGTCACCCGGCTGCTGCTGGCCGGCACGCGGCCGAGCGGCATCCTCTGCCTCACCTTCACCAAGGCGGCGGCCGCCGAGATGGCGATCCGGCTGACCGACCGCCTCGGCGCCTGGACGACGGCGACGGACGAGAAACTGAGAGCCGAGTTGCGCGATCTGCTGGGCAGGCAGATCGCTGCCGAGGATATGGCGGCGGCGCGCCGGCTGTTTGCCCGCACGCTGGAATCGCCCGGCGGGCTTCGGCTGCAGACCGTGCATGCCTTCTGCGAATCGCTGCTGCAGCGCTTCCCGGTGGAAGCCGGCGTGCCGCCGGGCTTTGCCGTTGCCGACGAGGCCGCGACGGCGGAATTGTTCGCGCAGGCGCAGGAGCAGGTGCTGGCCGCCAGCGCCGATGATGCGGAATTCGCGCCGGTGATCCGTTTCTTCGCCGAGCGGATGGACGATGCGCGTTTCCGCAGCCTGCTGCGCCTCCTGCTGAGCCGGCGGCGCGATCTCGGCATCCTGCTGGCCGAGGCCGGCGGTGCCGACGGCGCCATCGGCCGTCTGCACGCCCAGCTCGGCATCGCGCCGGATGCGACGCGCGAGGGCGAGATCCGCCGCCATATCGACGGCCTGGCGCTGGCCGATCTGCGCCGCGCCGCGGCCGCGCTGCTGCAGGGCGGCAAGAAGGACGGCGAGCTGGGCGCGCGGCTCGATGCCTGGCTCGCCGCCGGCTGCCTGCCCGAACGCTTCGAGGCCGAATGGCTGCCGGCCTTCTTCACCAGAAGCGATCCGACCAAGATCGTGGAGCGGCTGGCGACTCAGGCCGCGGAAAAGATTGCCGCCGGCTGCGGCGCCGTGCTGAAGGCCGAGCAGGAGCGGCTGGTCGCGCTGAAGCTGGTGCTCAACGCCCTCACCGTGGCGGAGGCGACCGGCATGCTGCTGCGGCTGGCCGAGCGGCTGCTTCAGGCTTACGCCGCGCTGAAGGCCGCCCGCGGACAGCTCGATTATGACGACCTGATCCTGCGCAGCCGCGACCTGCTGGTCGAGCCGACCAATGTGCCCTGGGTGATGTTCAAGCTGGACCAGGGCATCGACCACATCCTGGTCGACGAGGCACAGGATACCAGCCCGGACCAGTGGTCGGTGATCGCCGCCCTGGCCGAGGATTTCTTCTCGGGCCTCGGCGCGCGCGATATCCACCGCACGGTCTTCGCCGTCGGCGACGTCAAGCAGTCGATCTACTCGTTCCAGGGCGCACGGCCGAAAGCCTTCCTCGACATGCGGCGCGATTTCGCCCGCCGCGCCGAAGCCGCCGGCCGGCAGCTGCATGCCGTGCCGCTGGAAATGTCTTTCCGCTCGGCGCCGGCGGTGCTGCAGCTGGTCGACGCCGTGTTCGCCGACGATGCCGCGCGCGAGGGCGTGGCCGAGGACGGCAGGCCGCTGCATCACCGCGCCAGCCGCCGCGAGGAAGCCGGCCGCATCGAGCTGTGGCCGCCCTTCAAACCCGATCCGCTGGCGCAGAGCGAAGCCTGGGATGTGCCGCTGGATTATGTCGGCCGCCGCGACCCGCGCGTGCGCCTGGCCGAATGCATCGCCCAGCAGATCAGATGCTGGATGGACGGTGAAGACCTGCCCAGCCAGGGCCGCCGGATCAGGGCCGGAGACGTGATGATCCTGGTGCGGCGCCGGAACGTGTTCTTCGAGGCGATGGTGCAGGCGCTGAAAAAGGCCGGCGTGCCGGTCGCCGGCGCCGACCGCATGAAGCTGGCCGAGCAGATGGCGGTGCTCGACCTGCTGGCCATCGGCGCCTTCTGCCTGCTGCCGGAAGACGATCTCAATCTGGCCGCCGTGCTGAAAGGCCCGCTGTTCAATTTCAGCGAGGAAGATCTCTTCGCGCTGGCCTGGCGTCGCGAGGAGAAGCGGCTGTGGCACGAATTGCTGCGCCGCGCCGACGAGCAGCCGCATTGGCGGGCGGCGGCCACCGGCCTGCGCGGCCTGATGGCGCGCGCCGATCTGGTCACGCCCTTCGCCTTCTACGCCGAATTGCTGGGCGCCGGCGGCGGCCGCAGGCGGCTGGTCGCGCGGCTCGGTGCGCAGGCCAACGAGCCGATCGACGAATTCCTCGCCGCCACGCTGAATTTCGAGCGTGAGGCCGCGCCCAGCCTGCAGGGCTTCCTGGACTGGTTTCCGCGTCATGCCGGCGAGGTGAAGCGCGACCTGGAGCAGAGCCGCGACGAGGTGCGCGTCCTCACCGTGCATGGCGCCAAGGGCCTGGAAGCGCCGATCGTCATCCTGCCGGATTCCTGCGACCTGCCGCAGGAGCGCGAGGGCGAAGGCCTGTTATGGAGCGAGGCGCCGGAGCCGCCGCGCCGGCCGGCACCGGGACCGGCGCAGGCCGTGCCGCAGCTTTACTGGCCGATGCGCAAGGATTGCGATACGCCGCTGACCGCGGCGATCCGCAGCCGCCGCAATGCCGAGCAGATGGCCGAGTATCGCCGCCTGTTATATGTGGCGCTGACCCGCGCCCGCGACCGGCTGTATATCTGCGGCTACCTGAACGGCAGGACCGCCGAAAAGGGCCCGCCGGCGCAAAGCTGGTATGCGCTGGCGGCCGCCGGGCTTGACCGCCTGTCCCCCATGGAAGAGATCGCGTTGCCCTGGGACCGGGATGGCGCGAAGACCGGCCGCCGCTTCGAAAGCTTTCCCGGTCATCGCGGAACGACGAAGCCGCAAACCGCGACGGCCGGCCTGCGCGCGCTGCCGGACTGGGCGCGCCGGGCCGCGCCCGACGAGCCCCTGCCGCCGAAACCGCTCAGCCCCTCGCGCCCCAGCCGCCGCGAGGCGCCGCCGCTCAGCCCGGCCGCGGCCGGGCGCGTCGCCGGCCTGGCCCGCGGGCGGCTGATCCACCGCCTGCTGCAGACGCTCCCCGATCTCGCGCCGCCGCTGCGCGAAGAGGCGGCCCGGCGTTTCCTGGCCCATCCGGCGCACCGCATCACTGCCGAGGCGCAGGCGGAGATCGCCGCCGAAGTGCTGGCGGTGCTCGACGATTCCGGCTTTGGCGCCGTCTTCAGCGCGGGCGCCGAAGTCGAGGCGCCGCTGGCCGGCCGGCTGGGCGACCGGCTGGTCGCCGGGCAGGTTGATCGCCTGATCGTGAACGGCAATGCCGTGCTGGTCGTGGATTACAAGACCAACCGCCCGCCGCCGGCACGGGTGGAGGATGTCGATCCCGCCTATCTGGAACAGATGGCGCTTTATCGCGGTCTGCTGCAGCAGATATTCCCGCGCCATGCGGTGCAGACCGCCCTGTTATGGACCTTTGCCCCGCGGCTGATGCCGCTGCCCGATGCGCTGCTGGACGCAGCCCTGGCGAATTTCACCGCAACGTGACTGGTCGGGCCCGCAGATCATGCCTAGCTTGAGCCGCATGGGACCTCGACGCCTTTCCTCCTGGCTGGCGGGCATGACCGCGGCGACGCTGCCCGGCACTGTGCTGCTGGCGACCATCCTGCTCGGGACAAGCGGAGCGGCACAGGCGCAATCCCGGACAGCCTCGCCGGTGATCCTGGAACTCTTCACCAGCCAGGGCTGCAGCTCCTGCCCGCCTGCCGATGCGCTGATGGCGGAATGGGCGAAACTGCCCGGCATCCTGCCGCTCTCGCTGCACGTCGATTACTGGGACTATCTCGGCTGGAAGGACACCTTCGGCAAGAAAGGCCACAGCAGCCGGCAGCAGGAATATGCGCGCCATCTCGGCTCGCGCCAGATCTATACGCCGCAGGCGGTGGTCGACGGCCAGTTCCAGGCGATCGGCTCCGACCGCAAGGCCGTGCAGGCGGCGCTGGCCAAGGCGCGCGGCGAGCAGCGCATCGCGCTGCAGGCCGAACGCGGCAAGGATGGCTGGCAGGTGCGCGTTCCGGCCGCCGCCGCCCAGGGCGAGGCGGAACTGGTGCTGTGCCGTTACGACCGGCGCCAGGAGGTCGCGATCGAGCGCGGCGAGAATACCGGTCGCACCATCACCTATCTGAATGTGGCGCGCGCCTGGAACCGGTTCGGCCGCTGGAGCGGATCGGCCGGCCTCTATGCTGTGCCCGATCTCGGCGATATCGACTGGGACAAGGAAGGCGTCGTCGTCATGTTGCAGTCGCTCAATGGCGCCATCCTCGGCGCGGTCGACCTCAGGCCCGCGGGCTGAAGGCCGCGCTGCCGCTGCGGCAGCGTTGACATGCCGCGCCACGGAGCGGAAGTTTCCTGACCAGAGAGAGGAAACGCCGCATGAGCGACAAAACGCCCGCCGCCCTGAAACCTTCCAGCACCCTGCTGCTGGTGCGCGACGGCGAAGCGGGACTGGAAGTCTTCATGGTGAAGCGCCACCACGCGATCGATTTCGCATCCGGCGCCATGGTATTTCCCGGCGGCAAGCTGAGCGAGGGCGACAGCGATCCCGTACTGCAGGGCCGCCATGCCCGGCCGGGCAGCTTCGCGCCGGATCTCACGCCCTTTGCCTTCGGGGCGATCCGAGAGGCCTTCGAGGAATCCGGCCTGCTGCTGGCGCGGGCGAAGGGCGAGACCAGGCTGCTGCCGGCCGAGCGCGTGGAAAAGCTGGCCCATTGGCGCGAACCGCTCAACCGCGGCGACAAGACCCTGCGCGACCTGGCCGAAGCCGAGCAGCTGGATTACGCGCTCGACACGCTGGTGCCGTTCGCGCACTGGATCACGCCCGAGCCGATGCCGAAGCGCTTCGATACCTGGTTCTTCCTAGCCAGGGCGCCGGAAGGGCAGATCGGCCTGCATGACGGCAGCGAGTCGGTGGAGTCGGAATGGATCGGCGCGCAGGCAGCCCTCAATGAATGGGAAGCGCAGCGCCGCGTGATCGTGTTCGCGACCCGCATGCAGCTGGTGAAGCTGGCCCGCGCGGCCAGCGTGGACGCCGCGCTGGCCAATGCCGCGCGCGAGCCGATCGTCGATGTCATGCCGAAGCTGGACAAGACATCCTTCGCCGAGCCGCATCTGCGGATTCCGGCGGAAGCCGGCTACGGCGTCACCGAGGTGCCGCTGAGCCGGGTCGGGATGTAGCCGCCTACAGCGCCTTCTGCATCACGCGCGCGAGGCGCTGGGCGAAGGCCTGCGGATCGGCCAGCGGCTCGCCCTCGACGAGGCGGGCCTGGTCGAGCAGAAGCTGGGCGGCATCGCCGAGCGCGTCGGCGGCGCCGGGCTGGGTCGCGCGCTCGGACAGTGTCTTGATCAGCGGATGCGCCGGGTTGATTTCCAGGATGCGCGTACTGGCGTGATCCAGCTTCTGGTGCATGCGCAGAAGCCGCTCCAGATGCATGTCCATGTCGCCCTCGGCCGCCGACAGGCAGACGGCGCTGTCGGTCAGCCGCTTGGATTCGCGCACATCCTTCACGGCATCGCCCAGTGTCTGCTTGAGCAATGCGATCAGCGTGCCCAGGGCCGCGCCCTCGGCCTTGTCCTCGTCCTTCTTCTCCGGCGCGTCGCCCTGGACGGCATCCAGATCGGCGCCCGCGCGGGTCGCCGACTTCAGCGGCTTGCCGGCATAGTCGCGCACCAGCGAGAGCCAGAAATCGTCCACCGGGTCGGTCAGCAGCAGGACCTCGACGCCCTTGGCGCGGAAGCCTTCCAGCTGCGGGCTGCGCTTCAGCTGCTCGGCCTGCTCGCCGCTGATCACGTAGATCGCGCTCTGGCCGTCCTTCATGGCGGCGACGTATTCGTCCAGCGACACCCAGCCGTCCCGCGTGCTCGAGCGGAACCGCGCCAGCTTGAGCAGCGCCTCGCGATGCTCGTGATCCTCGTAGAGGCCTTCCTTCAGTACCGCGCCGAAATTCTCCCAGAATTTCGCATAGGCTTCGGCATCCTTGCCGGCCTTCCGCTCCAGCTCGGACAGGATGCGGCGCACGATGGCTTGGCGGATGCGTGCCACCACCGGATTGTTCTGCAGCATCTCGCGGCTGACATTCAGCGGCAGGTCGGCGGAATCGACCACGCCGCGCAGGAAGCGCAGCCAGGCCGGCACCAGATCGTCGCAGCGGTCGGTGATGAAGATGCGGCGCACATAGAGCTTGAGCTGCGGCTTGCGCGCGGGATCGAACAGGTCATGCGGGCGCATGCCCGGAATGAACAGCAGCAGCGTGTAATCGAGCTTGCCTTCCGCCTTGGCGTGCAGGGTCAGCCAGGGCTCGTCGAAGGCATGCCCGACATGATGGTAGAAATCCTTGTATTGCTGCTCGGTGATCTCCGATTTCGGGCGCGTCCACAGCGCGCTGGCGGCATTCACCGTCTCCGCCTTGTCGCCCTCCTGCAGCACCACCGGCAGGGCGATGTGGTCGGAATAGGTCTTCACGATGCTGCGCAGCCGCGCCGGGTCGAGAAACTCGTCCTCGCCCTGGCGCAGGTGCAGGATGATCGTCGTGCCGCGGCCGGGCCTTTCGGCCTCGCCGATGGTGAACTGGCCCGAGCCGTCGGAAACCCAGCGCCAGGCCTGGCCCTCGCCGGCCTTGCGCGAGATCACCTCGACCTTGTCGGCCACCATGAAGGCGGAATAGAAGCCGACGCCGAACTGGCCGATCAGCGCCATGTCCCGGGCGCTGTCGCCGCTCAGGTTCGCGACGAATTCGCCGGTGCCCGAGCGCGCGATGGTGCCGAGATTGGCCACCATCTCGTCGCGGCTCATGCCGATGCCGTTATCGGCAAGCGTGAGCGTCCGCGCCGCCTTGTCGGCCGCAAGCGTCACCTTGAGATCGGCATCCCCCTCCCACAGCGCGTCATCGGTCTGGGCGGCGAAACGCAGCTTGTCGCAGGCATCGGAAGCGTTCGAGATCAGCTCGCGAAGGAAGATTTCCTTCTGGCTGTAAAGCGCATGGGTGACGATATGGAGAAGCCGCGTCACCTCGGCCTGGAACTGCATCGTCTGGTCGGTCATGTCAGGGCTCCGGGCCGGCAGGCCGGCAAAGTTCAGCCTTCCTTCTTGCCCTCGTCCTTCTTCTCCGGCTCGATCAGGTCCTTCAGATGCCGGGTCAGGTCGCGGGCGGAGGATTCAGGCAGCAGATAGGCCCAGCCCTGCGTCCGCGCAACTGCCTCCTGCGCCTGTTTTTGCGCCTCTTCCGGCTTCACCTTGGCATCCGGCTTCGCCAGGGCGGCATCGAAAGCCACCGAAATGGTGGCCCAGACCTTCTTCCCCGCCTCCTCGGCAGGAATGGTCCGCACCGTCGCCCGCAGGCCGTCCACCGTGGTGATCTCGGTGACCGTGGCCTTGGAGAAATCCTTGCCCTCTGCCCTGGCGACATTGTCGAAGGTCAGGTAGGCGAGCGCGCCGGCCACCGCATCCACGTCGTATTGCGACGACATCTTCATGCCCTTGGGCAGCTCGGCCGGGACGAAATCGACGACGTCGCTGTCCGGCTTGGCCTTCGCCCGCACCAGCTTCAGCACCTCGCCGTCCGGATGGGTGACAACCGCCTCGGCGACGCGGTCGCGGTCGATCTTGACCGTCTCCTTGACCAGCCACTGCACCGGCGCGGCAGGCAGTTCCAGCGTGCCCCGCGCCAGCCAGGCGCGCGCCTCGCCGGGCTTGCGCACGTGATACTGGCCGGGCTTGCCGCCCACCGGATAGGATTTGATCTTGCCGACGATCACGGCCGCCAGGGCCTCGGACTTGCCGTCGGCCAGGCGCACCAGGATGGGGCCGGCATCCGATTTCGCGGCATCGTCCGCCGGCTTGTACTGGTCCGGCTCGGACACCTGCAGCAGATCGTAATGCTCGGGCTTGTCGGTGCGCGGCTCGACCGTCTCCAGCGCCGCGATGCCGAGGATATTCTTGCGCACGAGATCGGCCCGCACTGGATAATTGTCGCGGCTCGGCATGGTCCATTCATCGGGCGCGGCGCCGCGCTCGATGCGGAACAGGTCCTTCTGGGTGGCGATCTCCAGCGCCGCCACGTCGTTCACCTTGGCGGTGAGGCCCGGGAACAGCGGCTTCGTGGTGAAGTCGGCCTCGGTGGCGCTGTCGCGCGAGGCGGCCATCCACCAGCTCAGGCCGCCCAGGACGACCGCGGCGGCAAGCAGGAAAGCCCAGCTCTTGTTGCGCATGTCGATCCTCCTCTGCGACTCAGCCCTGGAGCGCGCGGCGGATGCGGCGCCGGCGCCAGGCAATACCCAATCCCACCGCGACCAAAGCCGCCAGCAGCGGCATCAGCCCGATATTGATGAACTTGATCAGCAGCTGCAGGCTCTCGATGTCGCGGTTCAGCTCGTGCTGCACATTGCGCAGCTCGCGCCGCGTCGCCAGCAGATCGTTGCGGAAGGTATCCATCGCGGCCTGCTGCTCGGCGCTGAGCAGCGCATTCGACTGTTCCTGGGTCTTCGACTGCAGGTCGGCCAGCTTCTTCTGGGTATCCTCCAGCTTCTGCTCGAGCTGCTTCTGGCGCGCCAGGAACTGCTGCTCGGCCTGGCGGCGCATGGAATCGATCACCTCGAAGGGCCGCTGCGACTTGCCGCGGCTGCGCAGCCCGATCAGGTCGCCCGAGCCCGACATGTTGTCGATGGCGTTGATCAGCATGTCGGCATTGGCGGCGATCGGCACATAGAGGCTCTGGCCGAACATCTGCTGCTGGCGCACCCAGAAGCGGTCGTCCAGCAGGTCGGCATCGGCGATCAGCATGACGTTGATCGGCTTCGCGCTTTCCTTCACCTGCTCGGCCGCCGGGGCTTTCGCCTCGCCCTCCTTCGCCTTGGCATCCTTCGCGTCGGCGTCCTTCTTCGGCGGCGCCCCGTCGGGGAAGGCGGTCTTGGCGCTGCCGGTGATGCGGGCGGCCATGACGTAGGTCTCGCCGGTCGGCTTGAATTTCTCGGCCAGCGCCTGCGGATCGGGGTCGCCCTTGAGGTCGGCGGTGTCCATCAGCATCGCCTGGTCCGACGAGGTGATCAGCGGCGTAAGCGTAGTGGTGGCGCCATCCAGCTTGCGGATCGCGCCGATCGAGGCGACGTTGATCTGCGTCAGCTCCGACGTCACCACATCGTCGCGGCTCAGCCGCTGGCCCTGGATCGCCAGCCAGGGGATGTAGTCGACCACCGCCGCCGGACCGCTGCGGCCGGTCTGCACGCGCTGGGCCTGCGCCAGGTCGGCGACGAACTTGTCGGCCACCACTTCGACGCCCCAGGCCTTGAACAGGTCATTGAGCAGCGAGGACTGGTCGCCGCCCGGCGGCATCGGCTGGCCGGTCATCGGATTCGGCATCGCCGCCATGGTTTCGGAATAGGGGTCGGTGAAGGCGATCAGCCGGCCGCCCTTCAGCACATACTGGTCGATCGCATACTTGGCCTGCGGCGAGAGGTCCTTGGGATGCGCCAGCACCAGAACGTTCAGGCTGTCGTTGATCTCCTCGGGCTTGTTGGCGTCGAGCGTCTTCACCTCGAAGAACTGCTTGACCTGCTCCAGCACCAGATAGGGCTGCGACTGGCCGCGCATCGCCGCCATCATGCCGCCAGGGCCGTATTCCAGCGGCAGCGTGCCGAGGATGCCGATGGTCGGCTTCTTCGGGTTGCTCAGGGCGTAGATCAGCTTGGTGAGATCATATTCGAGGAACTGCTCCTTCTCCGACTGGAAGAAGGGGATTACCTGCTGCTGGTCCAGCGTGTTCGTCGCCACCAGGCCGAAATAGAGCTGTCCGCCGGACAGATTGGCGGCCTGCAGCCCCGCTCCCACGGCGCGATCCTCAGCCTCGGTAAAGGGTTCCGGATCGATCACTTCCAGCCGGATCTTGCCCTCCGACAATGCCGCATAGCGCTCCAGCAGCTCGCGCACCCGGTTGCCGTACTGCATCAGCTGCGGCGCCGCGCCGGCCAGCTTCTCGGAGAAGAAGAAGCGCAGCGTGATCGGCTCGGGCACCGCCTTGATGACGTTCCGCGTGCCGTCGGAAAGCGTGTAGAGCTGCGCGTCCGTCAGGTCGATGCGCGCATCGCGCAGGCCCTGGTTGGCGACGATGTTGATTGCGAAGAAGACCGCAAAGGCAGCGATCAGCCCGGTGCTGGTGAGAAAAGCCTTGGTGCCCGTCTTCATGACTTAGCCCGCCTTCTTGAAATCGACCACGACCGCGGTGGCATAGAGCCAGACCAGGATCAGCGACAGGAAGAAGACCAGGTCGCGCAGGTCGATGACGCCTTCGGTGATGGCATTGAAATGCGACAGGAAACTGAAGGAGGCAACGGTGTCGACGATCACCCGCGGCGCCCAGCCCTGGAAGAAATTCAGCACCATCGGCGCGCCGGCGACGGTGAAGATGAAGCAGACCAGAACGCTGACCACGAAGGCGATCACCTGGTTCCTGGTCACCGCCGACAGGCAGCTGCCGATCGCGAGATAGGCGCCGGCCATCAGCAGGCTGCCGACATAGCCCGCAACGATGACGCCGTTATCGGGCGAGCCGAGCCAGTTCACCGTGATCCAGAGCGGGAAAGTGAGGCCGATCGAGATCGCGGCGAATGCCCAGGCGGCGAGGAATTTGCCGGTCACCGCGGCCCAGAGCGGGATCGGCAGGGTGAGCAGCAGCTCGATGGTGCCGGACTTGCGCTCCTCGGCCCAGAGCCGCATCGCCAGCGCGGGCAGGAAGAACAGGTAAAGCCAGGGATGGAACAGGAAGAAGGCCTTCAGGTCGGCCTGGCCGCGTTCGAAGAACTGGCCGAGATAGAAAGTGAAGATGCCGGCGGTGAACAGGAAGACGACGATGAAGACGTAAGCGACCGGAGTCGCGAAATAGCCGGCGAGTTCGCGGCGGAGAACGGCGAGCATGGCAGTCATGGAGAAAATCCTCAGGCGGCGCGCGCGGACGGTGTGGTCTGGGTCAGCTGACGGAAGGCGGCGTCCAGCTTGCCGGGCGCGGCGAGCACATTGCCGAGCCGCCAGCCTGCCGCGCCTTCCGGGCGGCCCTCGGCGACGATGCGGCCATGGGCGATGACGATGGCGCGGGTGCAGACCGCCTCCACCTCTTCGAGGATATGGGTCGAGATGATGATCGCCTTGTCGCGCGCCATTGCCTGGATCAGGCCGCGCACCTCGTGCTTCTGGTTCGGATCGAGGCCATCGGTCGGCTCGTCCAGCACCAGCACGGGCGGATCGTGCAGGATCGCCTGGGCAAGCCCCACACGGCGCTTGTAGCCTTTCGACAGGGTGTCGATCGGCTGGTCGAGGACATCCCCGATATTCACCTGGCCGATCACCCGGTCGAGGCGCGTCCGCCGCTCGGCGCCGCTCAGGCCGCGCACGCTGGCAACGAAATCGAGGAAACCGCGCGGCGTCATGTCAGCATAGGTCGGCGCGCCTTCGGGCAGATAGCCGATGCAGGTTTTCGCCGCCTGCGGATCGGCTTCCACGTCATGGTCCAGCACCGAGATACGGCCCGAGGTCGGGCTGAGAAACCCGCAGAGCATCTTCATGGTGGTGGATTTGCCGGCGCCGTTGGGGCCGAGGAAGCCCAGAACCTCGCCTTTGGCTACCGAGAAACTGATATCATCGACAGCGGTGAACGGACCGAATTGCTTGACCAGATTCTTGATGTCGATCATCGTTTTGAATGTCCCCTACCCCGGCCGTCGCTACCCACCTCGACGGCGACCGCTAGATAAGGGTTTCCACTGCGATGGTTCAAGTCCCCAGCCCGAATTTGCTGGATAAGGTGTGGCATTTGCTGGGAGATTTGGCGAACACCGCCGCATTTTCGCCATGATTGAGCCAATCACCGCCTCGCCCTGCAACAAGATCTGCAGCATCGACCGCCGCACCGGCTGGTGCATCGGCTGCTGGCGCAGCGCTGCCGAGATCGGCGCATGGCCTGCTCTCGATGAAGCCGGCCGCCGCGCCCTGCTCGCCGAGCTGGCCCGCCGGCGCCAGCAATACGGTTGACCTCATGGCACGCTCCATCGGACTGAAGCCCGAGCTCTACGACTACCTGCTGTCGGTGTCGCCGCCGGAGCATCCGCTGCTGGCGCGCCTGCGCGAGGAAACCGCCGGGATGACCGGCGCCGGCATGCAGATCGGCCGCGACCAGGGCGCGCTGTTCCAGCTGCTGGTGCATGCGCTCGGCGTGAAGCGCTATCTCGAGATCGGCGTCTATACCGGCTATTCCTCGCTCAGCGTCGGCCTCGCGCTGCCACCCGATGGCAGCATCACCGCCTGCGACGTCAGCGCGGAGTATACCGCTGTGGCACGGCGCTACTGGGCGGAGGCCGGCATCGCCGGGCACGTCGACCTGCGGCTCGGCCCAGCGGCCGAGACGCTGGCCGACCTGATCGCGGCGGGCCGCTCCGGATTCTACGACTTCGCCTTCGTCGATGCCGACAAGACGGGCTATGCCGGCTATCATGAACAGGTTCTGGCATTGCTGCGCACCGGGGGGATGGTCGCCTATGACAATGTGCTCTGGGGCGGCAGCGTGATCGATCCGGCCGACCGGTCGGACGACACGAAGGCTCTGCGCGAATTCAACGCCAGGCTGGCGCAGGACCGCCGCATCGTCATGACGATGCTGCCGGTCGGCGACGGCGTGACGCTCGCGGTGAAGCGCTGATCCATGCCGGCCTTCCTCGCCAAACGCTTCCTCACCCTGGCCGCGACGCTGATCATCACCTCGATCATCGTCTTCCTGGTGCTGGAGATCCTGCCCGGCGATCCGGCGCTGCTGGTGCTCGGCATCGATGCCAGCGACGAGCAGCTGGCCGTCTTCCGCCATGAATACGGCCTCGACCGCAGCATCACCGAGCGCTACGTCAGCTGGATCAGCAATCTGCTGGTCGGCGATTTCGGCATCTCCTATGCCTACAAGACGCCTGTCTGGCCGCTGATCGCCGAGCGCCTGGCGCTCACCTATCCGCTCGCCGTCGCCGCCATGCTGCTCACCATCGTCCTGGCGCTCGGCCTCGGCGTGCTCGCCGCGGCCCGCCATAACCGCCCGGCCGACGTGATCGTCATGGGGATCAGCCAGCTCGGCATCTCGATTCCGAATTTCTGGTTCGGCCTGCTGCTGATCCTGCTGTTCGCCGTCAATCTCGGCTGGCTGTCCGCCGGCGGCTTTCCCGGCTGGGGCGGCGGCCCCGGCCCGGCGCTGCAGGCCATGATCCTGCCCAGCGTGGCGCTGGCGGCCGTGCAGGCGGCGATTCTCGCGCGCATCACGCGCTCCGCCGTGCTGGAAGTGCTGCGCGAGGATTTCGTCCGCACCGCGCGCGCCAAGGGCCTGACCCGCCATGCCGTGCTGTGGCGCCATGTGCTGCGCAACGCCCTGATCCCGGTGATCACCATCATCGGGCTGCAATTCGGCAACCTGCTCGCCGGCGCCATCGTGGTCGAGCAGGTTTTCTCCCTGCCCGGCCTCGGCCGGCTGATCTTCCAGGCGATCAGCAACCGCGACATCGAGGTGGTGAAGGCCGCCGTCGTGCTGCTCGCCTTCACCGTCGTCGCCGTCAATTTCGTGGTCGACGTGCTCTATGCGGTGATCGATCCCCGGCTGAAGGCGCACGATGTCTGAGACCGCCCTCATCCTGCGCCGCGCCCTGCACCATCGCAGCTTTGCCGTCGGCGGCGTGCTGTCGGCCATCATGTTCGGCATGGCCCTGCTGTCGCTGGCCTGGACGCCATACGTGCCGACCGCCATCAATATCAGGGGCCGCCTGGCTGGCCCCTCGGCCGAGCACTGGCTCGGCACCGATGCCTTCGGCCGCGACGTGGCATCGCTGATCCTGGCCGGCGCGCAGAACTCGATCACCGTCGGCGTGCTCGCGGTCGGCATCGGCCTCGGGCTCGGCACCCTGCTCGGCCTGGCCGCATCGGCGCGGCGCGGCTGGCTGGAGGAGCTGGTGATGCGCTTCGCCGATTTCACCTTCGCCTTCCCCGCCATCCTGTCGGCCATCATGCTGGCGGCGATCTTCGGCCCCAGCACGATGAACTCCATCGTCGCGATCGCCATCTTCAACATCCCGGTCTTCGCCCGCGTGGTGCGCGCCTCCGCCAATGCGGTCTGGGCCCGCGACTTCATCCTCGCCGCCCGCAGCGCCGGCAAGGGCGCGACGCGCATCACCATCGAGCATGTGCTGCCCAATATCCTGGCCGTCATCGTGGTGCAGGCGACGATCCAGTTCGCGCTTGCCATCCTGGCCGAGGCCGCGCTGTCCTATCTCGGGCTCGGCACGCAGCCGCCGACGCCGTCCTGGGGCCGCATGCTGAACGAGGCGCAATCCTACGTCTTCAGCGCACCCTGGCTGGCGGTCTGGCCCGGCTGCGCCGTCGCGCTTGCGGTGCTTGGCCTCAACCTGCTCGGCGACGGCCTGCGCGATCTCACCGATCCGCGGCTGGCGCGGCAGCGGTGACGACATGACCACATCGCTGCTATCCGTGCAGGACCTGCGGGTCACCCTGACTTCCGCGCATGGCGCGGTGCAGCCGGTGCGCGGCCTGAGCTTCGATCTCGACCGGGGCGAGACGCTCGGCATCGTCGGCGAAAGCGGCTGCGGCAAGTCGATGACGGCGCTGGCGCTGATGGGCCTGCTGCCCGACGGCTTCCATATCGAGGGCAGCATCACCTTCCGCGGCGAGGATCTGGTCGGCACGGACGAGCGGCGGCTCTGTGCCCTGCGCGGCAACCGCATGGCGATGATCTTCCAGGAGCCGATGACCTCGCTCAATCCGCTGCATCGCATCGGCGACCAGATCGCCGAGCCGCTGATGCTGCACAAGGGCATGAGCCGCCGGCAGGCGCTTGAGCGCGCCGTCGAACTGCTGGAGCGCGTCGGCATTCCGCAGCCGCGCAGCCGGCTCGACGCCTACCCGCACCAGATGTCGGGCGGCCAGCGCCAGCGCGTGATGATCGCCATGGCGCTGGCCTGCGATCCCGACCTGCTGATCGCCGACGAGCCGACCACCGCGCTGGACGTCACCATCCAGGGCCAGATCCTCGATCTGATCCATGGCCTGGTCGAGGATACCGGCATGGCGCTGATCCTGATCAGCCACGATCTCGGCGTCATCGCCGAGACGGTGCAGCGCGTCGCGGTGATGTATGCCGGCCGCGCCATCGAGACCGGGCCGGTGCACGAGGTCTTTGCCAATATGGCGCATCCCTATTCGCGCGGACTGTTCGCCGCCATGCCGCGGCTGGGGCGCGATGCCGGCGGCAGCCAGTATCCGCGCCCGCCGCTGCCCACCATTCCGGGCATCGTGCCCGAACTGCACCGGCTGGGGCCGGCCTGCGCCTTTGCCGATCGCTGCCAGCTTTCCGAGCCGCGCTGCCGCGCCGAGATGCCGCCCGAGATGGCCGTCGGCCCGCTGCATCAGGCCGAATGCTGGCGCACCGAGGTGTCGCGGAGCCTGCTGCCATGAGCAATCCGCTCGTCCGGCTCGCCGGTATCCACAAGGCCTATCCGCTGCCGCGCAGCTCGCCGTTTGGACCGCCGCGTCATGTGCATGCGGTGAACGGCGTGTCGCTGGATATCGCGGCGGGCGAGAGCCTCGGCGTCGTGGGCGAGTCGGGCTGCGGCAAATCCACGCTGGCCCGGCTGGTCATGGCGCTGGAGGCGCCCGATCGCGGCAGCGTGGTCTTCGCCGGCCGCGACCTGAACGCGCTGCCGCCGGCGGAGCTGCGCGCGGCGCGGCGCGACTTCCAGATGGTCTTCCAGGATCCCTACGGCTCGCTCGACCCGCGCCAGAAGGTGGAACGCATCATCGCCGAGCCGCTGGACGTGCTGGAACGCCTGTCGCGCGCCGCGCGGCGGCAGCGCGTGGCCGAGGCGCTGGCCACCGTCGGCCTGCGCGACGGCGACATGGCGAAATACCCGCATGAATTCTCCGGCGGCCAGCGCCAGCGCATCGCCATTGCGCGCGCCCTGATCACCCGGCCGAAGCTGATCGTGGCCGACGAAGCCGTTTCGGCGCTCGATGTCTCGGTGCAGGCGCAGGTGCTCAACCTGATGGCCGAACTGCAGCGCCGGCATGGCATCACCTATCTGTTCATCAGCCATAACCTTGCGGTCATCGACCATGTCTGCGCCCGGCTGGCGGTGATGTATCTCGGGCGCATCGTGGAATCGGGACCGACGGCGGCGATCTTCGCCCGCCCGGCGCATCCCTATACGCAGGCGCTGCTCGCCGCCCTGCCGCGGCCGGTGCCGCCACAGCCGGGCGAGCGGCGCCGCCATGCGGTGCTGCAGGGCAGCCCGCCCAGCCAGAGCGAACTCAAGCCCGGCTGCGCGCTGGCCGAGCGCTGCCCGCATGCGGTCGCGCGCTGTCATGCCGAAGCGCCGGAACTGCGCGCGCTGGAGGCCGGCCGGCAGGTCGCCTGCCACCGCGCCGAGGAGATCGCGGCGCCGCTCAGCCTGCCGGCCTGACCGGGGTCAGCTCATAGCCGCGCTGGCGCATGCAGTAGTCGCGGAATTCGTATTCACGCTCGCCGCGCTCGAAATAGGTCGGCGAGCGCGGCGACTCAAATGGCGGCCCCCAGCCAAAGCCGGTGCCGGTATAGGGCGGATAGAGATTATGCGAGGCCATGCTCTCGTCCAGCGCCTGCCTGTAGGCGATGTCGCTGCACTGCTTCTCGTCGGCGCTGCGCTGGGCGGCGCCGGTATCGGCGCGGGTCCACTCGGTCCTGGCCGTGGCACAGGCCGCAAGACCAATCAGCGCAAGCGTGAGCGCGGCCCGCCTCATGATTTCGACACCGGCACGAGGCGGTAGCCGCGCTGCTCCATGCAGTAGATGGCCAGCTCATACTGGCGCGGGCCGCGCCGGGCATAAGAGGCGACCGGCCCGGCGGCACCGCCGTCGCCATCGCCGTCCAGCGTGAACTGCGTGTCGCGCAGCGGCGGGTATTTCGGACCCGAGGCAAAGCTCTCGTCCAGCGCCTGCCAGGCGGCGATATCGTCGCAGGCCTTCTCGTCCGCGGCGATCTGCGCCGGCGTGGTATCGGGACGCGCCCATTCCGTGGTCGGGGCGCAGGCGACGACCGGCAGCAGCAGGAGCAATGCAGGCAGCACCTTGGTCATTGGGTCACCGGGGTGAGGCGGTAGCCGCGGGCACGCAGGCAGAAGGATTGCAGATCGTATTCGCGCTGCGACCGGCTCATGAAGGAATTGTAGTAGAACGGCGAGTAGGACCGGCCATAGGGCGACCAGGGATAGCCGGGGCCGAAACCGCGGCCCATGAAGGGAGAGCCATAGAAGCTGTCGCGGAAGGCCTGGTCGCGGGCCAGCGCCCGGCATTCCGCCTGGTCCATCTGCGCCTCGGCCAGGCTGACATTCGGCTTGCTCCATTCCACAGGCGAGCCACAGGCCACCAGCAGGGCAGGAAGGGCGATCGTCATGTAGCGCAGCATGGCATCCTCATCGACCCGATGTCGACCGGAGCAATGTTCGTATCACCAAGCTGGGCTGCAAAAGCGGCAAGATCAAGGCCGCGGGCGGGCCGGGCTTTCGCCCGGCAGCGAATGGCGGCGCTCCGGCCGTCCCGCTATTCCTGGCAGGGAAAGGCGTCCATCAGGGCCAGCTTGGCCGCCTGGATCGCCTCGATCTCGGCCTGGTCCGGATTCTCCTTCGCCCAGTCGAGATATTGCTGCCGCAGCAGGGCGGCCGGTGCCTCGCGCGGCGCGCAAAACCAGGTCAGCTCCTTGCCTTCGCCGACCGTGAGTTCATACATCGCGACCGCGCCCTGCAGGTAGCGCAGGCAGCCGGTCTGGCGCGCGCTGTTGTCGGCCGCCTCGCAGAGGCCCGTCAGGTCTTTGGCCAGGAAGCGCGGCGGCGGCATGTTGGCGGCCGGCAACGCGGCCTGCCCTGCCGCAGGCACCGGCGCAAGGGCGGGCAGCGCGAACAGCAGGGCTGTGAGAAGGATCGGGTACCGCATCAGACGATCTCGTTTTCGACAGGTTCGCCGCCGAGCTGGCGGAAAATGCCGTGCATGGCTTCGGCCGCGGCATCCAGCCGCATGCGGTCGGTGCTGCG
Source organism: uncultured Rhodospirillaceae bacterium (assembly GCA_964429465.1). GTDB lineage: Bacteria > Pseudomonadota > Alphaproteobacteria > Ferrovibrionales > Ferrovibrionaceae > Ferrovibrio. The sequence continues at coordinate 26,066 of CAYSCA010000016.1, forward strand.
CAGCACGATGGAGGTCGAGGCCTTGCCGCCCCGGAAAGCCGGATAGGACCCCATATCGACATCGGGATATTGCTGCTGCAGCGCGCCGAGCTGCCCGGCGACCGCGCCCTCCGGCACCTGGCAGATGACCGTGCGCGACAGCAGCCGGTCGCCGCCGGTGAGCGTCGGCGCCACGCTGGCCACCATGGCCTGGAAGATCATCGGCACGCCGGCCATCACCAGCACATTGCCGATGCGGAAACCGGGCGCGGCGGATACCGGATTGTCGATCAGCGTCGCCGTATCGGGAATCCGCGCCATGCGCAGCCGCGCCTCGTTCAGCATGCCGGGTTCGTAATGGGCTTCCAGCCGGCGCCGCGCTTCCGGCTGCACGCCGATGCTTACGCCGAAAGCCCTGGCGATGCAGTCGGCGGTGATGTCGTCATGGGTCGGGCCGATGCCGCCCGAAGTGAAGACGTAGTCGTAGCGGCCGCGCAGGTCGTTCACCGCGGCGATGATGGTTTCTTCCACATCGGGCACCACGCGAGCTTCCTTCAGCCGGATGCCGATCTCGGTCAGCTTGCCGGCGAGGAAATGCATGTTGGCATCGCGGGTGCGGCCGGAAAGGATCTCGTTGCCGATCACCAGCATCGCTGCGGTGACGATTTTCGGGCTTTTGCCGGGCGCATCCGTCATGGCGCTGGACATAGCATGCGCTGGACGGGCAGGCCAGCGGCCGCTATAGGCAGCCGGACCATGGAATTCGCTGCCCCGCTCACACCGGCCATCTTGCTGCGGCGCTACAAGCGCTTCCTGGCCGATGTGCGGCTGGCGGACGGGACCGAAGCCGTCGCCCATTGCCCCAATCCCGGCGCCATGCTCGGCCTGCAGGAACCCGGCGGCCGCATCTGGCTCAAGCCCGGCCGCGGCAGGCTGGCCTGGGGCTGGGTGCTGTCGGAAGCCGATGGCACGCTGGTCGGGATCGACACCACCCTGCCCAACCGGCTGACCGCCGAGGCGCTGGCCGCCGGCCGCATCCCGGAACTGGCCGGCTATGACCTGCACCGTCCCGAAGTCGCCTATGGCGAGGCCAGCCGGATCGATTTCCTGCTTTCCGCATCTGGCCGGCCCGACTGCTATCTCGAGGTGAAGAACGTCCATCTGAGCCGCCGGACGGGCCTGGCGGAGTTTCCCGATTGCGTCACCGCGCGCGGCGCGCGGCATCTGCGCGAGCTCTCGGCCATGGCTGCCGCCGGCCATCGCGCCGTCATGCTGTTCATGGTCCAGCGCGGCGACTGCAGCCGCTTCCGCGTCGCCGCCGATTACGACCCCGCCTATGCCGCCGCTTTCAGCAAGGCTAGGAATATGGGGGTCGAGGCGCTATGTTATGCCTGTGAGGTCACGGCGACCGGGATCAGGCTCGACCGGCCCCTGCCGTTGGATCCGTAAGTATCAGGAATTCATTGTGAATCAGAACCTTGCCCGCACCCTAGCCGAAGAGGACGACGATCTGCGTCCGGGCGCCATCCGGCTGCACAAACCCGCCGATTTCGAGGGCATGCGCAAGGCCGGCCGGCTGGCCGCCGAGACCCTGGACTACATCACCCCCTTCGTGGTGCCCGGCGTGACGACGGGCCGGCTGGACGACCTCTGCCACGCCTTCATCATCGAGCATGGCGCGGTGCCGGCGCCGCTGGGCTACCGCGGCTTTCCGAAATCGATCTGCACCTCGGTCAACCATGTCGTCTGCCACGGCATTCCGGGCGACAAGGTGCTGGAAGACGGCGACATCCTGAATATCGACGTCACCGTCATCCTCGATGGCTGGCATGGTGATACCAGCCGCATGTTCCTGCTCGGCAATGTCGGCATCAAGGGCCGGCGCATCTGCGACGTCACCTACGAGGCGATGATGCGCGGCATCGAGGCGGTGAAGCCCGGCGCCACCACGGCCGATATCGGCCGCGCCATCCAGACCTTCGTCGAGAAGGAGCGTTTCTCGGTGGTGCGCGATTTCTGCGGCCATGGCCTGGGGCGCATCTTCCACGAGCCGCCGAACATCCTGCATTACGAGGAGCGCAAGGGCGAAATCCCGCTCAAGCCCGGCATGTTCTTCACCATCGAGCCGATGGTGAATGCCGGCAAATGGCAGGTCAAGCTGCTGTCTGACGGCTGGACGGCGGTCACCAAGGACCGCTCGCTGTCGGCGCAGTTCGAGCATTCCATCGGCGTCACCGAGACCGGCTGCGAGATCTTCACCCTCTCGCCCAAGGGCTGGCACAAGCCGCCATACGACTGACGACCTGCTTGGCCGCGGCGGACGAAACCGACAAGCCCCATTATCACGGCCATCGCAACCGGTTGCGGGCCCGCTTCCTCGAAAGCGGCGGCGCCGGCATACCGGATTATGAAATCCTCGAACTGATCCTGTTCGGCGTCTTCCGCAACGGCGATGTGAAGCCGCTGGCCAAGGCGCTGGTGGCGGAATTCGGCAGCCTCGCCGCGGCGCTGGCCGCGCCGGCCGAGCGGCTGGCGCAAGTGCCCGGGTGCGGCGAAGCGGTGATCGCCGCGCTGAAGGTGACCCGCGAAGCAGGCCTGCGCATGCTGAAGGCCGACGCCATGCAGCGGCCGGCGATCAGCAACTGGCAGGCCCTGCTCGATTACTGCCGCGCCGCGCTCCAGCACGAAGGCATCGAGCAGTTCCGCATCCTGTTCCTCGACCGCAAGAACCAGGTGATCGCCGACGAGGCGCAGCAGCGCGGCACCATCGACCATACGCCGGTCTATCCGCGCGAGGTGGTGAAGCGCGCGCTGGAGCTGAATGCCGCGGCGCTGATCCTGGTGCATAACCACCCGAGCGGCGACCCGACGCCCTCGCGCGCTGATATCGAAATGACCCGTCAGGTGCGCGATGCCGCCGCGGCGCTCGGCATCGCGCTGCACGACCATCTGGTGGTCGGCCGCAAAGGGCATGTGAGCTTCCGCGAGAAAGGATTGCTCTGACCGCCATGGATGTCAGCGTCAGGACGATGGAACTGGGCGAAGTCGGCATCGTGATCGACTATTTCCACGGCGCGACGCCCGAACATCTGGAGCTGCTTGGGGTCGACCCGACCCGGCTGCCGCCGCGGCAGCAATGGCTGGACTTCTACCGCAGCGATTTCGCAAAGCCGATCGACCAGCGCAGGTCGTTCCTCGTCACCTGGCTTGCCGGCGACACGCCCTTCGGCTTCTCCAGCACCGACCGTGTCGTCTTCGGGCGCGAGGCCTTCATGCATCTGCATATCGTCGATCCGCAGCAGCGCAAATCCGGCAGCGGCACCGCCTGCGTAAGGGAAAGCGTGAAGATCTATTTCGACATGCTGAAGCTGGAGCGCCTGTTCTGCGAGCCGCATGCCTTCAACACGGCGCCGAACCGCACATTGCAGCGCGCCGGCTTCAGCTATGTCAAAACCCATATGACGGTGCCCGGCCCGCTCAACTACCATCAGGCGGTGAACCGCTGGGTGCTGGAAAGGCCCTGACCGGTTGACGCGCCGGCTCACCTGCGCCACCATCCGCCGTACCGAGGGGGGCGCCGCTAGGGCGCTGAGATTCGGCCGGCAGATGTCTTCTGCAACGCCGTGACCCTGAAGCCGCAGCATGCGCTGCGGCTTGTGAACCTGATCCGGGTCATGCCGGCGGAGGGAACGGTCGTCCAGATGCCAGCGCCATCTCTGCATCTGAATCTCCCAGCCATCCACCACACCCCGGATCTCCTGTCGTTCCTGATGCGGAGATCCCTATGGACAAGCCTGTCGAAGTTCCGAATTTTTCCATCACCCCAGACATTCAAGTAACGGTCGGGCCGCTGCCGGCCTCGCAAAAGCGCTACCAGGCCGGCCGGCTGCATCCGGCGATCCGCGTGCCGCATCGCGAGATCCTCACCCATCCCACGGCCGGCGAGGCGCCGCTGCCGGTCTACGATACCTCCGGCCCCTATACCGACCCGGCCGCGGAAATCGACATCCATCGCGGCCTGCCGCGCTGGCGCCGTCCGCTGATCGAGGCGCGCGGCGATGTCGAAGCCTGTGAGGGAAGGCCGGTCCGGACCCAGGATAACGGCGCCGGCGCCACGGTGCCCGCCTTTCCGCTGAACCACCGCCCCCTGCGCGCCCGCGGCAACGCCGCCGTGACGCAGCTTGAATATGCCCGGCGCGGCATCGTCACGCCGGAAATGGAATATGTCGCGCTCCGCGAGAACGAGGCGCGCAGTGCGATGGCCGGCGCGCGCGACGGCGAGAGCAGAGATGGCGAAAATTGGGGCGCCGCGATTCCCGATAGCGTGACGCCGGAATTCGTGCGCCACGAGATCGCCCGCGGCCGCGCCATCATCCCCTGCAACATCAACCATCCGGAACTGGAGCCGATGATCATCGGCCGCAACTTCCTGGTGAAGGTGAATGCCAATATCGGCAATTCGGCCGTCACCTCCTCGA
>CAYSCA010000017.1:0-27279 GCA_964429465.1 uncultured Rhodospirillaceae bacterium
CAGCAGATCGCGCCGATCAGCGCCGCGCAGCCCGGTTTCGATGATGCCGCTGCCTATCAGGTCCTGCAGCTGGTTCATGAGGCGCGCCTTTCCGAAGGCTGGCGCCCGACGGGCCGCAAGATCGGCTTCACCAACCGGCTGATCTGGCCGGTCTACAACGTGCATGAGCCGATCTGGGGCTTTGTCTACGACCGCACGGTCTCGCAACTTGAGAAGCCTGCCGCGGTTCTTCCGATCGGCCGCTTCGCCGAGCCACGGCTCGAACCCGAGATCGTCGTGAAATTCAAGGCCGCGCCGCAGCCGGAGGCCGGGCCGCGGGACATCCTGGCCTGCGTCGAGTGGATCGCGCATGGCATCGAGATCGTGCAGTCGCATTTCCCCGGCTGGAAATTCACCCGCCCGGATACGATTGCCGATTCCGCGCTGCATGGCGCGTTGCTGGTCGGCCCGCCGCGGCCTGCGGAAGCGCTCGACGAGGGCATCGTCACCGCGCTCGAGCGCTTTACCCTGACATTGCTGCGCGACGGCGTCGTCCAGGACACCGGGAGCGGCGCCAACGTGCTCGGGAATCCGCTCGCCGCCATCGCGCATCTGATCGCCGTACTGGCGCGGCAAAAGCAAATGCCGCCGCTGCAGGCCGGCGAGATCGTGACGACCGGCACGGTGACGCAGGCGATGCCGATCCGGCCGGGAGAAACCTGGACGACAAAGCTGACCGGGATCGACCTGCCCGGCCTTGCCGTGAGCTTCAGCGCGTAACCTGATCACCGGCAGGTTCCGGGCACCGCCGAACCACTGACGCTTTCGTGAACGGGCGGCATGACACGGCCGCCTTTTTGCCATTGCCCGTGCCGAACTTCCGCCTAACCTCCCGTGTTGACATCAGTATCCACCCCAGCCGGAGGCCCGGATGGCCGCGCCCGCCTATATCAACCGCATCGCCACGGCGGTGCCGCCCCACGACGTGCATCGCAAATTCCTCGATTACGCACCGCAGATGCTGTCCGACCCGCGCAAGCGGCGGCTGTTCCATCGCATGGCCGAGCGTTCGCAGATCGAGCATCGCTATTCCGTCATGGCGCCGAGCCCGGAGGCCGCCGAGCTGGATTCCGCCGGCATCTTCCTGCCCCGCGCCTTTCCCGGCACCCGCGACCGCATGAACCTCTACGAGCGCCATGCCGCCGCGCTGGCCCTGCAGGGCATCGCGGCGCTCGGCCTTTCCGGAGAGGAGCGGCCGACGCATCTGATCGTCACCACCTGCACCGGCCTGCATGCGCCCGGCATCGACCTGGAGATCATGCGCAATCTCGCGCTCGATGACGGCGTCGAGCGCACGGTGGTCGGCTTCATGGGCTGTTATGCCGCGATCAACGGCCTGAAGCTGGCGCGGCATATCGTGCGCTCGCAGCCGGCCGCGCGCGTGCTCATGGTGAATGTGGAGCTGTGCACGCTGCATCTGCAATGGACCGAAGACCTGGAAGAATTGCTCTCCTTCATGATCTTCGCCGATGGCTGCGCCGCCACGCTGATCAGCGCCGATCCGCGCGGGCTGGAGATGCTGGGCTTCGAGGCCGCGGTGATTCCCGGCAGCGAACGGGAAATCACCTGGCGGGTCGGCGACCAGGGTTTCGACATGCGGCTCGCCGGCACGGTTCCGGGCATCGTCGGGCGCGCCCTGCCCGATATCGTCGGCCGCCTGCGCGGCAAATTCCGCATCAACGACCTGTCGCTCTGGGCAGTGCATCCGGGCGGGCGCAGCATCCTGGACGCGGTGGAAAGCTCCCTGGCCCTGCCCGGCGAAGCACTGGCCGCCTCGCGCCGCGTGCTGCGCGACTATGGCAACATGTCCTCGCCGACCGTGATGTTCGTGCTCAAGGCGCTGATGGACGAGGCCGGCGGCGGCGAGGCCGGCGCGGCGCTGGCCTTCGGGCCCGGCCTGACGGCCGAGACGATGATCTTCCGCACGGCAGGACATGCCTGATGGCCGACCTCACCCGGCGCAGCGTGGCATCGGAGCTGATGGATACCGAGGTTGTGCCGTTCGAGGAATTCCGCCAGTGCCTGCGCCATCTGGAAACCGTCAACCGCTGGACCTTCGCCTATCGCCCGACCATGGCCTGGCTGGACCGGATGGCGGGCCGTGTCGCGGGCCGGCAGCAGCCGCTCAGCATCCTCGACGTCGGCTTCGGCCATGGCGACATGCTGCGGCGGATCGCGGTCTGGGCCGAAAGCCGCAATCTGCGGGTGACGCTGCGCGGCGTCGACCTGAATCCCTGGTCGGCGCGCGCCGCCGCGCAGGCGACGCGAGGCGACAGCCCGATCCGCTTCGAGACCGGCGATGTCTTCGATCTGCCGGATGACCAGCCGGCCGACCTGATCCTCAGTTCCCTGTTCACGCATCACCTCGCCGATGACGACCTGATCCGCTTCCTGCGCTGGATGACGGCGCGGGCGCGCATCGGCTGGTTCGTCAACGACCTGCACCGCCATGCCCTGCCGTATCATTTCATCCGTGCGGTGATGCGCCTGGTTCCGGCCAACCGCATGGTGCGCCACGATGCCCCGGTTTCGGTGGCGCGCGCCTTCACGCGCGAGGACTGGCACCGGCTGATCGCCACCGCCGGCCTCGATCCCGCGCGCATCACGGTGGACTGGTATTTTCCCTTCCGCTACGGCGTCGGCTTCACGCGATGAGCGCGCCGGACGTCATCGTCATCGGCGGCGGACCGGCGGGCAGCGCGGCCGCCATCCGGCTGGCCCGGGGCGGCGCGCGCGTGACGCTGATCGAGCGGCAGGCCGCCGCCCATCACAAGGTGTGCGGCGAATTCGTCAGCGCCGGCGCGGTTGCCGAGCTGCGCGCGCTGGGCGCCGATCCGGCTTTGCTGGAAGCCGCGCCGATCGAGAAAGTACGGCTGCTGCGCGGCGCGCAGATGGCCGAAGCCGCGCTGCCCTTCCCGGCCTGCAGCCTGTCGCGCAGGCAGCTCGACGGGCATCTGCTGGAAATTGCCGCGGCCCATGGCGTCGCGATAAGGCGCGGCCTGGCGGCGCACGGCGCCGCCATTACGTCAGGGGTTCGGGTACAGTTCGCTGAGGGCAGCCGCATGACGGCTGGCGCGCTGTTCCTCGCCACCGGCAAGCACGACCTGCGCGGCTGGCCGCGGGGCGCCGGCATCCAGAACAGGCTGATCGGGCTGAAGATGCATGTCACGCTCGCGCCGGCCGCCGCCAGGGCGCTCGCCGGCATCGTGGAACTGCTGTTCTTCAAGGGCGGCTATGCGGGGCTGCAACTGGTCGGCGGGCGCATGGCCAATCTCTGCCTGCTGATCGGCCGGGAAGAGTATGAACGCCTCGGGCGGTCATGGCCGCATCTGCTCGCCATGCTTTGCCGCGCGTCGGCAGCATGGCGCCAGCGGCTGGCCGGCGCGCAGCCCTGCTGGCAGAGGCCGCTGGCGGTCTATGGCCTGCCCTACGGCTATGTCGCCGAACCGGAACCCGGGCCGGTCTTCCGGCTCGGCGACCAGCTGGCCGTCGTACCGTCGTTTGCCGGCGACGGCATGGCGATGGCGCTCGCCTCCGGCCGGCAGGCGGCAGAGACTTTTATCCGGAACGGCGCCGATGCGCTGGCCTATCACCGCCAGATGGCGAAAAATTTCGGTCAGCGCGTGCGCGGCAGCGCCTGGGCCTCGCGCCTGCTCGAGGCGCCGGCGCTGCAGGCCATCGCCGTCGAGGCGGCAGCGCAGGCGCCGGGCCTGCTGGCCTGGGCGGCCAGGGCGACACGCATCGGCGGCACGGACCGCGCGGCCTAGAGCGGCAGGCTGCTGGTATGCTTCACCTGGCGCAGGGCGAAACTGGATTCGATCGACGCGATGCCGTTCAGCTTGGTCAGCTTGTTCTTGATGAACTGCTCGTAGGCGGCGACATCCTCGACCACGACGCGCAGCAGATAATCGCGCGGACCGGTCATCAGATAGCATTCCAGCACCTCGGGCCAGCGCAGAATGGTCTTCTCGAACTGCGCCAGCGCCTGCTCGCCCTGGCTCGCCACCTTGATCTGGATGAACACGCTGACCGACAGGCCGACCTTCTCCTGATCGAGAACGGCCGAATAGCGCGCGATCACGCCCTGCTCTTCCAGCCGGCGCAGACGGCGGAAACAGGGCGAGGTGGAGAGTCCGACGCGCTCGGCCAGCTCGCTGACGGCGATGCGTCCGTCGGATTGCAGGCTGCGGAGAATCTTGCGGTCGAGCGGGTCGAGATCGGCTTTGGGCATTTTTTGCTCAAGGATGGCTGAAATCGTGTCGATTTTGCCTCAGGACGTCACAATTACAATGCAATAGGGCAAGAAAATCCCTGCCGAGAGACGCATTCTGATTGCCTGGCATCGTTTCCGGAGGCGGATCATGAGCAAACCGGCGGACCTCATCGCCCTGCGCGAGATCGAGCGGAAGCTGCTCTGGCTGTCGGCCTGGATCATCCATAACGCCAATCACCTCCGGCCCAGCGAAGACGGGCTGAAGGTCGGCGGACACCAGGCGTCCAGCGCCTCGCTCGTCACCATCATGACGGCGCTCTATTTCGCCGTGCTGCGGCCGGAAGACCGGGTCGCCGTGAAGCCGCATGCCAGTCCGGTGCTGCATGCCATCGAATACCTGTTCGGGCGGCAAAGCGTCGAACAGCTCGAGCGCTTCCGCGGCTATGGCGGCGCGCAATCCTATCCCTCGCGCACCAAGGACAGGATCCGTGTCGACTTCTCCACCGGTTCCGTGGGCCTGGGCGCCGCGATCACCAACTTCGCCAGCCTGGTGCAGGATTACGTCGCGCTGAAGGGCCTGGCCGACCCGCCATCCCGGCCCGGCCGGATGATCGCGCTGGTGGGCGACGCCGAGCTGGATGAAGGCAATGTCTACGAAGCGCTGCTGGAAAGCTGGAAACACGACATCCGCAACACCTGGTGGATCATCGACTATAACCGCCAGAGCCTGGATGCGATCGTGGAAGACCGGCTGTTCGGCCATTTCGACAGCCTGTTCCGGAATGTCGGCTGGGACGTGGTGACGCTGAAATACGGCAAGCGCCTCGAGCATGCCTTCGCCCAGCCCGATGGCGAAGCCCTGCGCGACTGGATCGACAATTGCCCGAACTCGCTCTATGCCGCGCTGACCTACAAGGGCGGCGCTGCCTGGCGCGAGGCCCTGCTGCGCGATATCGGCGACAGGCCCGGCATCCGGCGGCTGCTGGAGCAGCATGACGACGAGGCGCTCGGGGCGCTGATGACCAACCTGGCCGGCCACGACCTGGACACCCTGCTGGAAGCCTTCCAGGGCGTGGAAGACGACCGCTCGCGCTGCTTCATCGCCTATACGATCAAGGGATTCGGCCTGCCCTTCGCGGGCCACAAGGACAATCATGCCGGGCTGATGAATCCCGAGCAGATGGCGCTGTTCCGCCGCCGCAACGCCATTCCCGACGGCGCCGAGTGGGATCCGTTTGCCGGCATCGCCATCGACCGCGACGCCTTCACGGCGGCAATCCGGGCCGCCCCCTATGCCGCCGCGGCGAAACCGAATTTCCGCCCCGACCCGGTCCCCGTGCCGGCCGCGCTGGATGTCGAGATCGGCGAGCGGATGTCGACGCAGGAAGGCTTCGGCCGCATCCTCGCCAATCTCGGCCGCAGCGACGGCGCGCTCGCCTCGCGCATCGTCACCATGTCGCCCGATGTCACCGTGTCCACCAATCTCGGCGGCTGGGTGAATCGCCGCGGCATCTTCGACCGTCGCGAGCGGGCCGATACCTTCCGCAGCGAAAAGGTGGTCTCGGCGCAGAGCTGGAACATGTCGCCGCAGGGCCAGCATGTCGAACTCGGCATCGCCGAGAACAATCTTTTCCTGATGCTGGCGGCGATGGGCCTGTCGCATTCGCTGTTCGGCGCCCGGCTGCTGCCGATCGGCACGCTGTACGACCCGTTCATCCAGCGCGGCCTCGATGCGCTCAATTATGCCTGCTACCAGGATGCGCGGTTCATCCTGGTGGCGACGCCGTCCGGCCTGACCCTGGCGCCCGAAGGCGGCGCGCATCAATCCATCGCCACGCCGCTGATCGGCATGGGCCAGCCGGGCCTGACCTATTTCGAGCCGGCCTATGTGGACGAGCTGGCGCTGCAGATGGCCTGGGCCTTCGAGCATATCCAGCAGGAGGATGGCGGCGGCTCGGTCTATTTCCGCCTCTCCACCCGCGGACTGACACAGCCCCACCGCGCGATGACCGAGAGCCTGCGCGCCGACATCCTCGCCGGCGCCTATTGGCTGGTCGAGCCCGACGGCCCGGCGGAACTGGTGATCGCGGGCTGCGGCGCCGTGATGCCGGAGATCCTGGAAGCTTATGCGGAGATGAAGGACGAAGTGCCCGGCCTCGGCGTGCTGGCCGTCACCTCGCCCGATCTGCTGTTCCGCGACTGGCGCAAGGCGCAGTCCCGCCATGCCGGCCTGTCGCATATCGAAAGCCTGCTTGCGCGCTGCCGGCCGCGGGCCGGGATCGTTACCGTGGTCGACGGCCACCCGGCGACCCTGTCATGGCTCGGCGGCATCCTGAGCGGCCAGGTCCGCACTTTGGGCGTCGACCGGTTCGGCCAGTCGGGCAATATCGCCGAGCTCTATGGCGCCTATGGCCTCGATGCGGCTGCCATCGTGGAAGCCTGCGCCGACATGCTGGTCGCCGCCTGGGCGGCCTGAACCCTTCCGTTCCGCCCTGTCGTAACCGGCGCGTAACCGCGCCGGGCGGCGCCCTTTGCCATCCCCGGTTTCCGCTTGCTTAGTTTTCTACTATAATTGTAATATCCCATTACAATTATAACCGGAGGAAACCCATGCGCAGAATCCTTATGGCTGGCCTGGCGCTCGCAGGCCTGAGTACTTCGGCCCTGGCGGCCGACAATTCATCCGTGAAAATCGGCGTGATGAACGACCAGTCCAGCGTCTATGCCGATTTCCAGGGACCGGGTTCGGTGCTGGCGGCACAGATGGCCGCCGAGGACTACGCCAAGGCCGGCGGCAAGCGCAAAGTCGAGATCGTCGCCGCCGATCACCAGAACAAGCCCGATATCGGCTCCAACCTGGCGCGCCAGTGGTTCGATACCGAGAATGTCGACATGATCGTCGACCTGCCGAATTCCGCCGTCGCCTTCGCCGTCTCCGCCATCGGCACCGACAAGAACAAGGTGGTGATCGGCTCCGGCGCCGGCAGCGCGGGACTGACCGGCGAGCGCTGCTCGCCCAATTTCGTGCACTGGACCTACGATACCTGGTCCTATGGCCATTCGGCCGCACGCGCGGCCTTTGCGCAGGGCGGCAAGTCGTGGTTCTTCATCACCGCCGACTATGCCTTCGGCCATGACCTGGAGAAACAGGCGGCCGACGAGATCAAGGCGCTGGGCGGCAAGGTGGTCGGTTCGGTCCGCCACCCGATCAATACCAGCGATTTCAGCTCCTTCCTGCTGCAGGCGCAGTCTTCAGGCGCCGATGTCGTCGCCTTCGCCAATGCCGGCGGCGATCTCACCAACTCGCTGAAGCAGGCCGCCGAGTTCGGCCTGGGCGAAAAGCAGCGCCTGGTCGGCCTGATCTTCGGCGTCACCAATGTGCCGGCGCTCGGCCTGAAAGCGACGGCCGGCCTGCAGTCGGTGGTTCCCTTCTACTGGGATCTGAACGACGGCACGCGGGCATGGTCGAAGCGCTTCCAGGCGCGCCACGCCAAGAAGATGATGCCCAACGACATGCATGCCGGCGTCTATGCCAGCATCCTGCATTACCTCAAGGCCGTGGATAAGGTCGGCTCGGCCAAGGACGGCCGGGCGGTGGTTGCGGCGATGAAGGCGATGCCGACCGATGACCCGCTGTTCGGCAAGGGCAGCATCCGCATCGACGGCCGCAAACTGCACCCGATGTATCTGCTCGAAGGCAAGAAGCCGTCGGAATCGAAAGGCGACTGGGATTACCTGAAGGTGGTCGCCACCGTACCGGCCGAGAAGGCTTTCCGCCCCTTGAGCGAAGGCCATTGTCCGCTGGCCAAGTAAGTCTCCCGTATCTCCCCAGCAGGGCGCTGCCGCTGGCAGCGCCCTTTCTTTTTCCATTGAGCCCAGCCGCGACGCCGGCGGTATGGTTAACAAATCGTTCTATTCGCTTTCCGTGGGGAGAGGCATTTGCTAGTTTCGCCGCATGTCGAGCGTGACCAGCATCATACCCGATCTGCCCTTCCAGCGTGCCACCCTGGCGGCCGGCGGGAAAATCGGCCCGACGCCGCAATCGCGCGCCGAGGTGGTGACCCAGGGCAGCCCGGCCGGCGTCGAAGTCATGCTGCAGAAACTGCTGGAAATCCGCGGCGATATCGGCGGCCCCGATACGGCGCGGGCGCGGCGGGAAGCCCCCGTAAGGGAATTCTTCGGCGCACCAGTGACTTACGACGGATTCTCGCCGCCGCGCCGCCCTCCCGCGGAATCGATCCGCCTCGTTGCCGTGGCCTGATCCCCGCCTGTTCCGGGAGCACGGGCCGTAAACCCACTCTCTGCTTGTAATGGCCGGTGGAAGCCGTTATTCGGCCTTTGCCAACTCGCTCCCCGATTGCACCACATCAATGTCCGCCCGCCCCGACATCAGCTTCATCATCCCGGTTTACAACAAGGCGGACGTGCTGCCCCATGTGCTGGACAGCCTGGCGGCACAGGATCTTCCGTGTCCCGTCGAATACATCTTCGTCGACGACGCCTCCCAGGACGATTCCATGGCCCTTATCGAAGCCCGTGCGGCGGCGCTCGGCCAGGTCCGCATCCTGCGGAATGCGGCGAATGCCGGCCCGAGCATCCGCCTCAACCAGGGGGCACGGGAAGCCGCGGGGAAATATTTCTGCCTGCTGGATGCCGATGAAATGATCGCGCCCGATGCGGTGCGGACCATGACGACGCTGGCCGGCGCGGAACGGGCGGAGATGGTTCACGGCAAAGTCGTCCACCGCAACCGCCCCGCCACCGAGATCAGCCCGGAGCCGCTCGGCCCCCGGCCGGCCTTTGCCGCCAGCGCCGCGCCGCTGGACATGGTGCTGCAGGCGCGCGGCATCGTTCGCATGGCATGGCTGGTGGAGGCCGCGCTCTTCCGCGCCGCCGGCGGCTGCGACGAACGGATATTCATCCAGGACGAAGCCCTGCCGCTGCGACTGGCTGCGAAGGCTACCCGCATGGTCGACCTGCGCGCTGGCATCACCTATGCGCCGCAGGCGAACTCGCATCTCTCCGCCGACAGGCGGCAACAGCACCATGACCGCTTTTTCGCGTATTATTATGCGTTGCAGGACAACCGGGGACTGACCGTGGGTCAACGCCGGCGCATGAACGCGGCCTGCATTTCAACGGCCTGGAAAGCGGTGCGCCAAGGCAGCCTGCCTGCCCGCCGCCTTGCCGTGCTGATGTCGTATCTCGGCACCAAGCTCGGCCAGGCGGAAGCGAGCCAGCGGATGCTGGATTCGCTTGCCGCCGCATTCCGGGCAATCGATGGCATCCGCCGGCCGGCGCCGATGCTCATAGAAGGACTACACTGACGTGGACTCGATTGCTGCCGGAGAATCCGGCTGGGTAAGCAGGCTTCGGCAGGCGAATGTGTTTCTGTTCGCCCTGCTGCCGGCTGCATTGCTGTTTTCGCGCGGCCTCGCCGATACCATGGTGGTCGCGGTCGGATTGTCGTTCCTGATCGTCGTTGTGATGCGGCGGCAATGGGCGATCTTCACGCATCCGCTCATTCTGCCGCTGCTGGCCGCCTGGCTGATCCTGAATCTCGTCGTCTCGCCCCTGGCACTGGATGTCGAGGCCTCCTATTCCCGCAGCCTGCCCTGGTTCCGGTTTATCGCCTTCTTCGCCGCCGTCGCTTTCTGGATTGTGAAGACGCGACGGGATGTCAGGACCGTTGCCCTGATCTGGGGCATTATCCTGCTGGGCGTGGCTGCAGACGGCCTCATCCAGCTGCTTTTCGGTGTGTCCCTGAGCGGTCAGCCGATCTTCTCGAATCGCCTGACCGGACCGCTGGACCGCCCGAATATCGGGATTTTCGTCACCCGGATCGGCCTGCCGCTGATAGCCGCCTGGGTCTGGCTCGCCGTGACGCGCAAGCACCAGCGTCCCGTCTATTCCAAGCCGCTGATCCTCGGCTTCGCCGCGCTCATGATGGTGTTCATCTTCCTGACCGGCGAGCGGGCCGCGTCCCTGCTGACCATCTTCGCGCTGGCTGCGGTCGTCCTTCTCGTCGCGATCCTGCTGCCGAAGTACCGGCTGCATGGCTTTCTCGGCCTTGCAGGAGCCGGCCTCGCAATTGCGGGAATCCTCCTCACCAGCGAAAGAATTCTCAGGCGCGCCGAAACGACAATCGACGTCGTCGGCGATCTATGGGACTCGATCTATGGCGAGCTGATCCGCGCCGGACTGCAGATATGGTGGAACAATCCCCTCAGCGGCGTGGGACTGAAGAATTACCGGATTGCCTGCGACGCGCTGAAAACGCGGCTCGGCATGTCGGAATGCAATCCGCATCCCCACAACATCTATGTCGAGTGGCTTTCCGAGGCGGGCCTTCTTGCCTCGCTCGGGTTTGCCGCCTTCGTCATCATATTGCTGCTGACCCTGACCAAGACGCTTGCAGCCCACAGGCAGGCCCGCATCGCCGGCGCCTTCCTGATCGGCAGCGCGGTGGTAACCCTGTTTCCGTTCACCGTCAGCCAGAGCTTCTTCAGCAACTGGCCGGCGATGCTGCTCTGGTGCTCCCTGGCATGCACGGTGGCACTGGCCCGGATCATCGCACCGGATGAGGACAAAACTGTTTGAAGCCTGTCCTGGTCATCAAACATTCGGCCCTGGGCGACGTCATCCTCGCGCTGCCGCAATTCCGCGCGATCCGCGAGCATCATCGCGGACAGCCGATCATCCTGCTGACCACCGGACCGTTCGCCGACCTGCTGCGCCGCACCGGCTATTTCGAGGATGTCTGGTGCGACGACCGGCCGAAGCTCTGGCATATCCGGCGGATGCTGATGCTGCTCGGCCGGATCCGGCAGGGCGGTTTCGCACGCATCTACGATTTGCAGGGCAGCCAGCGCACCCGCTGGTATTTCCGCCTGCTCGGCCTGCCCGGAATGCAGCGGCCGGAATGGGTCGGAAATGCCCCTGGAGCATCCCACTTCATCCCTGACCCCATTGATCCCGTCCACATCAGCGAATTGCGGCGCCGGCAACTGGCGCTCGCCGGTATTCCCGATCCCGGCCTGCCCGACCTGGATTTCCTGCAGGCCGATATCGCGGCGTTCGACCTGCCGCGGCGATTTGCGCTGCTGGTTCCCGGCGGTTCGCCGCACCGGCCGGCGAAGCGCTGGCCCGCCGCCGCGTTCGCGGCACTGGGCCGGCATCTCATGGCGGCCGGCACCACGCCGGTCCTGATCGGGCGCAATGCGGAACGCGCGGAGATCGAGGAGATCGCCGCCCATTGCCCCGGTGCGGTCAGCCTCTGCGACCGCACGTCGATCGCCGAGATCGCCGCCCTGGCGCGCTCGGCGGCGGCTGCCATCGGGAATGACACCGGGCCGATGCATGTGATCGCCGCCGCGGGCTGCCCGTCGCTGGTGCTCTATTCGGCGGAATCCGATCCGCGGAAGGTGTCGCCGCGCGGTGACTGGGTCCGTCTGCTCCAGCGCCCCAGCCTGCAGGAACTCACGCCGGAAGAGGCGATCGCCGCCCTGCCGCGCCTGCGCGGCTAAAGCCAGCGCACCGGCCAGACCGGGCCGGGCCGCAGGCGGCTCCAGGCGAAAACGGCGACAATCAGGATCAGCAGCGCCGGCCCCAGCGGATAGGCCAGGAACAGCCAGCCGCTCTTGAGGTTCAGCACGATCAGCGGATTGGCGCCCGCCGGCGGATGCATGATGTTGCACGCCTTCATCACGACCGCGATGAGCGCAACGCCCGCGCCCATCGTCCATACATTGCTGCCGAACAGCTGCAGCAGCGCAATGCCGAGAGCCGCGCCCAGTAGATGGCTGGCAATCACCGCCAAGGGCCGGGAGCCTTCGTGAGCGGGAAAACAGAAGAGCAGGATGGCCGTGCTGCCCAGCGAGGTCAGCGCCAGACCATGCTCGGCATCGATGATCCAGAGCACCAGCGCGAGGCTGGGCGTGATACCCGCAGCCACCCAGAGCGCATCGGCCAGCGTCGCGCGAGTCATTCCGGTCATTCCCCCTTCTCGGCCGGAAATAGCGGCAGCTCGCGCCGTTCGGCGCCGGAGGGCAGCGGCGCGTGCCGGTCGGCCAACCATGCGGCGATATCGCGCCACACCACGGCGGCCTGCAGATCGCGCAGCAACATGTGCCAGCCATTCGCATAGACGGCGATCCGGAGATTGACGGCAGGATCGGCCTTCAGGTCTTCAGCGAAAGCCTCCACCGGCTTCTTCGGAATGACCTCGTCCCTGGAGCCATAAAGCAGCAAGACCGGCAATCCTTCCGGCCGGGCCAGCGCGGCCCGGTCCATCAGATCGACCAGGCCATGGATCGCATCGACCCGCGTCGCCTTGATGAACAGCGGGTCGCGCCCAAGCTGCCGCAGCATTTCGATATTGTCGGATGCCTGGATGTCCAGGCTGCTGCCGGTGAAGGTCTTCCAGGGAATGGTGTAGGTCGCGAGCCAGAGCGTCGCGTTGTAATACCAGGGCATGCTGTCGCGGCCCCAGACCGCCGGCGCAACCAGCACCAGGCCGTCCGGCTTTGTCCCGCCCTGCTCGAGGGCGACCAGCGTGACGGCCCCGCCCATGCTCTCGCCGAGCCAGAATAGCGGCGTATCGGGATGGCGCCGGCGCAGGATCCTGCTCAGCTCGATGACGTCTTCCGCCAGCCGGTCGCCGCCGGGCCAGAGCCCGCGATAGGCCGAATTGCCGAAACCGCGCTGATCCGGCGCATAGGTGGCGATGCCCCGTTCGGCCCACCATGCGCCCGCATCCGTGAAGGCATTGCTGTAATCGTTGAAACCGTGCACCGCGAGCAGGATGGCGCTCGGCCGGCCCTCTGGCAGCCAGCGCCGCAGCGGCAGAATCCGTCCGTCGCTGGCCTGCCAGCTATCCTCGGCCGAGGGCATCGCCGGCATCACCTGTGCCTCGCCCAAGGGCTGCAGGCGCGGCGCGCAGCCCCCGGCCAGCAGCAAGGTGGCCAGCAACAGAAACGCTGTACAGCGACCAAGTGCAGGAATGGCCGCAATCCTCACAACGTCCGCGTCAGGCCGCCGTCGACATCGATGATCGCCCCGTTCAGATAGGCGGCCTGCGGCGAGGCCAGGAAGGCGACGGCCCGCGCGATCTCGGCCGGCTCGCCGAACCGGGCCACGCCCATGGCGCGCGGCATGCGCTGGGCTGCTTCCGCCTCGCTGATCCTGTTCTCGGCGGCAAAGCTCTTGATCCGCACCTGCAGCCGCTCGGTCGCGATGGTGCCGGGATTGATCGCGTTGACCCGCACGCCGTCCGCGACGCCGCGATCGGCGAGCACCTTGGTCAGATTCATCGCCGCGGCGTTTACCGAACCGCCGATGGCGAATTCGGCCTGGCCGGTGCGGCCGCCAACGCCGATGATGCTGACGATGCTGCCCCGGCTTTTCTGCAGATGCGGCCAGGCCGCGCGGCTCAGGCGCATGGCGCCGAAGAATTTCAGCGCGAAGCCGTCCTGCCAGTCCTCGTCGCTTAAGGCCAGGAAATCGCCGCGTTTGGTGGCGCCGGCATTGTTGACCAGAAGATCGATCCCGCCGAAGCGCTGCTCGACTGCCGCGACCAGCTTTGCCGGCATCGCCGGGTCGCGCAGGTCGACCGCCTGCACCAGGCATTCGGTTTTCAGGCTGCCGGCCAGCTGCTCCAGCAGGTCCTGCGACCGCGCCGCCAGCACCAGCTTCATGTTCTCCGCCGCCAGCATTTCGGCGATGGCCCTGCCGATACCCTTGCTGGCGCCGGTGACGATGGCAACCTTGCCGGCGAGTTGCAGATCCATGGAAATCTCCCCTGATGGTGCAAATCCTGCCCTTCGGGCTAATCTAGCCGGAAAGGAAACGCAAGGGAGGTCCCATGTTCCGCAGCGATCTGTTCAAGGGCAAGCGTATCCTGGTGACCGGCGGCGGTACCGGCTTGGGCAAGGCGATGGCCCGGCGCTTCATGGAACTGGGCGCCGAATTGCATATCTGCGGCCGGCGCGAGGGCGTGCTCAGGGAAGCGGCGGCCGAGCTGGCCGCCGCGACCGGCGGTGCGATCCACATCCATTCCTGCGACATCCGGGTGGCCGGCGCCGTGGACGAGATGATCGCCGCGATCTGGCAGCACGGCCCGCTGGACGGTCTCGTGAACAACGCCGCCGGCAATTTCATCGCCAGGACGGAAGACCTGAGCCCGCGCGGCTTCGACGCCATTGCCAATATCGTGCTGCATGGCAGCTTCTACGTCACCCAGGCGGTCGGCAAGCGCTGGATTGCCGCAAAGCGTGGCGGCAGCATCATCTCCATCGTCACGACCTGGGTCTGGACCGGCTCGGCCTTCGTCGTGCCATCTGCCATGTCGAAGGCCGGCATCGCGGCGATGACGCAGTCGCTGGCCGTGGAATGGGGGCCGAAGGGCATCCGGCTCAATGCCATCGCGCCCGGTCCCTTCCCGACCGAGGGCATGACCAAGCGGCTGGCGCCGACGGAAGAGCTGGAGCGCAGGATGATCGGGGCCATTCCGATGCGGCGCGTCGGCAACCTGCCGGAGCTGGCCAATCTCGCCGCCTTTCTGCTCAGCGACGAGGTCGGCTACATCACCGGCGAGGTGATCGCCATCGATGGCGGCCAGTGGCTTAACGGCGCCGGCGGCTTCGGCGCGCTGACCGAACTGACGGATGCCGACTGGCAGGATATTCGCGCCGCCATCGAGGCGACCAACGCCAAAGACAAGGCGCAACGGACCGTCTAGCGTATGCACTGATCGCCGCGCATGGCACCATGCCTTGGTTGCATGGGAAACCATAAGCCCAACAATGAAATATCACTGCGCTGACACTTCGCATTGACGTTACGTCAGCGCAGAATGGCGGTGTCCGTCGGAATATCCCACAACGATAAATCATCAGAGGCAACAATGAGCAGCGACACCGCCACACGGCTGGAGCATGACTCGCTCGGCGAAATGGCGATCCCGGCCACCGCCTATTACGGCATCCAGACGCAGCGCGCGCTGGAGAATTTCCATATCTCCGGCATCGGCATCAACCACTACCCGAACCTGATCCGCGCCTTCGGCATGGTGAAGAAGGCCTGCGCCACCGCCAACAAGAAGCTGGGCTACCTGGAACCCGAGAAATACAAGGGCATCGCCAAGGCCTGCGACGAACTGGTCGACGGCAAGCTGCATGAATGGTTCACCATCGACGTCTTCCAGGGCGGCGCCGGCACCTCCACCAACATGAACGCCAACGAGGTGATCGCCAATCGCGGGCTGGAGCTGATGGGCTATCACAAGGGCGAATACAGCCACCTGCATCCCAACGACGACGTCAACCTGTCGCAATCGACCAATGACGTCTATCCGACGGCCGTGCGGCTTGCCGTGATCCTCAGCCATGCCGAGCTGATGAAGGCGCTGGACGACCTCGCCTATGAATTCCGCCAGCGCGGCGTCGAATTCGCCGATGTCATCAAGCTGGGCCGCACCCAGCTGCAGGATGCCGTGCCGATGACCCTGGGCCAGGAATTCGAGGCCTTCGCGATCAACATCAAGGAAGACGTCGCGCGCGGCGACGAGATCGTCAAGCTGTTCCGCGAGATCAACCTGGGCGGCACGGCGGTCGGCACCGGCATCAACACCGAGCCGGAATATTCGAATCTCGCGATCGATGAACTGGCCCGCATCAGCGGCGTCGAGATGGTGCGCGCCGCCAACCTGATCGAGGCAAGCTGGGACATGGGCGCCTTCGTGCTCTATTCCGGCATGCTCAAGCGCATTGCCGTGAAGCTGTCGAAGATCGCCAACGATCTGCGGCTGCTCTCCTCTGGCCCGCGCGGCGGCCTGAACGAGATCGCCCTGCCGCCGATGCAGCCCGGCTCGTCGATCATGCCCGGCAAGGTCAACCCGGTGATCCCGGAGGTGGTCAACCAGGTCTGCTTCCAGGTGATCGGCAAGGACATGGCCGTCACCATGGCCGCCGAGGCCGGCCAGCTGCAGCTCAATGTCATGGAGCCCCTGATCGTCTATAACGTGCTCAGCTCGATGCAGCTGCTCGCCCGCGCCTCGCGCACGCTGGCGGAGAAATGCGTTGCCGGCATCCAGGCCAATGCGGACCAGGCCAAGCGCCATGTCGAGGCAAGCGTCGGCATCGTCACCGTGCTCAATCCCTATATCGGCTACGAGAAGGCGGCAGCCGTCGCCAAGGAGGCCCTGAAGACCGGCCGCAATGTCCGCGACCTGGTGATCGAGAAAGGTTGGCTGACCGAGGCACAGCTCGACGACCTGCTCGACGTCTCGAAAGTCACCGCGCCACGCCGGCGTGGCCGGAAAATCGTCGCCCCGGAAACGTAAGCCCGCTCAATCTTGTCATGGCCGGGCTCGTCCCGACCATCCACGTCTTTGTCTTAGCCGAGATGCCCGGGTCTAGCCCGGGCATGACATGAGGGTAAAGCGAACCTACTCCTCGTCTTCGTATTCGTCCTCGCCTGCCAGCGCGGCCGGATTGATCTCGGTTTCCGCCATCTCGGTCATCTCCTCGTCGGCATCCTTCTTCTCCTTCAGGCTGCGCGCGAGGATTCTTGCCGCCTTCCTTTCGCCGACCGCATCGGCGTAAGCCGCCGCCGTGCCGTAGGAGGCGATGCCGTAATGCGAGATGCGCTGGATCGCGGCGAGCAGCGCGGCATCCTTCACGCCGCCGGCGAGATCCTTCTCCGCCACCTGCTGCGCCTCCTCGATCAGGCCCTTCATGCCATGCGAGGTCCTGGCGCGCGGATTGGCGTCAAGCTGGTCGAACACCGTTTCCAGCCGCTCCAGCCGTTCGGCGGTATACTCGACGCCTTCCCTGCACAGCCGTTTCAGGGAATCCGAGCGCGCTGCCCTGGCCAGTTTCGGAAAGGTCTTCTGCAACTGCCTGTCGGCGTAATAGAGATATTGCAGGTCGGAGACCAGCAGGTCATGCAGGCTTTGCGTCGCCATGGTTTACTCCTGTGCTGTCGAACAGCAGCAGAAACCATGCGCCGGGATGAGAGTTCCGTCAGAACCGCGCTTCCGCCGTCATCGCCAGCGCGCCATCGGCATCGGCGATCCAGAGCGACAGGCCGGTCTCGTCCAGCGCCTTCGCGCGCAGCCGGAAAGCCTGGCCGTCGAGCACCGGGCGGCGGCCGCGGAACGAGAATTCCTGCATCACCTGGCCGGGTTTGAGTGTCAGCGCGAAATCCGCCAGCAGGGTCGCCAGCAGCGGCCCATGCACCACCAGGCCGCCATAGCCTTCCACCTTCATCGCATAGTCGCGGTCGTAATGGATGCGATGGCCGTTGAAGGTCAGCGCCGAATAGCGGAACAGCAGCACCGGATCGGCGGTGAAGCCGTCCTCCCATTGGTGATCTGCTGGCGCCGGCTCGGGCGGCGGCAGGGCGCCCTGCCCGCCCGGCTTTTCCTCGCGATAGACGATGTCATGCCGGTCGGTCAGCGCCAGCGCGCCGGTCTCGTCGAAGATTTCGTGCCGTACGGTGACGAAGACCAGTCGGCCGCTGCGCCCGGATTTCTCGACGGCCGACTCAACCGTGGAGACGCGACGCAGGGTCGTGCCCAGCCCGAGCGGGCGATGGAAGCCGATCCGGCTGCCCGCCCACATGCGGCGCGTCGGGCTGCCCCACAGCTTGCCGATATCGGGCAGGAAGCCGCCCAGAGCCGGATGCCCGTCGCGGCCGAGCTGGGCGCGCGGCATCGCCTGCCAGAAATAGAGCCAGTGCCGCAGCGGCGGCAGAGGCGCGCCGGCAACCAGATCGGCATCGGGCAGGTCGAGCGCGCGGGAAAGCGCGATGCTGCGTTCGGGCAAAAGCAAGTCGGCGGCCTCTTGCGAGCCGCCGACCCAGTCTTTCAGCGCCGGCGCCGCCATGCCGTCAGAGCCGCGTCTTGCCGACCGCCTCGCGCAGCAGCAGATAGACTTTGCCGATATCGGCGGTGACGAAGGCCGAGGTCAGCAATTCCTCGTGCTCGACGCCCTTGGCGCCGGCCAGCACGCGCTCGAATTCGGCGATGTAGCGGTCGGTGAAGTCGCGGAACTCGCCGTTCTCCTGGTACTTCTCGCGGATCTTGTCGATGTCGCGCTGGTCGATCAGCTTGCGGGTGAACAGACCGCGCTCGCCCTTGTAGTAGCGCCGCCACAGGTCTTCCGACAGGTCGCGGTTGAGCAGCCGGGTGATGTCGATGGCCATCGAGTTGAGATGGCCGGTGATGAAGGCCGCCGTCTTGAGGAACTGCTCGCCGCGCAGCGCCTGGGTCGCCTTGCGCAGCGCCTCGGCTTCCACGCTGGCCGACTTCGCGGCTTCGGCCAGGGCCTTCGAATCCGCCTTCAGGCTGGCCTCGGCATTGGCCGCCTCGCTGGCGGCGCGGGCCGCGGCGTTGGACAGCTCCTGCGCCCGCCGCGACAGTAGCTCGGCGGTCTCGGAGGCGCGCGCCGTGGCGCGGTCGGTGACGGCGCCGAATTCGTTGCCGGTGCGCGACAGCCGTTCGCCGATCTCGGTGACCTTCTCGCTGAGGCGGGCGGCGCGGGTATCGACCTCGTCGGCCTGGCGGCGGAAGCCGTCGCTCATCCGGTCGGTCTGCTTCATCGCGTCCTCGACGATATTCGCCAGTTCGCGGGTGCGGTTGCGCAGCACTTCCGAGGCATCGTCGATGCGGCCCGAGGCATTGCCCACCGCAAGGTTGATCTCGCGGGCGCGGGCATCGAAGGTGGAGCCGACCTGCTCGATGCGGGAGACCGCCTCGTCGGAAACGCGGCTGACCTCGCCGGCCTGGCGGCGGAAGGCCTCGCCGATATTGGCCGACTTGAGCATGGCCGCATCGGACGCCTCGGTGAGCTCCTGCACCCGGCCGCGGAAATTCTCGCGGATATTCTCGGCCTGGCGGCTGAGCTCGGTGCTGAGCGCGGCCAGCGCGCCGGCCTGGTCGTGGATGGTGCTGCGCAGTTCCAGCGTGCGGTCGACCACGCCCTGCGCCGCGTGACCCAGTTCCTCCGAACGGATGCGGGCAGTGTCGCCGGCCTCGTTGATGCTCGACGTCGCCTTCTCGGCCGCGGCATTCAGCGCCGCCGCCTCGATCTGCGCCTTCTCGCTCATGCCGACCAGCGCCGTGGTCTGGGCAGCCGCCTTCTCGGCCAGCGAGGCCATCGCCTCGGCGATCGCCAGCGAGAGATCCTGCAGATCCTTGGCGCGCGCCTGCGCCGTGCTGCCGGCGAGCTGCGATTCCATCGCCGCGCGCTCGGCGGCGGCGGTGAGCGCATGGGCCTGGTTCTGCGCCATCTCGCTGACCTGGTGCAGGCGCTGGCTGGCGCGCTCGGCAACCGCCTGCAGCTGCACGGCATCCTGGCCGGCACTTTCGCCGGCGCCGCGCAGGCGCTGCGCGGTGCGGGCGGCGGCCTGGTCCAGCGTGTCGATCTGCTCGCGCATCTGCTCGCCGGTGGCGGTGATGCGACGGGCGATGTCGGTGACCGTCGAGCCGAGCTGATCGGCATGGCCGCGCAGCTGGGTGCCGGCCGCCTCGATCTGCTCGTCGGCGCGCTGCGTCGCCTGGGCCAGCAGGGCATTGGCCTGCGCCATCGTCTCCTGCACCTGGGCGGCCATGGCCTGCGCATCGCGTCCGGCCTGGCCGAGGCTTTCGATCCGCGTCTTGATGGCATTGTCGGCCTCGCCGATCTTGGCGATGGCGCGGCCCGCGGTCTCGTCCAGATTGTCGGCGCGCTGCTTCAGCTCGTCGCCGCTGCGCATGGCGCGCTCGGCGATCTGCTGCAGGGTGCCGGTCATGCTGGCGCTTTCGCGGCGCAGCGCGTCGCCGGCCTGCGCCAGGCGCTGGTCGGCCAGTTCGGCGGCATGGCCAAGCTGGTCGGCCTGATGGCGCACCAGGTCGCCGGTCAGCTTCAGGCGCTGCTCGGCCTGCATCGCGGCTTCCGCGAAGGCATCGGCCTGCTTGGTCGCGGCAGCCCCCGCCTGCTCCAGCAGGCCGGTGCGGTCGCGCATGTCGTCGCTGGCCAGCCGCAGGCGTTCGGTGACGCGGCTGCCCTGCTCGTCGAGAGTGCCGACTTCCGTGCGCAGCGTCTCGCCGATATCGCGGATGCGGCCGATCGTGGTGCTGGTGGCATGTTCGATCTCGCGCACGCGCTCGCGCAGCACGGTACCGGCGGCCTCGGCCGAGGAGATCACCTTCTGGCTCGCCGCGCTGAAGGTCTGGGTCTCGCGGCCGAAGCTTTCGCCGGCAGCCGTCGCGCGCGCCACCGTGACTTCCGCCGCCGTCGTGATGACATTCGCCGATTCCGCGAAGGATGCGCCGATGCGCGTCGCCTCGCCGCCGGCGCGGGTGACCGCCTGCTCGAGCGCGACGATCTTGCGCTCGAGATCGGCGCCGATCTGCTGCGCCACTTCGGCGGCCTTTTCGACCGCCTTCTCCATCAGCTCGCCATGGCGGCGCGACAATTCCTCGACCCGCTCGTTCTGGAACTGGATCGCGGAGGTGATGCGGGTGATCTCGGTCGCCTTGCTCTGGAAGATGCCGCGCGCCGTCTCGATCTCGCGGGTGATCACGTCGGCGGCCTGCAGCAGCACCTGGGCCTGGGTCGACACCGTCTGCCCGAGACCGGAGACCTTGGATTCCATCTCCTCGCCGACCTTGGCCGCCGCCTGCACCAGCGCGGTGCTCTGCTCCTCGAAGCGGCCGGCCAGGCCCTGCACGGCGGCGTCGAGATCGCGATTGACCTGCTCGGCCGCGGCCAGCAGCACCTGCGAGGACTGGCTCAGCGTGCCGGCCAGTTGTTTCGTCTGCACCGCCACCTGCTCGCCGGCGCCGGACGCGGCGCTCAGCAGCGCCTGCTGCTGGCCCGCCATCGTCTCGCCCAGGCTGCCGATCTTGTCGGTCGCCGATTGCGCGGCTTCCTCCATCTCGCGCGCCTGGCGGCGCAGCGCACCGGCCAGCGCCGAAACGCGGCGCTCGGCTTCCGGCGTCGGATAGGTCAGATCGAGCAGCACGTGATGCAGCGCCGCGGCCTGCAGCCGGATGGCGGTGCCGCGCCACAGATTCATCAGCAGCAGCCAGAGGAAGGCGAGCGGCGCGGCAGCACCGGCGAGGAAGCCGCCGAGCTCATGCGGCAGCACCTGCCAGAGATTCTGCCAGCCGATGGAGTTCTGCACATACAGCGCGCAGGTGCCGAGCCAGAGGATGCTGATCGTGGCACCGATGCCGATCAGGATGCGCCGGCGGCGCTCCAGCGCCGGCTGGCCCACCAGTTCGGCGACCGCGCCTTCGGCGCGCTCAAGCGCTGCCTGGCTCGCCGGCTTGCCGGCATTGGCCGCCATTTCGGCACGCGGGTGTTTGATCAGCATCGCATCCTCCCCCGCCGGGCAGCCGGAACAACTTCCGGGCCGGTCGGATCGCGTAACATCGGCATTGAAACACCAATCCCGCCTGGCGCAAAAGCCCATGCTGAGCGGAATCCTGTGTCGTTACCGCAACATCTAGAGGAGATTGGTTAACGGCGGATTTCACCACGCGCGGGCAGCAGCGACTTATCCACGCTATCCACAGGCATGCATGCTGCACCTGCGAGACAGCCGCGACACGGCATAAAACCTGGGGGTTCACGCCGGAGCCGAACCGTCAAGGCAAATTTTTGCAGGCCGGACTCATACATCCCATTGACGCTCCTTTAACTCTGGATACCATATCTAGTGTTCGTTGGGTTTGTTTCGAGACGACGTCGCGCCGCTTCCCGGACCGATTTTGCCGGAATTCCGGGATTGAAGTGGGGGGATATGCGACGCCGGACAGGCTGCGGCGGCAGATATTTGGATTCTTGGTATTACGGCCGGCGCGGTTGACCACAACACCTGGTCCCGAGCCGCGATAAAAAAGGGGACGCCATCCGTGCTGAACACTCTCCAGACCGAACGCGGCATCCGCATCGAAATCGACCGCAGCCGCGACCGCCTGCTGACCGATTTCGGCAAGGCCACGCTGGATGACCGCTATCTGCTGCCGGGTGAGTCCTACCAGGACCTGTTCGCGCGCGTCGCCAGTCATTATGCCGACGACACCGCGCATGCGCAGCGGATGTACAACTACATCTCCAAGCTCTGGTTCATGCCGGCGACTCCGGTGCTGTCGAATGGCGGCACCAATCGCGGCCTGCCGATCTCCTGCTTCCTCAACGAGGCGAATGACAGCCTGGACGGCATCGTCGGCCTGTGGAACGAGAATGTCTGGCTGGCGGCGCGCGGCGGCGGCATCGGCAGCTACTGGGGCAACCTGCGTTCGATCGGCGAGAAGGTCGGGCAGAACGGCAAGACCTCGGGCATCATCCCCTTCATCCGCGTGATGGACAGCCTGACGCTGGCGATCTCGCAGGGCTCGCTGCGCCGCGGCTCGGCCGCCTGCTACCTGCCGATCGACCATCCGGAGATCGAGGAATTCATCGAGATCCGCCGTCCGACCGGCGGCGATCCGAACCGCAAGGCGCTGAACCTGCATAACGGTATCCTGATTTCGGATGCCTTCATGCGCGCTGTTGAAAACGACGAGATCTGGGAATTGCGCAGCCCGCATGACCGCAGCGTGCAGCGCACCGTCTCGGCGCGTTCGCTGTGGATCCGCATCCTCACCGCCCGCATCGAGACCGGCGAGCCCTACATCGTCTATATCGACCATGTGAACCGCGCCCTGCCCGAGCAGCACAAGCTGGCCGGCCTCAGCGTCAAGACCTCGAATCTGTGCAGCGAGATCACGCTGCCGACCGGCATCGACCATCACGGCCAGCAGCGCACCGCCGTGTGCTGCCTGTCGTCGCTCAACCTCGAATATTTCCACGAATGGAAGGAGCATCCGCTGTTCATCGAGGATTGCCTGCGCTTCCTCGACAACGTGCTGGAAGATTTCATCAAGAACGCGCCCGACAGCATGGCGAAGGCGCGCTACGCCGCGCAGCGCGAGCGCTCGGTCGGCCTCGGCGTCATGGGCTTCCACTCCTTCCTGCAGGCCAACAACGTGCCGTGGGAAAGCGTGATGGCCAAGGTGTGGAACCGCACCATCTTCAAGCATGTGAAGGACCAGGCCGACGCCGCATCGCGCAAGCTGGCGGAAGAGCGCGGCCCCTGCATGGACGCGGCCGAATACAACATCATGGAGCGCTTCTCGCACAAGATCGCGATCGCGCCGACCGCCTCGATCTCGATCATCGCCGGCGGCGCCTCGCCGGGCATCGAGCCGAACGTGGCCAATGCCTTCACTCACAAGACGCTGTCGGGCTCCTTCTCGGTGCGCAACCGCTATCTCGAGAAGACGCTGGAGCAGTATGAGAAGAACGACGACGAGACCTGGTCGTCGATCACCACCAATGGCGGTTCGGTGCAGCATCTCGACTTCCTCACCGACGACGAGAAAGCCGTTTTCCGCACCGCCTTCGAGATCGACCAGCGCTGGCTGATCGATCTCGCCGCCGACCGCACGCCCTATATCTGCCAGGCGCAGAGCCTGAACATCTTCCTGCCGGCCAACGTGCATAAGCGCGATCTGCACCAGATCCACTTCCAGGCCTGGAAGAAGGGCGTGAAGAGCCTCTACTACTGTCGTTCGCTGTCGATCCAGCGCGCCGAGACGGTATCGGGCAAGTCCGCCGCCGATGCCGGCACCAACGTGGTCTCGATCCCGCTGGTCGGCAAGGTCAACGAGGGCGAGCGGCCGCAGCGCCTGCCCAACCCGGCCGATCTGGAGCTGCCGCTGGCGGCGGCCGCCGCCGCCGGCGGCGGACCGCGCGAGGCGGTGGATTACGAGGAATGCCTGTCCTGCCAGTGAGACCGGCCTGCCGGTAAGCGGCAGAACCTGTTGAAAAGGAAACGGCCCGGGAGAAATCCCTGGCCGTCTTTCCTGGTCGTCATCCCGGCCGAGCGACGCGAGAGCCGGGATCCCATTGTCCAGCGAGATCCCGGGTGTGCAACGCGTCACTTTGTGCTGCATTGCGCCCGGGATGACGCCATGCAGTCACTCCGGCTCGAACTTCAGCGCCACGCCGTTCATGCAGTAGCGCTGGCCGGTCGGCTCGGGGCCGTCGTCGAAGACATGGCCGAGATGGCCGCCGCAGCGCGCGCAATGCACTTCGGTGCGGATCATGCCGAAGCTCTGGTCCGTCGAGGTGGCGACAGCATCCTCGCGCGGCGCCCAGAAGCTGGGCCAGCCGCAGCCGGCATCGAACTTGGTATCGGAATCGAACAGCGCCTGGTTGCAGCCGGCGCAGAGAAACCGGCCCTGCCGGTATTCCCGATCGAGCGGACTGGAATGCGGCCGTTCGGTGCCATGCTGGCGCAGCACCGCATATTGCTCGGGCGTCAGCCGGCGGCGCCATTCGGCGTCGTCATGCTGCACCTCGTAAGCCTCGCTCCCGTCTTCGCCGCCGCGCCCGAACCGTTTGGTCATATCCATCCCGTCACCTCGCTCTTCCCACCATAGCACAGCCGCTCCCCGGGGGCCGAGGCGGCCGCCCTGCGGCATCCGGGCCTTCGGGTCAGCGCTCGACGCGGTCGGGCTCGCCGGTCTGGCTTTCTTCCCACAATTCGGAGGCCGCCAACAGCGTGATCAGCAGGCCCAGCGCCACATGGCTGCCGCGTGCATGGCTCGCCATGCCGTAATCGAGCAGCCAGGGCGACAGGATGAGCCAGAGCCCGAGCGCGATCTGCAGCCATTCCTCCCATGGCTCCAGATGCCGGATCGCCAGCGCCGACAGCGCGATGATGGCGCCGCCGACCACCAGCGCGTTGACGGTCGGCGCCGCGCTGCCGGTGAAGTTGAGCAGCCAGGGCGACAGCAGGATCAGCAGGCCCAGCATCAGGTCGGCCCAGTCCTGCCAGTGGCGGTAGATGAAAGGCTTGACGATAGCCATCGACCATCTCCTTTCGCTTGCCTCGCTGTCAGGAGTTCGAGCGGCCTTGCCAGATCTCCTGCGCGGCGATGACGAGGATGAATGCCCCGACGGCCAGATGGGTGAATTTCACCATCTCGAAGCCGTCGAAGCGCAGCAGCCACGGCGACAGCACGAGCCAGGCGCCGAGCATGGCATTGAGATAGGCCTCCCAATGGTCAAGCAAAGTGAGGGCGAGCGCCGAGAGGGCAAAAACCAGGAAGCCGATCAGGACCGCGTTCAGCGTGGCGTCTTCCAGCCCGGTATAGCCGACCAGCCAGGGGGAGGCGGCCATCAGGATGCCGAGCGCCGTATTGGCCCAGTCCTGCCAGCGCCGCAATTCATGCGCCGGCCGGCCCGGAATGCTGCGGCTGCCGCGATAGCGGATTTCCCGCTCACCGTACCGGATTTCCCGATGATGGGTAATGTCGGCCATGCCATGCTCCTCGGAACAACTGCCGGGATGCGGCTATGGCACTCCCTGAATCGGGCAAAAATCGGGCCGGGAAAAGTATTTAGGCCGGATTGCCTCTGCGGGCCGGGGCCGCGCGACGCCGGGCGTGATACAGATCACACAAAATTAAATTGTAAGCAATCTAACTCTGGCCTATTTTCCCCTTCGCCACTTACCCAGAAACCTTCCAGGACAGGAGACATCCATGGCGATCACCCCGCTCTACACCACCACCGCCACGGCCACCGGCGGCCGCGCCGGCAAGGTCAGCTCGGCCGACGGCATCATCGACCTCAACCTTGCCATGCCGAAGGAACTCGGCGGGCCGGGCAATGCCGCCAACCCCGAGACCCTGTTCGCCTCGGGCTATGCTGCCTGCTTCCAGGGCGCGCTCGGCCTCGTCGCCCGCAACCAGAAGGTCACGCTGCCGCAGGGCAATACGGTCAGCGTCACCATCGGCATCGGCAAGGACGAAACCAGCTTCGGGCTGAACGGCGTGATCAAGGTCGCGCTGCCGGGCATGGACAAGGCCCAGGCCGAGGCGCTGGTCGCGGCCGCGCACCAGGTCTGCCCCTATTCCAAGGCGACCCGCGGCAATATCGACGTCACGCTCGAAACCACCGTCTGAGCACCGATTGCGGCGCCGGCTGCACAAGCCGGCGCCGCCAAACTACACTGCGAATCGTCATGTCGGCCGATACCGCCTCGAAACTGGACCACCAGCTCTGCTTCGCGCTCTATGCGGCGTCGAATGCGATGACGCGGCTCTACCGCGACCGGCTGGAGCCGCTCGGACTGACCTATCCGCAATACCTGGTCATGCTGGTGCTGTGGGAACAGGACGGCCTGACCGTGAAGGCCATCGGCGAGCGCCTGCATCTCGATTCCGGCACGCTGACGCCCATGCTCAAGCGCATGGAGCAGGCCGGCCTGGTCGCGCGCCGGCGCGGCAAGGCCGACGAGCGCCAGGTCGCCGTCAGCCTGACGCCCCGGGGCCAGGCGCTGCAGCGCGACGTGGCGGCCCTGCAGCGGGACCTCGCCTGCCTGCTGCCGCTGGACCTCAAGGGGCTGGGCCGGCTGCGGGCCGAGCTGCGCGGCCTGGCCGACAGCCTGCTGGCCCGGGAATCGGAATAATCCACAGGCTCATCCCCAAGATTTAGTTTAAAGCCCCTTGAAGGGGCCACAACATGTTGCGATAGTCGCCTCTCGCACCGCCATTCAGTTCGAGGGGGAGTCATGTCGCTGCTGGACGCCAAGCCGGTCTACAAGCCGTTCCGGTATCCCTGGGCCTACGAGGCCTGGATGACCCAGCAGCGCGTCCACTGGCTGCCCGAGGAAGTGCCGCTCGCCGATGACGTGAAGGACTGGCAGAAGAAACTGACGCCGGGCGAGAAGAACCTGCTGACGCAGATCTTCCGCTTCTTCACCCAGGCCGATGTGGAAGTGAACAACTGCTACATGAAGCATTACGCGCGGGTGTTCAAACCGACCGAGATCCAGATGATGCTGGCCTCCTTCTCCAACATGGAGACCGTGCATATCGCTGCCTATTCCCACCTGCTCGACACGATCGGCATGCCGGAAGAGGAATACTCGGCCTTCCTCCGCTACAAGGAGATGAAGGACAAGTACGACTACATGCAGCAGTT
>CAYSCA010000018.1:0-26597 GCA_964429465.1 uncultured Rhodospirillaceae bacterium
CGGTCCTTCTCGTCGACCGGCAGGCCGTACAGCAGCGCCACCTCGCCGAGCAAAGTATCGCCGGTCAGCACGAACTCGCCGAACACTTCCTCGCCGCGCTCGCGCTTCTTGCGGCGCTTCTTCGACTCCTTGCGCGCGGTGAACATCCGGTCGAGCGCAAAGAACTGCTCGGGCGGGGCCAGTACCAGAAGGTAATCGTCCTCCTGCAGGGCCTCGAGCCGCGCGCGGTCCATCACGGTGCCGTCGCGGATCACCGAGATGATGCGGCAGCGTCGCGGCAGCGGCAGCTCGGCAAAGCGATAGCCCAGCGCCGGCGCGGCAGCACCGATGCGATAGCTGGCAATGTCGCGATCCAGCGCCGAGCCGAGATCGATGTCGGTGCGGGTCGGCGCGTCCGGCGCGGCCGGCAGCTCCAGGCCGAACAGCCGCGCCGCCGGGCCGATGGTCCAGCCCTGCAGCGCCAGCGAAGCAACGACGCAGACGAAAGCCGCCGTCACATAGATTTCCCCGTCGGGCACGCCGGCAATCACCGGAATGGTGGCAAGGAAGATCGGCACCGCGCCGCGCAGGCCGATCCAGGAGACGAAGCCGATCTCGCGCATCGTGTAGCGGAAGGGCAGCAGGCAGAGCAGCACCGCCACCGGCCGCGCCAGCACGATCAGGATACCGGCCACGATGCCGCTGCCGAGAAAATAGGGCGTCATGTCGTCCGGCGTCATCAGCAGGCCGAGCAGCAGGAACATGATGATCTGCCCGAGCCAGCTCAGGCCGTCGTAGAAGCGCAGGATCACCTGCGCGCCGTGATGGCGCCGGTTGCCGAGCACGAGGCCGGCGACATAGACCGCCAGGAAGCCCGAGGCATGCATGAAATGCGCGCCGGAGAAGATCAGCAGCGTGGCCGCCATCGCCACGATGGGATAGAGCCCTCCCGCCACCGGCACGCGGTTGAACAGGGCGACCAGCAGGAAGCCGCCGACCAGGCCGATCGCCAGGCCGCCAACCATCTGCAGCAGGAACAGGCCGATCAGCTCCAGCGTCTCCGGCGGCTGGCCCAGGCGCAGCAGCTCGACGATCATCATGGTGAGGAAGATCGCCATCGGATCGTTGATGCCGGATTCGACTTCCAGCGTGCCGCCGACGCGCCGCTGCAGCGCCATGCCCTTCACGTTGAGCAGGAAAAACACCGCCGCGGCATCGGTCGAGCCGACGATGGCGCCCACCAGGAAGGCTTCCTGCAATCCGAGATCGAGGGCGAAATAGGCTGCCAGCCCCACCAGGGCCGCGGTCACTACCACACCCACCGTAGCCAGCGCGAAGGCCGGCCCGACGACCAGCTTCACCGTCGCGAAATGGGTCCGCAGGCCGCCATCGAAGAGGATGATGCCCAGCGCCGCCGAGCCGACGGCATAGGTCAGTTCGTAGTCGTTGAAGACGATGCCGCCCGGCCCCCCCTCGCCGGCCAGCAGGCCGAGCCCGAGGAAGACCAGCAGGAAAGGCACGCCGAGGCGGCTGGAAGCCGAGCCCGCGAGAATGCTGACCAGGACCAACAGAGATGCAACGAAGAGAATCTCGTTGGACTGGTACACGTCTCCCCCGTTTTCAGGTGCCGGTCAAAGCCCGGCTGATCACCAGCCGCTGCACGTCGCTGGTGCCCTCGTAAATCTGGCAGACCCGGACATCGCGGTAGATGCGCTCGACCGGGAAGTCGGCGAGATAGCCGTAACCGCCATGAATCTGGATGGCATCCGAGCATACGCGCTCGGCCATTTCCGACGCAAACAATTTGGCCATGCTGGCCTCTTTCAGGCAGGGCCGGCCGGCATCCTTGAGCCGGGCGGCGTTCAGCACCATCTGCCGCCCGGCCTCGATCCGGGTCGCCATGTCGGCCAGCCGGAAGGCGACGGCCTGGTGGTTGGCGATCGCCGTGCCGAAGGCCTGCCGCTCCCCGGCATAGGCCAGGGCCGCCTCGAATGCCGCGCGGGCCATGCCGACCGCCTGGGCCGCGATGCCGATCCGGCCGGATTCCAGGTTGGCCAGCGCGATCCGGTAACCTTCGCCCTCCTCGCCCAGCAATGCATCGTCGCCGACCGTCACGTCCTCCAGGACGATCTGGCAGGTATCGGAGCATTTCTGGCCCAGCTTGCGCTCCACGCTGGCGACCTTGTAGCCCGGCGTATCGGTCGGCACCACGAAACAGGAAATCCCGCGCTTGCCCTGCCCCGGATCGCTGACGGCGAAGACCAGCGCCACCCTGGCGATCGAACCGGAGGTGATGAACTGCTTCACCCCGCTGATCACCCATTTGTTGCCGTCCCGGCGCGCCCGGGTCTTCAGCGCCGCGGCATCCGAACCGGCCTGCGGCTCGGTCAGGCAGAAGGCGCCGATCCACTCGCCCCGCGCCAGCGGCTTCAGGTAGCGCTCCTTCTGCTCCGGGCGGCCATAACGCAGCAGGGCGGCGCAGACCGGGGAATTGTTCACCGACATGATCGTGCTGACGGCGCCGTCCGCGGCGGCGATTTCCTCCAGCGCCAGCACATAGGCGACGAAGTCGGCTCCGGCGCCATCCCAGTCCTCGGGCACGCCCATGCCCATCAGGCCGAGCCGCCCCATCTCGCGCAGCAGCGCGCGCGGCGGTTCGCCGCTGCGGTCGCGCTCCGCCGCGCCCGGTGCCAGGCGCTCGCGCGCGAAGTCGCGCGCCATGTCGCGGATCATCTGCTGTTCCTGGCTCAGCATGTCTTCGTCTCCGGGTGGACCTGGACGTTATTTCTTCTGGGCGGTGGCCGGCTCGGCTTCCGGGGGCGGACCGATGCGCAGCGCCCGGGCCGCCGCCGCGGCGCGTTCCGCCGTCATCTCCTCTCCCGCGGTCGCGCAGTAGACGCCATCGAGCCGGATGCTCCCTTCCGGCAGCGGAGCGTCCTTCGGGCTGCCCTTACCGTCCGGACCGGCATAGAATCCGAGCGCCAGGCATTGCCGGGCGCCCAGCTCGAAGCGCCGCGCATAGGCCCTGCCGCTGGCGGTAGACAGCACCGCATCCTTGGCCTCCAGCGCCTCCGGCTTCGGCGCCTCCAGGCCCTTCAGCACGGTGACGGCGAACTTCATCAGATCGACCGGCCCGCTCAGGTAATGATCGTCGCCGGTGAGGTCGCGCAGCACGACGATGCCGAATGCGCCCGCCGGCTTCTGCGCGCGCCAGAAATAACGCTCGACCCGGTAGCCCAGCGGGCCGCTGAACCCTTCTGCCAGATGCGGGGTCGCGGCCAGGTTCTCTGCCGGCCATTGCACCTTGCGGTCGCCGGCATCGATCGGCGACCAGCGGGAATCTTCATCGGCGGCGACGGCCGGCGCGGTAATTGAAAACGCTACCAGTAATGTCAGCAGAAAACGGATCACTTGGTCTCCTCGAAGATTTCGCGGCCGATCAGCATGCGGCGGATTTCCGATGTCCCCGCGCCGATCTCGTAAAGCTTGGCGTCGCGCAGCAGGCGGCCGGTCGGATAGTCGTTGATATAACCGTTGCCGCCGAGGATCTGGATGGCGTCGAGCGCCAGCTTGGTCGCCTTCTCGGCCGCGAACAGGATGGCGCCGGCGGCATCCTTGCGGGTCGTCAGGCCGCGGTCGCACGCCTTGGCGACGGTGTAGACATAGGCGCGCGCCGCATTCATCTCGGTATACATGTCGGCGACCTTGCCCTGGATCAGCTGGAAGCTGCCGATAGGCGCGCCGAACTGCTTGCGCTCGTGGATATAGGGCAGCACCACATCCATCGCCGCCTGCATGATCCCGAGCGGTCCGGCGGCCAGCACCGCGCGCTCGTAATCAAGGCCGCTCATCAGCACATTCACGCCCTTGCCGACGCTGCCGAGCACATTGTCTTCCGGCACCTCGCAATCCTGGAACACCAGCTCGCCGGTATCCGAGCCGCGCATGCCCAGCTTGTCGAGCTTCTGCGCCGTCGAGAATCCCTTGAAGCCCTTCTCGACCAGAAAGGCCGTGATGCCGCGCGGACCGGCATTCGGATCGGTCTTGGCATAGACCACCAGCACATCGGCGGTCGGGCCGTTGGTGATCCACATCTTGTTGCCGTTGAGGATGTAGCGGTCGCCCTTCTTGTCGGCGCGCAGCTTCATCGACACGACATCGGAGCCGGCATTCGGCTCGCTCATCGCCAGCGCGCCGAGATGCTCGCCGCTGATCAGCTTGGGCAGGTAGCGCTTCTTCTGCTCGGCCGAACCGTTGCGGCGGATCTGGTTGACGCAGAGATTGGAATGCGCGCCGTAGGACAGGCCGACCGAGGCCGAGCCGCGGCTCACCTCCTCGACCGCGATGCAATGCTCCAGATAGCCCAGGCCGGAGCCGCCGAACTCCTCCTCCACCGTGATGCCATGCAGGCCGAGATCGCCCAGCTTGGTCCAGAGGTCGCGCGGGAATTCGTTGGTCTTGTCGATCTCGTCGGCGCGCGGCGCCAGCTCGTTGTCGACGAAGCCGCGCACCGACTGGCGCAGCATGTCGGCGGTTTCGCCGAGGCCGAAATCAAGCGTCGGATAGGTATTGGAGATCATGGCAGGCCCTTTCGGAATCGGCGGCGAGTTTAACGGATGGGTGCGGGCGATGCAGCATCGCGCGGTGCGTCAGGACGCCCCAGCAGGCACATCATGGTGGCCAGCCCGGTGGCGCAATGCACCTGCTTGCCCGGCTTTTCGCCATAAACGTCGAAAGTCACGATGGTCAGCGTGCGGCCGTGGCGCGTGACCTGGGCGCGGGCCAGCAGGCGGTCGCCATCGGCCGGTGCCATCAGGTTCATCTTGTATTCCACCGTCAGCACGGTGGAATCGGCGGGAAACAGGCTGTAGGCCGCATAGCCGGCCGCTGAATCGCCGATCATCCCGACGATGCCGCCATGGACCAGGCCATGCTGCTGCAGGATCTCCGGCTTGCGCGGCAATTCGATCTCGCACAGGCCGGGGCGCACGGTGGTCAGCCGGGCGCCGATGAGATGCATCGCCGGCTGCCGGCTGAAACTGTCCCGCACCCGGGTCTCGAATGCGGGGTCCTGCGGTTTGAATTCTGCAGTCGCGTTCACGCGGCAACACCTTTCGTCACAACAGGAGAGATATCGAAAGCGGCGGCAATCTGCGCCACGAAAGCCGGCGGGAACGGGCGCGACTTGCGGGCGGCGGTGTCGAGGCACACGCCGGTCAGCCGCGCGGTCATCGCGACCTGCTCGTCGCCGATGCGGATCAGCCGGTGCAGGAAGACGATCTTGCGCTCACCGATACTCTCCACCGAGCTTTCCATCCGCAGCAGGTCGCCGCCGCGCAATTCGGCCCGGTAATCGACTTCGGCCCGCACGGCGGCCACGCCCAGCCCTTCCTCTGTGCAACGCGCGCGGTCGAGACCGTGCATCGCCAGCATGGCGAAGGCGGCATCGCCCAGCCAGCCCATGTAGAAACTGACATTGACATGCCCGAGATGGTCGCATTGCCAAGCCTGGGTCATGATCCTCAGGGTCTCGACATAACGGTCCGCCATGACGGCCTCCTCCGGGATTTTCCGCCGCCGTGATAGCGGCAAATTCTCAATAGGGAAAATCAATTGTCTTTATGGAGAAAATAGGCTTTCTCTATTGAGATGAACCTGACCCTGATCCGCTATTTCATGGTGGTGGCCGAGACCGGCAGCTTCACCCGCGGCGCCGAGCGTGCCAGCGTCAGCCAGCCGACCCTCTCGGCCGGCATCAAGCGACTGGAGGAATCGCTGGATGCGACGCTGTTCGAGCGCAGCCGCGGCGCCCAGCTCACCCCGGCCGGCGCCCGTTTCCTGCCGCGCGCCCGCCTGCTGCTGCAGGAATGGACCGCGGCGCGGCGCGAACTGCGCCAGGGCCGCCAGACGCGGCAGCGCCTGCGGCTCGGCTACATTCCCGGCCTGCCGGGGGCCCGGCTCGGCAAGCTGATCGGCAGCTTCGTCGCCACCCATCCGGACATCGCGCTGGAGACGCTGGAAGCCTCGGCCGCGGCCCTGAGCCGCCGGCTCGATCTCGGCCGCATCGATGCGGCGATCCTGGTGCTCGACGCCGAGCCGGAGGAGCGCAGCCTGGTGCTGTTCCGCCAGCGCTATGTGCTCGGCGTCCCCGCCAGCCATCCGCTGTCCCACCGCAGCAATGCGCGGGTGACCGACCTGCAGGACCAGCCTTTCGTGATCCGCCCGCAGGCCGAGATCATGCCGGCCGCCGAGCGGCTGTTCGCCAGCCAGAATGTGCGGCCGCGCATCATCGGTCGGGTGGAAGACGACAGCGGCCTGTTCACGCTGGTGGCCGCCGGGATCGGGCTGGCCATCCTGCCGCACTGGCTCGCCGGCGAGGGCATCGCCGCCCTGTCGCTGCCGGAGCTGCGCGACACGCATCGCATCGGACTGGTCTGGCGCAACACCGAGGATGACGCGGTGACCCAGCTCCGCGATTTCGCCGCCGGCCATGACTGGAATGCGGCCTCGCCGCATCCGGTCATCGGTCACTAAGGTCAGAGAACCGGCCCACTCCGCTCCGGGAAGCCCTGCACCACCGGCTCGAACGCGCCGGTCTGCGGATCGCGCACCAGCAGCCGCCCGGTGGCGACGCCGAAATAGGCGCCATGCAATTGCAGCTTGCCGCGCTCGACCAGGATGCGCACACAGGGAAAGGTCATCAGATTCTGCAGGCTGAGTTCGACCGAGGCGAATTCCAGCCGGCGCAGATATTCCGGATCCTCGGGCCGGCGCGGTCCGAGCTGCTCCGCCGCCGGCGCGATCTGCGACATCCAGCGGCCGATGAAATCGCCGGGCGACAGCGGCTCCTGATCATCGGCGAAAGCGCGGATGCCGCCGCAGAGCGCATGGCCCAGCACCACGATATGCTTGACCCGCAGCGCCTGCACGCCGAATTCCAGCGCCGCGCTGGTGCCGTGCTGGTTGCTGTCGGGAGCATAGGCCGGCACGATATTCGCCACATTGCGCACGACCAGGATCTCGCCGGGCGCGGCATCGAAAATCACTTCCGGCGAGACGCGCGAGTCGACGCAGCCGATCAGCATGATCTCGGGCTTCTGCCCGGTCTCGGCCAGCATCTCGTAGCGCGAGCGCTCGCCGGTGAAGCGCCCATCGAGGAAGGCGCGATAGCCCTTGCTCAGCCGTTCCGGAAACATCGTCAGGCTTCCTGTGTTTTCAGCCACTGCCCCATCACGCCATCGGCATGATCCTGGGCATCGACCACCGCCACCGCGCTCATGTTGACCAGGCCGCGTACGGTGACATTGCGCGACACGATATGCGCCGATTTCGCGATCCCCATCAGGATCGGGCCGACATAGAAGCCCTGGTCGATCTGGCGCACCAGGTTGGCGGCGATATTGGCGGCATCGAGATTGGGCATGACCAGCAGGTTGGCCACGCCGGTCAGCTTGCTGTCGGGCATCAGCTTGCCGCGGATCACCTCCGACAGGGCCGCATCGGCCTTCATCTCGCCCTCGATCTCGATATCCGGCAGCATGTCCTGCAGCCGGCGCACCGCCTCGCGCATCTTGCGCGCCGAAGGCGCCGAAGACGTGCCGAAATTGGAATGCGACAGCAGGGCGATCTTGGGCACCAGGCCGAAGCGCCGCACTTCCTCGGCCGCCATGCGGGCGATGGCGACGACTTCCTCGGTGCTCGGCTCGAGATTGACGTTGCTGTCGGCGATGAACAGCATGCCCTGCGGCAGCACCAGCAGCTGCATCGCCGCCGGCAGTTCCGCGCCGGCGCGGAGCCCGAGAACGTCGGCGATATGCGGCAGGTGCTGGTCATACTGGCCGACCGCGCCGCAGAGCATCGCATCCGCCTCGCCGCGATGCACCGCCATGGCGGCGATCACCGTGGTGTTGGTGCGGATGATGGTGCGCGCATCGTCGGGGGCGATGCCCTTGCGCTTCATCAGCGCCAGATAGCCGGTCCAGTATTCGGTGTAGCGGTCGTCGCGCTCGGGATCGATCAGTTCGACATTCTTGCCGATCTTCAGGCGCAGCCCGAGGCGCTCGATGCGGTGCTCGACCACCGCGCGGCGGCCGATCAGGATCGGCGCGCCCAGCTTTTCGTCCAGCACGATCTGGGCGGCGCGCAGCACGCGCTCGTCCTCGCCCTCGGCATAGATCAGCCGCATCGGGCGGCGCTTGGCGCGCTCGAAGGTCGGACGCATGACAAAGCCGGTGCGATAGACGAAGCGCTCCAGGCTCTGGCGATAGGCCTCGAGGTCGGCGATCGGCCGGGTCGCCACACCGCTGTCCATCGCGGCCTTGGCCACCGCCGGCGCCACCTGCAGGATCAGGCGCGGGTCGAAGGGCTTGGGAATGAAATAGTCCGGGCCGAAGCTGAGCTGCTCGTCGGCGCTGTAGGCGCGCGCCACGATATCGGAAATCTCGGCCATCGCGAGATCGGCGATGGCGCGCACCGCCGCCAGCTCCATCTCGGTATTGATCGTGGTCGCGCCGACATCCAGCGCGCCACGGAACAGGAACGGGAAGCAGAGGACGTTGTTGACCTGGTTCGGGTAGTCCGAGCGCCCGGTGGCGATCACCACGTCGGGCCGCGCCTTCTTCGCTACCTCGGGCAGGATTTCCGGCGTCGGGTTGGCCAGCGCCAGAATCAGCGGCTTCGGCCCCATCTTCTCGACCATCTCGGGCTTCAGCACATTGGCCGCCGAAAGACCGAGGAAGACATCGGCGCCGGCAATCGCGTCGCCGAGGGTGCGATGGTTGGTCGGCCGGGCATACCGCGCCTTGAATTCGTCCATCTGCTCGGTGCGGCCCTCATGCACCACGCCGACGATATCGGTGACGACGATATTCTCGCGCTTCACGCCGAGCGCCACCAGCAGGTCGAGGCAGGCCAGCGCGGCGGCGCCGGCGCCGGAGGCGACCAGCCGGACATCCTCGATCTTCTTGCCCACCACGCGCAGGCCGTTCAGCACCGCCGCGGCGACCGTGATCGCCGTGCCATGCTGGTCGTCGTGGAAGACCGGGATATTCATCTGCTGGCGCAGCGCGCGCTCGACGACGAAGCATTCCGGCGACTTGATGTCTTCCAGGTTGATGCCGCCGAAGGTCGGCTCAAGGGCCGCGATGATCTGCACCAGCTTGTCGGGATCGGTCTCGTTGATCTCGATGTCGAACACATCGATGCCGGCGAACTTCTTGAACAGGACCGCTTTCCCCTCCATCACCGGCTTGGATGCCAGCGGTCCGATATTGCCCAGGCCCAGCACGGCGGTGCCGTTGGAGATGACGCCGATCAGGTTCGCCCGCCCGGTCAGCTCGGCGGCCTGGGCCGGGTCGGCCACGATGGCGTTGCAGGCGGCGGCGACGCCGGGGCTGTAGGCGAGCGCCAGATCGCGCTGGGTACCGAGCGGCTTGGTGGGGGAGATTTCCAGTTTGCCCGGCTTGGGCAGCCGGTGATATTCCAGCGCCGCCTTATCGAGATCAGATGTCATGGGACGAGATCGGAGGTCATGGGGACTCGTGCCGGCCTGGGCAGAATTGCCGCCGGGGAAAGCAGGCTTACAACAGCCTTATCCGGGAGGGAAGTCTAACGGAGCCCGATCGGAGAATATGGTGCGGTCGAAAAGACTCGAACTTTCACGGCCTTTCGGCCACAGCGACCTCAACGCTGCGCGTCTACCAATTCCGCCACGACCGCATTTTCGGGCGACGCGGGGGAATAGCAAATCCCGCCGCGGGGTTCAAGCCGGGGCGGCTTTATTCCTCCGACATCGTGTCGGTGATCGAAACGGCGACCTTTTCGCCCGAAATGACGATCTCGCCGCGGGCGATCAGCTTGTTGTTGGCAAAGATCCAGGCATGGTCGTCGACGCTGGCATCCAGCTCGATGACGGCGCCGCGGCCGACTTTCAGCACCTGGTGGATCGGCATGGTGGCCTTGCCGAGCACCACCGAAATCTCCACCGAGACGTCATTGACCGCATGGGTGATCGCCATGCCCCACCTTCTTTCCACTGCCGGCCGCTACTGGCCTTCCGAACGCACCGGCTTTAAGTAACCTGACGAGGTTAGCACAGCGTTAAGGATATGTCCGTTTTACCCCCCGCCTCCGAGATCATCGCCAGCCCGGCCGGCCCGGTAGAATGGGCGATCAGCGACGCCCCGGTGCCCTACGAGGCCGCGCTGGCCGCCATGGAGGCCCGGGTGGCGGCGATCCGCGCCGGCACGGAACGCGAGCTGATCTGGCTGCTGGAACACCCGCCGCTTTATACCGCCGGCACCTCGGCCAGGCCGGCCGACCTGCTGAGCCCCCGCTTCCCCGTCCATGCCACCGGGCGCGGCGGGCAATATACCTATCACGGGCCCGGCCAGCGGGTGGCCTACCTGATGCTCGACCTCGCCCGGCGCGGCCGCGACGTGCGGGCCTTCGTCTGCCGGATGGAGGACTGGGTGATCGCCGCCCTGGCCCGCTGCAACATCCGGGGCGAGATTCGCGACGGCCGGGTCGGCGTCTGGGTGCCGCGGCCCGAGCGCGGTCCCGGCCGGGAGGACAAGATCGCCGCCATCGGCGTGCGGGTCCGGCACTGGGTCACCTTCCACGGCCTGAGCCTGAACATCGACCCCGACCTCAGCCATTACGACGGCATCAATGCCTGCGGGATCGCGGCGACCGAGGCGACCCCCTATGGCGTCACCTCGCTGGCCGATCTGGGCCATACCGCCAGCCTCCCCGAGACCGACCTGATCCTGCGCGACACGGTGGAGGAAGCGCTGCTCAGCCGGCTCGGAGTCTTGTGCAACTCCTGACCATAAGTCTCAGGTAAAACTAAATCTTTCCCTTGCGCTTCATCTCGCGTCTCTGCTGCCGCGAGAGCCCTTCCGGCGCGGGCGTCGATTTCGGCGACGCGAACTTGCCCGCCACCCAGAAGACATAGACGGCGGTGAAGGCGACCAGCACGCCGCCGCCGATCCACGGGCTGCCGGTGCCCCACCAGGCCAGGCCGCCGAGCCCAAGCGAGCCGGCATAGCAGATCACCCATTGCCCGAATGTCAGTTTTAGATTTTCCTGCTTCTTCATGAGCTTATGGTCAATATATCGCTTGATCAGGAAGTTCCGGAACAGCCCGCATCTTCTGCTTATATCCCCCGCTCATGCGATGCTAATTGAGTCTTATTTTTCCCTGGCTCGACCTTATCCTGCCCTTATGCGGGGCTTATGTCGCGTATCGTCGCCTTGTCCGCGCTTATTCCCGCCCATGCTGTCACCCATCCTGCGGGCCCCATCCTGGACGACCCATCCGGAACATAACACGAACTATGTTCCAGGACAAGCCGTCGCGGGATGGCCCGGCCCGGTCAGCGGCCGGCCTGCTGGGCCTGCAGCCGCTCATGCCGGGCGGCGATCTCGGGCGTCACCGCCGCGCCGAAATCCTCCATCTCGAAGATCGGGCGGATCTCCAGATCGCTCGGCCCCGGCATCGGGTTGGGGCAGCGCTTGGCCCAGGCCACCGCCTCGTCCATGTCCTTCACCTGCCAGATCCAGAAGCCGGCGATCAGCTCCTTGGTTTCGGCAAAGGGGCCGTCGGTGACGACCCGCGAGGCGCCGTCGAAGGCGATCCGCTTGCCCCTCGAGGACGGGTGCAGGCCGTCGCCCGACAGCATGATGCCGGCCTTTACCAGTTCTTCGTTGTACTTTCCCATGGCGCCCAGCAGCTCGGTCGAGGGCATGATGCCCTTCTCGCTGTCCTCGGTCGCCTTCACGATCACCATCACGCGCATGTCTCTCTCCTGGGGTTTGCCAGCCGCCCGGAGCGGCCGTTCTGACCCGAGGACGCCGCGGGGCCGGCGGGACCGACAGGGCGCGCCGCTTTTTTTTACAGCGTCGGCGTTTCGTCGAATTTGGTGGCTTCGGCCGCCAGCCCGGTTTCCTCCGGGGTCACCGGGCCTTCCTGCACGGCCTCGACGCGGGCCCCGGACGGGCCTTTTTCGAGGTCCATCGCCAGGGAATCGAGGTCGGACTTCTCGCCATAGGCAAGCACCTCGACCCGCCCGTCGCGCCGGTTCCGCACCCAGCCGACCAGACCGAGATGCCGGGCCCTGCCGGTGGTCCAGTAGCGGAAGCCGACGCCCTGGACATGCCCGGACACGAAATAGCGGCGCACGATCTTGGACATGCGGCCA
This sequence comes from uncultured Rhodospirillaceae bacterium, assembly GCA_964429465.1. Taxonomy (GTDB): domain Bacteria; phylum Pseudomonadota; class Alphaproteobacteria; order Ferrovibrionales; family Ferrovibrionaceae; genus Ferrovibrio. The sequence continues at coordinate 12,180 of CAYSCA010000018.1, forward strand.
GACTAGCCGCTGATCCGGCCCGGCGGAAGATACCGGTGCTCCATTCACAAACTAACCACAATTGTGCTCCTAAGCTGGAGCATGCTGATCAGTCGCCCCGAATTCGCCATCCGCCCGCTGCAGCCCGGCGACGCCGCGGCCATGGCCGTGGTGGAAGTCGCCGTCTGGCAGCATGGCTATCGCGATATCCTGCCCGCCGGCTTCCTGGCGGCCCTGTCCGCCGAGCGGAAGGCCGGGCAGTGGCGCGACCTGCTCGGATCGGAGGCGGTCGCGGGCTTCGGACTGGCCAGCAGGGACGGACGCCTCGCCGGCTTTCTGGTGGCCGGGGCGCCGCAGGACCTGCCGCCCGGCGCGGCGAAGGATTACCGCGGCGAGATCCTGACGCTGAACATCCTGCCCGAATGGCAGGGCCGCGGCTACGGACGGCGGTTGCTGGCGCACGGCGCCGACTGGCTGGCCGGGCATGATCTTTACCCGCCCTATGCCTGGATCTTTTCCGACCACGACCGCACGCGCGATTTCGTCGAGGCCCTGGCCGGCCGGCCGATCGCCGGGCGCATTGCCAGCATCGCCGGCCAGCGCGTCGCCCGCACCGCCTATGGCCTGCCCGACCTGGCGCAACAGGCGCGCCGCACGCGGCGGAGCAGCAGAGGCTGAGCCCTATTCCGCCAGCGCCCGGTCCATGCTGTCGTGGAACCAGGCGCAGGCCTGTTCGAAACGGCCGAAGGTGATGTGGCTGTTGGCGCCGGCGCGAAAGCCGCCCTGGATCGCCTGGGCCATCTGGAAATCCTCGTCCAGCGCATCCCAGAAAATCTTCACGTTGCGATCCCAGTGCAGCCGCGCCTTCTCGCTCTCCGGCGGCTGCGGGATCAATGCGCCGCCGTGAATCTGGCAGGCATCGGTGCCGCGCGGGAAGACGGTCATCACCGTGGCATGGTCGGGCTGCACCAGGATGATCAGGTTGGGGAAGATGTAGTAGAGCGGATTGCCGTAATCGCGCACCGACTTGCCGCTCAGGTCGGCGCCATGCAGCTCGCTGGCGACGCGCTTGGTGAAATAGAGCCGCGCATGCGGATCGAAGCGATCGGCCACCGCGACATTGTCGGCAAACATCGGCGCGATGGTGGCCTTGTGCGCATGCCGCACATGATAGGTCTCCAGCCCGCCTTCGATGACCACCTTCCAGTTCGCCGCCACGCCGATCTCGCGTTCGTCGTAGAGGCAGTGGCTGCCCAGCCCGAAGCTTTCGAGGTCCTTGCCGAGGACGCCGAAGAATTCCGCAAAGTCGAACTCCGCGCCCGGAACCGGCAGCACGAAGACGAGGCCGAAAGCCTCGGCCACCGGCAGCGCGACCAGGCCATGCCGGGCCTTGTCGAGGCCGCTGAATCCGCGCTCATGCGGAATGCTGCGCAGGCGCCCGGCCAGATCGTAGGTCCAGGCATGATAGGGGCAGACCAGCGCGCGCTTGCCGCAGCCGCCGCGATCCCAGACCAGCCGGGCGCCGCGATGGCGGCAGACATTCAGGAAGGCATGCAGCCTGCCCTCCTGGTCGCGGGTCAGCAGCAGGGGCAGGCCGAGCAGATCATGGGTGACGACATCGCCGGGTTGCGACAGCTTGGACGAGAAGCTGACCGCCTGCGGATGGCGGCGGAACAGCGCGCGCTCTTCCCTCTCGAGGCGCGCCGGGTCGGTGTAGCGCGTCGTCTCGATGCGGGTGATGGCCTCGGCCATGTCGGTGCTGCCCGTCGCCATATGCCGGCGCGTGCGCTCGAGCCATTCGATCTGGGTCGCCGGCCGCATCCCCTCACCTCGCCTTTTTCTTCGGTGCGCGGAACCGCGCGGCGGCCGCGATGAAATCCCAGAGCTGATCGGCCAGCTTCGCCCGGGCCGGCCGCTTGGGCGCCGCCAGCGCCTGGCCGACCGCCTGACGCAGGCCGCCGAGGATCATCGCGCCGAGCAGATGGGTATCCAGTTCGGCCGGAATCTCGCCGCGCGCTTGCGCGATCTCGACGTTGCGGGCGGCCAGCGCGATATGGCGGTCGATGCGCTCGGCCTCGACGGCCGCGACTTCCGGCTCGCGGCTCAGCCGGGTCAGGATCACCGGCGCCAGCGGCTCGCCGTAATGGAAGGCGACCAGCCGCTCCAGCCGCAGCCGCTCGCGCTCGCCCCAGTCGGCGCCGGGCTTGGGGTTGATGTCCATCACCGCCGCCTCGAAGCGGGCATAGAAATCCTCAACCACGGCGGCGACCAGCCCGGCCTTGGAGCCGAAATGATGGTAGCTCAGGCCCACCGAGACCCCGGCGCGCCGGGCCACATCGCCGATCTCGAACGTGCCCTGGCCCGCCTCCAGCGCCGCCGCCGCGGCATCGAGGATGCGGCGGCGCGTTTCGGCGACCCGGCTCTCGGGCTCGGGTGGAAGGCTGGCTGCGACGGCTGCGGCGCGGGGCATGGCCAGAGCTTAATTGAATTCAATTCAATGACAAGGAATTTTCTCTCCTTTGTTTTGCCGCACCGGGCGGATAACGTCGCATGAGAACAAAACGGGGGAATACATGTGTATTCGACACATCCTTGCGGGGTTTCTGTTGGCCGTCCTTCTCCTCCCGGCCGCCATTGCACAGGAGACCAAGCGAAGTTCGCGACTGGTCGAAGACCTGCCGGAAAACCGCCAAGACACCGGGCTCACTGGAGAATTCGCGGCGGAAGCAGCGCGGAAGGCGGGGCTGCTCTCGGCCATCACCGGCGTCGAGTGCAAGGCCCCGACCCTGCGATACAGCACCGTACCGCTCTCCGCCCTGCTGGGGAAAAGCGACCCGGTGCAGGAATCCGAGGTCTGGTACTTCCATTGCCCCGAGATCTCTCCCGTCCTTGTCCATTACCGGCGCATCAAGGGCGAGATCTCGAATATCCATGTGCATGAATTCGAGACATTCCTGAATGACCTGCCGCTGCGCCGCCTGGCCACGCGGCGGAACACCAAGACCAGCGTGAAGGAGTTTCCCAGGGATACCGCACTGTACGAAGCGGTCTGCTTCGGCCTGCTGTCCGAGGAACTGGCGCAGACCGTCAACAGCAAGACGCCGCGCCTGTCCGCCCGGTCGGAAAGCCGCGAAGACCGCCAGATGTGCCTGCGCATGCAGGCCTGCAACGCGGTAGAGCCGGAACTCGACATCCTGCAGGACATCTCGCTAAAGGCCGGCGACGACAACCGCGAATTCGCGGGGTTCGTGGAGAACTGCAACAAGATGAGTCCGCGTGCTCTCATAGCGGCCGAACCGGAGCTGGCATACGGCCTGATGCAGATCATCGACAATCTTCCGGAGCTCGTGGAGCAGCACGCGAAACCGGCCGGCGGCGGCAAGGGCAAATAGACAGGCGGCCGGACGGATCAATCCGGCTGGGCTGAATTTCGAGGATGGCTTTGATGTCGTGCCGGGCTTGGTCCGGGCATGGCCTTCGCAAGACTGTCGCTACGCCGGCTTCAGAATTCCACCGGATAGCTCAGGAAGCCGCGGAACCTCGCCCGCCCTCCCCGCACATAATCGCCGCTGCGGCGGAAATCGGGGAAGCGCGCCAGCAGCCGCGAAATGGCGATCTGGCCTTCCAGCCGCGCCAGCGACATGCCGGCGCAGGCATGGATGCCGGCGCCGAAGGCGAGATGCCGGTTCGGCTGGCGCGCGACGTCGAGGCGGTCGGGATCGGGGAACTGCGCCGGGTCGCGATTGGCGGCGCCGATGCACAGCGTCACCAGCGTGCCGGGCCTGAGCGTCACGCCGCCGATCTCCGCCTCCTCCACCACGCGGCGGTTGCCGAGCTGGTTGGAACTCTCGAAGCGCAGGAATTCCTCCACCGCCAAGCGGATCAGGCCGGGATCGCCGGCCAGCCTGCGGCGCTCGTCGGGCCAGTCGATCAGGGCGGCGATGCCGTTGCCGATCAGGTTGGTCGTCGTCTCGTGCCCGGCATTGAGCAGGAAGATGCAGTTCTGCACCAGCTCGGCCGCGGTCAGCCGCTCACCGCCGCCGTCCTCTTTCGACTCTCCGCGGATCAGCGCGGTGAGCACGTCGCCATAGCCGTCATGCGGCTCCTGGCTCTGCCAGTACGCGATATGCTTTTCCAGATAGGCCTCGAATTCCAGCGTCGCGCGATTGCCGGCCTCGGCGCGTTCGGGCGTCAGCACCGGCTCGAGCGCGCCGAGAATCGCCAGCGACCAGTCGCGCAGCAGATGGCGATCCTCGGCCGGCACGGCCAGCATGTCGCCGATGATCTCGACCGGCAGCGCGGCGGCGAACTCGGTCACCACATCCATGCCGCCGCGTTTCGCCGCGCGGTCGAGCAAGCCGTCGACCAGGGCGACGAAGCGCGCCTCCAGCAGCTTGAGGGCGCGCGGCGTGAAGGCCGGCGCCAGCAGGCGGCGCACGCGGGTATGCAGAGGCGGATCGTTGAAGACCAGGCTGGTGGTATGGTGGCGATAGAGCGGGCTGTCGCCGAATTTCGGTTTGAACTCGATCTTCTTGTCGGAGCTGAAGCGCCGGTTGTCGCGATAGACCGCCTGCAGGTCGTCATAGCGGGTCAGGAAATAGCTGCCGTCGGGCATCAGCCGCACCGGCTCGTGCTGCCGCAGCAGGTGGTAGACCGGATAGGGATCGTCGAGGAAATCGCGATCCAGGCTGCGCAGGTCGAAAGCGGCGACGGCGGCGCGGCGCTCGGCTTCGCTCAGCGGGGCGAAGCGCCCGAGATGGAGATCGCCGGTCATGTCAGGGCGTGAAGCCGCCATTCTGCACCGGCAGCGGCTTCGGCGCGCCCTTTGGCGGCAGGCTGCGCTGCGGCGGCACGATGACGCCGCAGGAGATGATCAGCTTCATCGCCTCGTCCACGGTCATGTCGAGGATGATCACGTCGCTGCGGCGGTAATAGGTCATGTAGCCGCCGGTCGGGTTCGGCGTGGTCGGCACATAGACGGTGACCAGCTCGGCGCCGAGGCGGTCGGACACTTCGCCCTGCACGTAATTGGTGACGAAGGCGATGGTCCAGGAGCCGGCCGAGGGCCAGGGCACCAGCGCGACCTGGCGGAAGGAATTGCCCGACTGGCTGAACACGGTCTCGAAAATCTGCTTCAGCGCCGAATAGACGCCGCGCACGATCGGCATGCGGGCCACCAGCCGCTCGCCCAGCCGCAGCAGGGTGCGGCCCATCAGGTTGGTGGCGAGGAAGCCGATCAGGGTGAGCAGCACCACGGCGGCCACGATGCCGAGCCCCGGAATGCCGGGCAGGTCGTAGGGGATGAAGCGCTCGGGCTCGTAGCCCTCGGGCACCAGGCCGCGCACATTGCGGTCGACCGCCTCGATGGTGATGACGACGAGATAGATGGTCAGCCCGATCGGCGCGGTGACGATGATCCCGGCCAGGAAGTAATTGCGCAGGCGCGTGAACAGGCTCATGCGCGGCGGCGGGACGATGATATGCGGCGGCTCGGGATGGGGATCTTCGGGCGGGGTCGGCGAATCGGTCATCAGGCTCTCAACTCAGGAAGAAGTCACGCAGGGCATTGAAGGTCTCGTCGGGGGCTTCCTCGGGCAGGAAATGGCCGCAGGGCAAGGCCTGGCCGGTCACGCCGCCGGCCGCCTTCTCGCGCCAGCAGGCCACGACATCATAGGCGCGGTTGACCAGCCCCTTCTCGCCCCACAGCACCAGCAGCGGCGCCTGGATGCGCTTGTGCTCGTCGGCGCGGTCATGCTCCAGGTCGATGCTGGCGCCGGCGCGGTAATCCTCGCAGCTCGCATGGATCATCGCCGGATCGCGGAAGCAGCGCTGGTATTCCGCCAGCACCTCGGGCGGATAGACATCGGCGCCGGCCGACCAGGCGCGCAGCTTGCTCTGCAGGTAATAGTCCGGATCGGCGCCGATCATGCGCTCGGGATGCGGGTTCGGCTGGATCAGGAAGAACCAGTGGTAATAGGCGGTGGCGACCTGCTGGTTGACCGTCTCGAACACCGTGCGGGTCGGCGCGATATCCAGTACCGCCAGCTTCTCGACGGCATCGGGATGATCCAGTGCCAGCCGGTGCGACACGCGGCCGCCGCGATCATGGCCGGCCAGGCGGAAGCGCGGAAAGCCGAGCGCCTGCATCACGGCCACCATGTCGGCGGCAGTGGCGCGCTTGCTGTAGGTCAGGTGCGCGGGATCGGAAGCCGGCTTGGCGGAATCGCCGTAGCCGCGCAGGTCGGGGCAGATGATGGTGAAATCCCTGGCCAGGCGCGGCGCCACCTTGTGCCACATGGCATGCGTCTGCGGATAGCCGTGCAGCAGCAGCAGGGGCGGCCCCTTGCCGCCGATGCGAAGGTTGATCTCGGCGCCCTTGCCGGCGACCCGCTTCTGCTCGAAACCCGGAAACAACACGCGCTGCCCCTCCCCGGTCGGTGACCCTACTCTAGCAGCCAAATCAGATGCTTGCATGCCCCTGCGGGGCCGCTAGAGTGGTTTTGTCGGCTTTTTGCAGGAGAATAAGGCATGCGTTTGGCGAACAAGGTGGCGATCGTGACCGGCGGCGGCTCGGGTTTCGGCGAAGGCATCGCCAAGCGCTTTGCCGCGGAAGGCGCGAGCGTGGCGATCGGCGACCTCAATCTCGCCGCCGCCGAGCGCGTCGCCAGCGAGATCAAGAGCGCCGGCGGCAAGGCCATCGCGGTGAAGGCGGACGTGACCAGCAATGCCGAGATGCAGGCGCTGGTCGAACGCGCGGTCGAGGCCTATGGCGGGCTGGATACCTTCGTCAACAATGCCGGCATGCCGCAGCGCAATGCCTCGCTGCTGAACACTGACGAGGCGACCTTCGACCGGATCTTCGCCGTCAACGTCAAGAGCATCTACCTGTCCGCCATGCATGCGGTGCCCGAGATGCGCAAGCGCGGCGGCGGCAGCTTCATCAACATCGCCTCCACCGCCGGCGTGCGGCCCCGCCCCGGCCTGGTCTGGTATAACGGCAGCAAGGGCGCGGTGATCACGCTGACCCGGGCGATGGCAGTCGAGCTGGCGCCCGAGCAGATCCGCGTCAACGCGCTGAACCCGGTGGCCGGCCTCACCCCGATGCTGAAGGAATTCATGGGTGGCGAGGAGACCGAGGAGATGAAGGCGAAATTCGTCGCCACCATTCCGATCGGCCGCTTCTCGACCCCGCAGGACATCGCCAATGCCGCGCTGTATCTCGCCTCCGACGAGGCGAATTTCATCACCGGCGTCTGCATGGAGGTCGATGGCGGAAGATGCATCTGAGGCACGCGATCGCACTGGCTGCCGCGCTGACGCTTGGCGCCGGCAGCCTGCAGGCGCAGCAGGCCGCGCCGGCCCAGCAGCCGGCCGCGCCGCCGGCCGGACAGAAGCCGGCTGATCAGAAACCGGGAGAACAAAAGCCGGGGCAGAAGCCGGGGCAGAAGCCCGAGCAGAAGCCTGCGCCGAAACCGGCGCCGAAGAACCCCAATGCGCCGCGCAACCGCACCATGAACATCGAGCTGCCGCCGCAGGTCGCCATCTCCGAGGTGCCGCGCGGCAAGCCGGTGATGATCCAGGGGATCGTGCTGTCGCCGCAGCCGACCACCTTCGTGCTCAATGACGGCAATGCCTCCCTGGTGATCAATCTCGGCCCGAGCTGGCAGGCACTGACCAAGGTGAAGGCCGGCGACCGCGTGCGGGTGATCGGCCAGATGGACCCCTACGGCGCCCCGGTCTTCCGCGCCGGCAGTGTGATGCTGGAAAACAAACGGCTGATCGTGGTGCCGACCGGCTGACCGGCGCTACAGCGGCCGGATGGTCAGCTGGTCCACGTCGTACCAGGCCTTGAGGCGCGACCAGTCCCACGGGACGTCCTTCGGATCGAGCACCAGCTCGCAGTCACGGCAATCGAGCTTGTAGCGCACCACGGCGCCATCCACCTCGGGGGTGATGTTCGAGGCCGGGAGTGCATCCCGCGCGACCGGCTCGGTCAGGTGAAAGGCCAGCTCGACCGGCCTGCCGGTCCGGTAGATCTTGCGCCAGTGCCGGCTGTATCGCGCTCCGAAGAAGTGCTGATAGGGGGACATGTGGAGCTTCACGGCATCCGCCTCGATATCGCCCGCGCTGCCGTCGACGCGGCCGATCTCCGCGCGCGCGGGCAGCGAGACCCGGATGTCCAGCGGCTGCCCCGCCTCGGCATGCAGCAGATCCGGAAGGCGCTTGTAGAAGGAGAAATCCGCGCCTGGCTTCAGCGCCGTATATGCCGGCGGCGCGCCGTCGCGGGCGCGTTCCTGCGCCGCCCCGAAAGACAGCAGCCGCCCCTCGCTCCGGAAAGCGACGCCGAAGAAGGGGTCGAGGAAGATCGCCTCCCCTCCGATGCTGGCCTGCAGCGCGCTGTGCCCGCCGCCGGAGAGATTGACGAAGTCGATCTGCGTACTGCCGATCCCCTGCGTACGCAGCAGGAAATGCAGCATCGCGGCCGCCGAATTGCATTCGCCGTGGCGCACGAACAATTCCACCGAGCCGCGCGGCAGCCGCACCCATTCGGGCAGATGGCGATGATACAGGAAGGGCGTGAAACGGAAGAACCATGGGTCGCCGGTCGGCGTCCAGCGGCTGGCCGACCATTTGGCCAGCGCCAGCGCCTTGTCTGCTCCCTGCAGCCCCTCGGCGCCGGCTTCCGCTACGGCGCGCTGCGCCCTGAAGGTGGCTGCGGCTTCCATCGCCACGCGCGGCAATGCCGCCAGCAGGATCCCGCCGGCAAGCATCGCCACAATGACTGCGATCTTCTTCAAGACGTCCCCGCTGTCCCGTTCCGCCAGTTATACCTGCACGCAGACACGCGCATCAACGACGGCCGCCCGCGGCGCCGGGCGGCTTGCAGCGCTTGATCTGCTGCTTGACCATGCCGAGCTGGGTGCGGCGCACATGCGCCACGAAATCCTCCCAGGTCGCGAGGCCGTTCACGATCTCGGCCACGGTGCGGCATTCCTGCGCGGACGGCTGCACGATGCCTCGCGAGGTCAGCATCTCGTCCACGACCCGCTGCCCGGCGTAGGGATCGTCAGGATAGTTGCGCGCGTAGGCCTCGTCGCGCAGGCGCACCGCCTCGCGCAGCTGCTCGGCATTGGCGGCGTCGAAGGCGCTCCATTTCGGCAGGATCGAGCCATCGATGCCGCGGCTGGCGCAGTTGCGGGCAAAGGCGCGCAGGACGATGCCGGCGCGCATCTGCGCCTCGGCTTCCAGCTCGGCATCGCTCATGCAGACCTGCGGGCGTTTCGGCCGGCTGCCCGGCCCGAGCCCGTCCTGCGCCAGGGCCGGGATCGCACAGAGCACCGAAACCAGCAGGCAGGCAATGGCTTTCAACGTCACCGTTTCTGCGAGACAGCAGCGACGAAGGTGGCCGCCGCATCGGCGGCCTGGTCGACATGGGCGGACTGCACTGGCGGCGTCTGCTCGAGCGCCTGACGCACGGCCTGCGCCTCCTGCGGCGGCAGACGGCTGATGATCGCTGCAGTGCGCTCCGGCCCCGCCACGCGCAGGAAAGCCACCAGCTTGTCCCGGCTCATCCTCGTCAAACCCCATATGCTGCCGCGGGCGATATTACCGCTGCCCGCCAAGAATACCAGATGGCGGTTAACGCCGTCTTTACCCTGCCGGCTCAGCGCGGCTTGGGCGCCGCCTTCACCATCGCCAGATAGATCGGCATCACCACGTTGGTAAACTTGTTCTGGCCGTATTGCAGCTCGTCCATCGCCGCCTTCACCATGTCCACCGTCGGGTAGTACGGCACGATGACGTAGCCATGCTGTTTCAGCGCGGCGACCACCGCATTGCCCTGCTTGGTGTAATTCTCGAAGAAGTAGCTGGTATCGGCCTTCTTGATCGCTTCCGAGATGACTTCCACGGCTGGGATCGGCTTGATCGCCTGCGGCCGCCAGTTATAGCCCTCGGGCGGCTGATTGGGATTGTTGCGGTCGTCGGAGGAAGCCATGACGATGATCGGTGCCTGCGGTCAGTTGACCGGCGGGCGCATTCCGGTCGGCCACTGGCGGCCGGTTCCCTTGAGTTCCGGCTGCTGCAGCGCCGGACGCTTGTCGTCGAGCTGCCTGACCGCGGTGGCGACCTTCTTCTCGACGGCGATTTCCGACGGCGCGCGCAGCCGCATCTTCACATGCGCCTCACGCAGAGCCTCGGCGACGCGGCGCTCGAGCGTGCTGCCCGGACCGCTGATGCGGCGGCGGATGATGATGCCCAGTGCATCGATATTCAGGCCGATGATGGCGTGCAGACGGTGGCTCGGCTGCGACAGGCCGGCGCAGAGATTCTTCAGCGTGTCGGCATAGAGCGTCACCAGCGGATAGCCGAAGGTCCCGCCCTGGCCTTTGAGCTCCAGCGCGAGATCGTGGATCCATTCGTAATAGCGGCCGCGGCCGACGGAATTGAATGCCGCCGAGCCCCAGGCTTCCTTCAGATTGCGCCAGGTCTCGATGGCGGCGGCCTCGAACTCGGCCTGGTTGCTGACCATCGCCTTCTCGATCTTGCCGCGCAGTTCCGGCGTCAGGCGCATATCCTGCCCCCGCTTGAAATTCACCGCCTTGCGCTTCAGGTCGCCGCGGTTGGCGATCAACCGGGCGGCGGCATAAGGATCGATCATGCGCCTTCCTCGTCCAGGGCAACGCGACCGTACGCGAATCGGCCCGCCCTGCCCGAATCATCGTGGCAGACGAACCGCTTAGCAACAGGAAAGCGACCGGAAGTGGCGGCGCCCGGAACCGGGCTCAGCTCTCGCGCTGGATGACGCGCAGGCGATGGTTGCAGATATCGAGCTTGTCGGCCATGCGCGCCCGCCAAGTCTGGTCGGCTTCCCGCTCGGTCTTGAACGGGCCGTAGCGCTCTTCGGTTCCCGCAATCGGCGCCGGATCGGCCAGATCCTTGAAAATCCCGCCTTCGACGTAAAACACCGGCATTCTTCCTATCCTCCGGATCGATATGCCTTATCTGGCATCGGCGGGGGAAAAGAACAATCCCCCAAAAGGTTGCAAGTTGATAACGCTTTCAACCGGCGCCGCACCCGGCCTGCCAGCGGTCCAGGGACTTCCCGACCGCGGCGATCACCCCTCCCCAGTCGCCGGCCCTCGCCTGCCGGAAGCAGCGCATAGCGGGATAGAAGGGCGAATCGGTACGGTCGAGGAACCAGTACCAGAGCAGGCCGTAGCCCGGCGCCGGCAGCAGCAGCCAAGTCGGCACGCCCAAGGCGCCGGCGAGATGCGCGGCGGTATTGCTGGTGGTGATCACCAGGTCGAGCGCCGCCGCCTGCGCCGCCGCGGCATCCAGATCCTGCAGCGGATCGACCTCCGGATCGCGCCAGAGCGTCGCCCCCGCCGCGGCGACGGCCGAGCGCTCGGCGGCCGTCTCGCCATATTGCAGGTCGACCCAGAAGACATCCCGGCGCAGCAGCGGCAGCAGGTCGGCAAGCTCCAGCGATTTCGGCGCACCGTAGGCGGCATTCCGGCTGCGCCATGACAGACCGACCAGCGGCCGGCCGGCGGCCTGCGCCATCAGTCGCTGTCTTTGCCGGGCTGTCGCGTCGCGGTCGGCGATCATGAATCCGGAGAGCATTGCGGCAGTCTAGGCCTCGTACCATGCTGGCGCCAGAATGACGCCCGGCATGCAGGACAAGGTGCAGCAACTGACCCGCGCGGCAATGGCCGCGCTGACTGCCCATGATTTCAGTGGCGCGATCGCGCATTTCCGTGCCGCGCGGCGACTGGCGCCCGACCAGCCGGGCCTGCTGCTCGCCCTGGCACGGCTGCTGCGGCGAAGCGGCGATTGGGCGGAAGCCTGGTCGGCGGCGGAAACCGGCCTGCGCCTGCAGCCGGCCGATCCCGACCTCGCCGATGAACGCCTCGCCGCGCTGGGCGATGGCGGCCTGACGGACATGGCGGCGGCGCTGGCGCGCGACTGGGCGGAGGCCGATCCGGGCAATCCGCAGGCCCGCTTCCGGCATGGCGCCCTGCTGCTGCAAGCTGGCGATGCGGCCGGCGCGCGGCGGGAATGCGAAGCCGCCCTGAAGCTTCGGCCCGACTGGCCGGAGGCGCTGGTCGCGGCCGCCGAGGCGGCCTATCGCGAGGGCATGTCGGAACAGGCGCGCGGCTGGCTCGACCGCGCCGTGGCGCTGGAGCCGGAGAACCGTTCGACGCGGCTGGCGCGGGCCACCATGCTGCTCAGCCTCGGCATCTGGGAACCGGGTCTGGCGGATTACGAATACCGCCTGCGGCCACAGGCGGCGCTGGAGATCGTCAGGCCCCTGCCGGTGCCGCGCTGGAATGGCGAAAACATCGCCGGGCGCGCGATCCTGGTAGTCGCCGAGCAGGGCATCGGCGACCAGATCCGCTTCCTGCGCGACCTGCACGATCTCGGCGCACTGGCCGGCCGCATGCTGGTGGAATGCAGCGCCCGGCTGGTGCCGCTATTCGCCCGCAGCCTGCCCGGCGCAACCGTCGTCGCGAGCGTGGAACGGCAGGACGGGAACCGGCATGTCTTCGACTATGGCTGGCTGGGCGGCCATGCAGCGCCGGACTGCTATATCGAGGCCGGCAGCGTGATGCTGCTGCTGCACCGGCATGGCCTTGCGCCGGACCGCCCCATGAAGGCCGGAATTTCAATATCTTCAGCGAGTTGAGCGGGCGGCCGGTTGACGGGCCGGACCGCCCGACCTATGGTCGCGCCGCCCCGCAAGGGGCTTCCTTAAAGACCCCTCGTGAGCCCGTAGCTCAGCTGGTAGAGCAAGCGACTTTTAATCGAGAGGTCCCGGGTTCGAATCCCGGCGGGCTCACCAATTTCCTGCCATCGCCGATTGATTTCTCAGCCGCCGGGCTGTCGCGCCGTGTATGCTGCGGGAAACCGGAGGAAATGCCGTGCCCCGGCAGATCGTCGAAACCCGCTTTCGTCTCGATCCCGAACTGCATTTCGCGCGCCCTGAATTGCGGGCGCTGGCCGACTTGTGGGACGAGAAACGCGCCGGGCGCCTGGCGCCGGGACGCGACGATTTCTCGGCCTTCGTGCTGCGTCCCTATCTGCCCCGCGTGCTGATCTATGAAGTCGTGCGCGGCGAAACAGCTTACCGCTTCCGCATCCGCCTGTACGGCACGCTGATCAGCAAATATTCCGGCCGCGACCCGACCGGAAAATTCGTCGACGAGATCATGACCAGCCAGGCCTATGCCGATTTCGACCGCGGCCTGTCCTGGGCGGCCGACAACGCCAAGCCGCTGCGCGCCACCGGCAGCTACTATTTCGTCGATCGCAGTTTTGTGCAGTTCGAATCCGTCACCCTGCCGCTGACCGTCGATGGCGGCAGCGAGATCGGGCAGCTGCTGAACATCACCTACTACGACGACGAGGAGTAGCCGGGCGCAGCGGATGCGAACCCGGGATCAGCCGTTCAGCAGGCGGAAGAGCAGATGCGCGCAGCCATAGGCGATGGCAGCGAACAGGGCGGCGATGACGAAGACCCTTAGATGCCGCAGCAGCATCTATAGCGGCTCGATATCGCCGAGGGCCTGGCCGGCATGGAAATCGGCGGCAAAGGCCGCCAGCGATCCGGTGCCGATGGCCTCGCGCATGCCGCGCATCAGGTCTTGGTAATAGGTCAGGTTATGCGCCGTCATCAGCATGGCGCCGAGAATCTCATCCGAGCGCACCAGATGGTGGACATAGGCGCGGCTGTAGCTGCGGCAGGCCGGACAGCGGCAATGCTCGTCGAGCGGGCGCGGGTCCTCGGCGTGGCGGGCATTGCGGATATTGATGCTGCCGCGCCGCGTGAAGGCCTGGCCGGTGCGGCCCGAACGGGTCGGCAGCACGCAGTCGAACATGTCGATGCCGCGCATCACCGCGCCGACCAGATCGGACGGCTTGCCGACGCCCATCAGGTAGCGCGGCCGGTCCTGCGGCAGATGCGGCACGGTGACGTCGAGGGTGGAGAACATCTCGTCCTGCGTCTCGCCCACCGCGAGACCGCCGACCGCATAGCCGTCGAAGCCGGTGGCGATCAGGCTTTTGGCGGATTCCTGACGCAGGGCCGCATTGGTGCCGCCCTGCACGATGCCGAACAGGCCGTAGCCATCGCGCTGCCGGAAGGCCGCCTTGCTGCGCTCCGCCCAGCGCAGGGAAAGCCGCATGGCTTCCGCGGCACGCTCCTCGCTGGCCGGCAGCTTGACGCATTCATCAAGCTGCATGGTGATGGTGGCATCGAGCAGATGCTGGATCTCGATCGATCGTTCGGGCGTCAGCTCATACCGCGCACCGTCGATATGCGACTGGAAGGCGACGCCCTGCTCGGTCACCTTGTTGAGCTGCGCCAGCGACATCACCTGGAAGCCGCCGGAATCAGTCAGGATCGGTCCAGGCCAGTTCATGAATTTGTGCAGGCCG
>CAYSCA010000019.1:0-25128 GCA_964429465.1 uncultured Rhodospirillaceae bacterium
AACATGCATGCCTCGAACGGCATCCTGTTCAATCATGAATCGCCGATCCGCGGCGAGACCTTCGTGACCCGCAAGATCACGCGCGCCGTGGCCGCGATCGAGCAGGGCCTGCAGAAATGCCTGTATCTCGGCAATATCGATTCCAAGCGCGACTGGGGCCACGCCCGCGACTATGTGGAAGGCATGTGGCGCATCCTGCAGCAGGACAAGCCGGACGACTACGTCCTGGCGACCGGCGAGGTTCACAGCGTGCGCGAATTCGTCGAGCTTGCCTTCCGCCATATCGATCGCGAGATCGTCTGGGAGGGCAAAGGGGCCGCAGAGAAAGGGCATTGCAACAAGACCGGCGACATCCTGGTCGCGGTCGATCCGGCCTACTATCGTCCGACCGAGGTGGATTTCCTGCTCGGCAGCCCGGAAAAAGCCCAGAAGAAGATCGGCTGGCAGCATAAGACCACATTCGAGCAGCTGGTCGCCGAAATGGTCGAGGCCGATCGTATCGGCCTGCAGCAGAGCGAATACGCCAATGCTTAAGCGCGTCGAATATTCCCTGGCCGGCAAGCGGGTCTGGGTCGCCGGCCATCGTGGCCTGGTCGGCTCGGCCCTCGTCCGGCGCCTGGCGTCGGAAGATTGCACCGTGCTGACGGCGCCGCGCGACAAGGTCGACCTGCGTTCGCCCGACCAGGTCGGCGAGTGGATGCGGGAGAACAGGCCGCAGGCCGTCTTCGTCGCAGCCGCCCGGGTGGGCGGCATCCATGCCAATAACGTGCGGCCGGCCGAATTCCTGTATGACAATCTGATGATCGAGGCCAATGTCATCGAGGCGGCGCGGCGCTTCGAGGTCGAGAAGCTGCTGTTCCTCGGTTCATCCTGCATCTACCCGAGGATGGCACCGCAGCCGATCGAGGAAGCCGCGCTCCTGACCGGCCCGCTGGAGCCGACCAACCAGTGGTATGCGGTGGCCAAGATCGCCGGCATCAAGCTCTGCCAGGCCTATCGCCGGCAATATGGCTGCGATTTCATCTCGGCCATGCCGACCAATCTCTATGGGCCGGGCGACAATTTCGACCTGCTGCACAGCCACGTCGCCCCGGCGCTGATGGCGAAATTCCACCGGGCCAAGCAGCAGAAGGCCGACGAGGTCGAGGTCTGGGGCACCGGCAACGCGCTGCGCGAGTTCCTCTATGTCGATGATGCGGCCGACGGCATCGTATTTGCCATGCAGCATCATTCCGACGAGGAGATCGTCAATCTCGGTACCGGCCAGGAGGTCACCATCCGCGAGCTGGCCGAACTGATCGGACAGGTGGTCGGCTTCGCCGGCCGCCTGACCTTCGACACCAGCAAGCCCGACGGGACGCCGCGCAAGGTGATGGATGTCAGCCGGCTGCGCCAGCTCGGATGGGAAGCCCGTACGCCGCTGCTCGAGGGCCTGCGCAAGACCTATGAGTGGTATGTCGAGCATGTCGCGCCCGACCACGAGCGCATGCTCCTCCGCGCCTGAGGATATCGACAGAATGAAGGCCGCCGGTTCCGCACCGGCGGCCTTTTCCGTTTCCGGCCGTCTGCCTCACACGCCGACCGGCCGGCCGTCGTCGTCCGCCCGCGGCGCCCCTTTCTTGATCCGCAGCTGGCCATGGCGGTCGACCCAGAGCCGGTAATCGCCCAGCCTCGGCAGGTTGCGGCTGCGCCAGTCGGAGCCAAGCCGCAGGCCGCCGCCGTCGCTGCCGCCGATCTCGATGGCTTCCACGCCATCCTCCTCCGTCACCCGCCCGACGCAGCCGATCAGCGTGACATTCGCCTTGTCGCGGGCGCCGCGCAAACGGGCCAGCCCGGCCTCCTTCGCGGCTCCGCCGCCATGACCGGTGCAGCCGACCATGACCAGTTCGCGGACGATGAAGCCGCGCAGCAGATGGGTCTGCTTGTGGATCGAATAGGCCGTGCAGCCGACCAGGGTGCCGAAATTCTTCAGGTAGATGCCGGCATCGCCTTTGGAGAAATCCGGCGCGCCCTCGTGGTTGTTCTCGAATCCGCAATTGGACAGCAGGGTGCAGCCGTTATCGGCTAGCACGCCGAACTGCCGGTTCAGCAGGAAATAGCAGCCGTGGAAGCTGACATCGTAGCAGTTGTTCAGCAGGGCGGCGCCATGTCCGCCATTCTGGCCGAACACGCTGGCGAAGACATGGACCGCCGACAGGATACCCTTGTTCTTGCTATGGGCGAAGGTTGCGCCATTGCCGCCATTGCCGCGGAAATAGCTGTTGATCAGCTGCCCTTCGAAGACATTGCCGACCAGGTGGCAGCCATCGCCGCCGCAGCCCTGCACCACGATGTCGCGCAGGCAGAAATTGTAGAGATATTCGCCGCCCGGCGCCCGGCAGGCCAGCAGGATGCCATGGCCGTCGCGGCCGGACCCCTTGATGTCGAGCCCCTGGATCAGCAGGAACCGGAATGTCGAGCGGCTGACCACCTCGATGACATTGGCGCCGTCGCCGATCTCCGATATCAGCCGCGCCCCCTGCCCGATGATGCCGCATTGGCGGGTGACATGGCCGCGCGGCTCGATCTTCAGGGTCTTGCGGACCCGGTAGTCGCCCGGCGGGAGCAGCAGCACCGCCTGACGGTCGAAAGCAGCGTCCAGAGCGCGCTGCAGGGCGCGGGTATCGTCGGTGCGGCCGTCGCCCGCAATGCCGAATTCGGCGGCGGAGATGGCCTTGTCAGCCTGCGCCACGGTCGGCTGCGCGGCCGAACCGATCAGGCCGGCGGCTGCCGCGCCGCCGAGGAAGAAGAGCTGGCGGCGTTCCATCGCCATCAGCGCGGCGAGGCGAGACCGGGCTGCCGCAGTCTTGCTCCCAGGCGCAATGTCTGCACCGCCCGGCGGGCCTCAGGCAGCGGCACTACGGTCGCCGCGGCATTGAGGCAGTAGAGTACGCTCAGCGCGGCGGGCAGCAGCATCACCGTCCAGGTCTTCGGGCCGACATAGGCGCCGGAGGCCTGGCCGAAAATGATCCAGACGATCCAGCAGAACGCGATGCTGGGTGCGCGGAGGATATACAGCCACGCCGAGATCGCGGCGATGACGGCAACGCCCCAGATGGCGCCGAGATAGATCCAGTGCAGCCAGAAGAAATTGGTGATCACGTCGGAGAGCTTCAGGAAACCCCAGTCGGTCGAATATTGCGGCGACCGGGCGTAGGTATTGATCGCCAGATCGTTGATGAAGTTCTCGCCGGTCAGGCCGGCGCCCGCCCAGGGAAACTGCTTGATCACCTCCACCGCCACCAGGAAGGGGCCGATCACGCGGAAGAAGAAGCTCGGATCGCTGCCATGCATGATCTGGTTCAGGCGCTCGCCATAGACGAACGAGCCGGCCAGGACGAAGACGATCAGCAGAATAGACCCGAAGATCAGGATGCCGGCGCGATATACGCTGCTGCGCCGGTTCGGCGGCTGCGACGCCGGCACGATGAAATAATAGTAGGGCGGGATCAGCAGCAGCCCGAGCAGCAGCGTCGGCCCGGGAATCACCAGCATGCCGATGCCGATGAAGCCCAGATACAGCAGCAGCTTCCAGCGATAGGCCGAAACCAGGAACCAGCAGAAAATGAACAGCGTGTAGCCGAACGTGACCGCGGATGGCTCGGAGGTGAAGAATTTCGGCCGCACCTTGCCATAGAGGATCACGTCGCGGCGATCGGAGATATAGACGCCGGATTCGTAGATGGCCGCCCGCACCCGGTCGCTGACCGCATCCAGCCCGGCATAAGTCTCGAGCAGGCAGCCGATGATGATCACCACGCTCATCCAGAAGAAGAGCTGCGCCATCTGACGGCGCCGCGCCTCCAGCACGGTGAGGAACAGCGCATAGCCGATGACGAAGGAATAGGTCAGCTGGATCAGGCCGGTGAAGCGCTTGCCGAGAAAGGCGTAGTCGGTGGCCGTGAGGATCGAGGCGACATAGACGAGGATGACGCCCAGAAGCGCCGCCAGGTGCAGCGGCAAGATGCGGTCGCGGCGCCGCCAGAGCAGAACCACGCCAGCCAGGCCCGATGGCGCCGAGGGAAACGGAATCGAGCTGGTGATCGGAATCGAGACGCCGAGATAGATGCCGATCAGGAAAATCACCACCAGGGTCATGTCGACCCAGTTCAGGCCCTGCGCCGGCCGCGGAAGCGCCTGGAATGCCGGTTGCGCCATCATAACGCTGCCACCGCCGACATCAGCTGCCGCCCCCGGCTGCTCCAGTCGAAGGCAGTGCGGCAGGCGCTGAAAGCGCGATCCTGCAGGCCGTTCAGGCGCTCGCAATCGTCGATGACGCGCAGCACGCCGCGCGCCAGCGCCTCGTAATCGGGGTAATAGAGGATGCTTTCCTCATGCCGCAGCGGCACGCCGGCGACCGAGCCGTCGAGCGCCAGGATCGGCATCCGGTTGAAGACATAGTCGAGCACCTTCAGCTTGAAGCCGCCGCCATGCCGCTCGGGCACCAGGGCCACGCGAGCCTGCTGCATGAAGGGGTCGATATCCTCGACCCGGCCGGTGAACCGGGTTGCGACAGCCTTGCGCCGCAGCCGCTGCAGGAAGGCCTCCTCCGCGCTGCCGACGACCTGCAGTTCCGCTCCCTGCGCGGCGAACAGCGGGTCGGCGACGCTGATGAATTCCTCGAGATTCATGCGCTTGGCGATCCAGTCGAAACTGCCGACAATGATCGCGCGCCGCGGCAGCGCGGCGGTGATCTCGCGCCAGTCGGTGCGATGGCCGTCATAACCCGGGGTGACCACTTCGACGCAGCAGGTCGGGCGCCGCTGCAGGTAGAGCCGGCGGTCTTCCTCCGTGATCGCCGTCACCAGGTCGGCCGCATCGACCATCGCGCGCTCGAGCATCGCGATCTTGGCCGCATCCAGGTGCAATGCCAGCCACTTGAACGGATTGGTCTGCTCGCGCGCGATCTGCAGCCGCAGGCTTTCCTCGTGATTGTGCGAAACATAGACCAGCTTGGGCCGCCGCGTCTGGCCGCGGTAGCGCCGCAGCACCTGCCGCAGCGCCCAGCCGGCCGAAATGCCGTCCAGCACGATGATGTCCCAGGGCTCGGCCAGCAGCTGCTCCAGCATGCCGCGCAGCTGCCGCGTTGCGCCGCGATGGGCGATCCGCGGCAGGGGCGACAGCAGGCTGGTCCAGCCCGGCCGCTCCTCATGCCGGGCAAGCCACCAGCGCACCGTTCCGTCGCTCGCGCCTCCCATGGCGGCCTCGCCGGGGCGGGCCAGCCCCAGCACTTCGACCGCCGCGCCGGCGCCGGCCACCGCCTCGATCAGGCCGCCGGAATAGACGAACTGGCCGTTATGCCGCGGTTCCGGGTTGGCCCAGGTGAGCCAGAGGCATCGCATCGCGTTTCGCATCGAGCGTCCTAATAGGCCTGCCGGCCGGTGAATCCGCCAAACACCGTGCGCAGGATGATGATCACGTCGAGCTTCACCGACCAGTTCTCGACATAATGCAGGTCATGCTCGACCCGCTTGACGATCTGCTCGACCGTTTCCGTCTCGCCGCGCCAGCCATTGACCTGCGCCCAGCCGGTGATGCCAGGCTTCATCCGGTGCCGGGAATCGTAGTTGCTGACCGCATCCTGGTAGAGCAGGCCGCCGGCTTTCGCGGCTGTGGCATGCGGCCGCGGTCCGACGACCGACATCTCGCCGCGCAGCACATTGATGAACTGCGGCAACTCGTCCAGGCTGGTACGCCGCAGGAAGGCCCCCAGGCGCGTCACCCTGGGATCGTTGCGCCTTGTCAGCTGTTCGGCGTTCTCGTCGGTGGCGTGATGATGCATGGTACGGAACTTCCACACATCGATCAGCTGGTTGTTCAGGCCGTAGCGCTTCTGCCGGAAGAAGACCGGCCCGGGGCTGTCGAGCTTGATCAGCAGCGCGATCGCGGCCAGCAGCGGCGCGATCAGGATCAGGATCAGGCCGGCAAATATCCGGTCCTCAATACCCTTGATGACGCCCCGCCAGCTATGCAGCGGCCGGCGCTCTGCGTTGAGCAGGGTCAGCCCGCCCAGCCTTTCGGTTTCGAGCTGACTGAGGTGAAAGCCGTACTGATCGGGGCAGAGGCAGATATCGACGGCAACCCGGCGCAGCTTGGTCATGACTTCGGCCATCCGCCGCTCGGCCGACAGCGGCAAAGCCACGATCACCGTATCGATGCCGTGCCGCCGGATATCCTCCACCAGGTCGTCAACCGATCCGCAGATCTTGTGCCCCATGCAGCTGTCCGGCAGCCGCGACAGGCGGTCATCGTAAACGCCTGTGACGATGACATCCGCATTGCCCTCCCGGCTCAGCCGGCGCAGCAGGCGAAGGCCCAGCGGCCCTCCGCCCAGGATGGCGACCCGCTTCTGCAGTTTCTTCGTCTGGCGCCAGTGATCGACGAAAGCGGCGCAAATCGCGCGCGCCAGCAATGGCGGCGCCAGGCCGAAGATCGCCCACAGCGACAGCCAGGTCGCGTTCGCATCCAGGGCGGCACCGCTGGCCAGCAGCGCGCCCGCGACGGCAAAGGTCGCAATCGCCCAGGCCATGATCACCCGCCCCAGGGCGCGAGTGGTGTGGTGGACCTGGTCGACCCGGTACGCCCCGCCGAGATGCAGCAGATTGATCACTGCCAGCGCGCCGAACAGCGAGAGCAGGATGTAATGGGAAGCCGGCAATGGCAGGTCCGGCGTCGCCAGCGCCAGCGCGGCGAGGCCGGCCGCCAGCGCAGCCAGGCCATCGATTCCGCGCAGCAGCCCGGCGACGATTTCCAGCGAGACGCGGGACGTCGTCGTGGCGATGACCGTTTCGCCGGGTGCGGCCACCGGCGGCGGCAGCTGCGTCCTCGCTTTCGGCAAGGGCGCTGGCGGCGGCGCCGCGCGGCGCGCGGCCGGATAGCTGATCACCGAGGAGCGGGAGTCCGGTGCAGGTTTGGAAAGGAGGTCGAGTGACATTGAACGTCCTCTTTGGCCATCTGTCCGGCTTGTCGTCATCGTCGCCGCAGAACGCATGCCGCCAGCGATGAATATGCGCTTCGATGTGCCACAACGACGCGCAGACGTGTTGTGATCAAGCTGAGGCCTTCAGGCCTCGTTAAAGCGCCCGCATACTGCCGAAAACCTGGGCCGCGAAAGCCTCCGGCGTGCGGTCGGAAACGAAGGTCCGCGCCGCGTTGCGGTCGATATAGCGCTGCGGACCATGCGTCACCATCTGCTCGATGGCGAGCGCAAGCTGCAGCGGCTGCGTCACATCGGCGGCCAGCCCAAGGCCGTAATCCTGCACCAGGCGGCCGAGCAGACCGTAATCCTGGGTCAGCAGCGGCTTGGCCGCGCCTGCCGCCCAGAGCAGCACGCCGCTCGAGCCGACAAAGCGCTGATAGGGTGCGAGGACGACATCGCAACGCTCGACCAGCGCGCCGATCTCACCGCTGTCCAGCCAGCGGTTCTCGACATGGAACCAGAGTTCGGGCCGGTCGCGCCGCAGCCGCTCCGTCTGCGCCTGCAGCGGCTTGCCGATATCGGGCGCCACCTTGCCGGCCACGATCACGGCCGTGCGGCTGGCGATGTCCGGCTCCAGCAGCTGCAAGGCCTCCATCAGGTGCAGGATGCCCTTGCGCGCCGTCAGCACCCCGAACAGCAGCAGCACCACGCGCCCGTCGGGAATGGCGAGCGGCAGGCCGCCCAGGCCGCCGGAAGACACCACGGGCGGATGGGCCGGGTCCGGCAGGGCCCGCACCTTGTCGCCGCGGAAGTAGCGGCTCGCGGCAAATGCCGGAAAGAACGGATCGAGCGTCAGCACGACATGCAGCGCGGGGTTGAGCAGCATCAGCCGGTAGAGCACCGCCTTGCGCAGGTCGCGCAGGCGCTCCGCCATAGTCGGGCGGCTGGAGCCGAGATCGGAGTAATGCACCGACGGCCGGAACAGGATGCCGCCGAGCTTCCGCCCCCCTGCTCCCAGGCCGAGCGCCAGCGGCAGGGAAAGATGATCCAGCGACAGGAAATAGCCGGCCTGCGCGCCGGTGCGCTGCAGGTAGCGGCGCATCACCCACCAGCGGGCGAAACCGCTGATTGCCAGGCGGCGATGGGTGCAGAGCCGCCGCTCGTCGGCGCTGAGGGCGATCATCTCGACACGATGGCGCAGGTCTTCGGGAATTTCGGTCACCAGCGACTGCCGCAGTTCCGGCGCAACGACGAACCAGATCCGCTCGACATCCTCCTGCTGCACCATATGGCGCATCAGATGCTGCAGCCACTCGCGCGGATGACCGTCACGGTCGGGTTCGAGAAACAGCACCTGGCGATAGTGGCGCTTGCCGGGATGAAGGGCATCCAGCGATGCCGTGAATCCGGCCAGAATGGCTGCGCGGTCGTGCTTCTGCTCGATATAGCTGCGGCCGCGCGCACCCATGGCGTCGCGCAGATCGGGTGAATCGAGCAGCCGCAGCGCCGCGTCGCGCAGGGCCTGCCGGTCATGCGGCGGCACGCAGAGGAACGCGCCGGTCTCGTCCTGCAGCCGCCACAGCGAGCTGCCGGGATTTGCAGTTGCCAGGAATGGCCGGCCGGCGGCCATGATGCTGTAGATCTTCGACGGAATGGCGAAATCGGCAGCCGAAGGTTTTTGCGGCACGAGATGGATATCGCCCAGCGCCAGCCCCTCGCCGAACCGGTCGCGCGGCAGCAGATCGGCAAAACGGACATTCCGCAGGCCGCGGCTGGCGATCTCCGCTGCAAGCGGGCCCCGCTCGCTGCCATCGCCGCGCAGCACGATCCTGACATCGGGACGGATGGCGGCCAGGTCCTCGGCCAGCGCGACCACCTGCTCCAGTCCCTGTTTGCGGCCCAGATTGCCGCTGTAGAGCAGAACCGGCGTCATGTTCTCCGTTGCCGCAGCGGGCCTGATCCGGCCGGTATCCACCCAGATCGGC
Source organism: uncultured Rhodospirillaceae bacterium (assembly GCA_964429465.1). Lineage (GTDB taxonomy): Bacteria > Pseudomonadota > Alphaproteobacteria > Ferrovibrionales > Ferrovibrionaceae > Ferrovibrio. Next base: position 8,944 of record CAYSCA010000019.1, read on the forward strand.
AGGATGTCGACCGGAACCGTCACCCCGAGGGCGCGAAGCTGGCCCTGCATCTCCTCGGTCAGCACGAATACGCCGTCCAGCCGGTTCAGCGTCACCCGTTCGCAGAACTGCATCAGGCGGAGCAGCAGGCCGGAGCGGACGAAATTGAGGCCCTGCGCCAGGCCGGACTGGATGTCGTGCACGATGGCGACATGGCGGCCGCCGCGCCGTGTGGCAGCCACCCCGAGCATCACGGCGAAAATGGACGGCGCCAGCGAGATGACCAGATTATGCCGCGCGACCCGCCCGCTCAGCAGGGCTGCGAGGCCGGCCAGCAGGAAAAGGCATTCGCTGACGATCCGCAGCAGCGTGGAGCGCCGGCGCGGCGCCCAGCTGCGCAACCGCTCGATGACGAGCCCGCCGGCAGCCTCGCAATCCGGTGCCGTGGCATTGAAGGCGGCAAAGTCGTCCGGATTCGGGTAATGGGGCCGCCCGGTCAGCACGGTGACGGGGCGGCCCTGCCCGGCCAGCCATTCGGCCAGGTCGGTACAGTAAGGTGCCGATCCGATGACTTCAGGCCGAAAATGCTGTGTTACCAGAAGCGCGGGTTCGGCCATGCCGTTACGCCCAATCGGTCGTCTTCACCAGCATCGGCCGCTCGTACTCATAGCTGAGCTGGCTGTAGGAGTATTTGCGGTACTGCTTCGGATCGATACGGGTCAGCACCACACCGGCAATGTCCGCCTTGACGTCGATCAGTTCCTTCAGCCCTTCCAGCACGGTTTCGCGGCGGGTATCGCCCCAGCGCACGACGAAGGAGACCTTGTCGACCATGCGGGCCAGCGTCAGCACCTCGGCCCCGACCAGCACCGGCGCCGCATCCAGCAGGATGAGGTCGTACCGCGGCGCCAGCGCATTCAGGATCAGGCGCATGCGGTCCGACGTCAGATAGCGCATCGCATCGGGGCTGAACATGCCGGCCGGAATGATGTCGACGCCCGACAGCGAGTCGGTGAATATCGCCTTCTCGATGTCGTCCTCCTCGTCGCGCAGCAGCGCCGCCAGCCCCTTGGTGTTGGAGCAGCGGAACAGCTGATGCAGGCGCGGATTGCGCCAGTCGCAATCGATCAGCAACACGCGCCGGCCCTGGCTTGCCAGCATGCGGCCGAGCGAACTGGCCAGCACCGACTTGCCCTCGCCGGGCACCGCCGAGCCGAACAGCACGGTCTTCGGCGACTGCGCGGCCTCGGACAGCTCCAGCCCGATATGCAGCTTGCGCAAGGCCTCGGTGTATGGCGATACCGGCTTGCGCAGGACATGCACGATCGGCTCCATCCGGCCGCGGATCGCCGGCACCAGCGCCAGCACCGGCAGGCCGGTCATCGCCTCGATCTGGTCGCCGCGCCGGAAGGTCTGGTCGGCCCCGTCGCGCAGCAGGGCGATCACCACGCCGATCAGCCCGCCGGCCAGAACGCCGAGGAACACGATCAGCTTCTTCGGCGGGAAGCTCGGCGCGGTCGGCGGCGCCGCCTCGGAGATCAGCTTGGCATTCGGCTTTTGCAGACGGTCCTGGCCGATGGTTTCCTTGGCCCGGCTCAGCATCTGCTCGAGCAGGTTGCGGTTGACCTGCGCCTCGCGCTCGAGCGAGTCGAGCTTGATCGATTTCTCGTTCACGCCGCCCAGCCGGGTCTGCAGCCGCTCGAAATTCTGCCGCAGGGCATCGTAGCGGGCGGCCGCGGTCCGCGCCTCGTGGCGCAGGCCGCCGATGATGCTGTTGATCTCGCCCTGGATCTTGCGGCGGATATCGGCGATCTCGGCCTTGGCGCTGATCACCCGCGGGTGCTGGTCGCCGTAGCTGCCCGACAGCTCGGCCAGCTTGGCTGCGGCGACCGATTCCTGCGCCTTCAGCGAGGAGATCACGTGCGAGTTCAGCACTTCCGGCACGCTTTCGCCGGAGACGCCGGTGCGCCGCAGCGCCTGGGCCTCGTTCAGCCGCGATTCGGCTTCCGCCTTGGCGGTCTGCGCCACGATCAGCTGGGTGTTGAGTTCGGTCAGCTGCTGCACCGCGACACCGGTATTGGCGCCCTTGTAGAGGCCATTGGCGCGCCGGTATTCCTCCACCGCGCGCTCCGACCGTTCCACCTGCTCGCGCAGGGCGGCGATGCGGTCGGCGAGGAACTGCTCGACTTCCTCGGTGGCTTCGATCTTCTCGTTGCGCTGGCGCGCCAGGTAGCGCTCGGCCATGGTGTTGGCGACGCTCGCGGCGGTATTGGGGTCGAGCGAACGCGCCTGGATGCTGAGCACGTGGCTGCGTCCCAGTGTCGCCACGTCCAGCTTGTTGAGCAGGACGTCGATCACGACGTTCATTTCGTATTCGGCCTGCTCTTCCGGCGTCATTGCCCGGCTGTCGGGCTCGTCGTCGAGGAAGCCCAGCCATTCGTCCGGCAGATAGCGCAGCGGATTGAGATACCCGAGGTATTCCTGCCAGAGCGGCTGCTTGCGCAGGAATGGGTTGAATTCCGGATTCTCGGCCAGACCGAGCCGGTCGATCGTCTGCCGTGCGACTTCGCGCGACAGGATGACGAAGCTCTCGTTCTGGACGCGCTCGGCATCCGGATTGAGATCGGCGATGATCGCCTCGATGTTCAGCGCCCGCAGCACCGGCATGCCGACCAGCACGCGCGATTCGGCGACGTAGGTCGAGGAGATCTGCTTGGCGACCAGCACCGAGATGACGGCGAAGACCGCGGTGACGATCAGGATCATCCCGCGATACCGCCACAGCTTGCGCAGGGTATCGAGGAAGTTCGGTGCGTCCTGCGGCGCGGCATAAACCGGCGGCGCGGCCATGCCGGAAACCTGGCCAGGATGGGACGGAGCCGGCTGCCAATAAGGCTGGAAGCGATCTGGGAGTGCCATCAGAAGTACCGCTCGCGAACAGTGATTACATCGCCCGGCAGAACCGGAGTTTCAGGGGTGGCGTCGAGCCGCTTTTTCTGGCCGTCCGCATCGGTACGGCTCAGGTAGAAGGAGCTTTCCCGGGCGCGATAGGTGAAGCCGCCCGCCAGCGCCACGGCATTGATCACCGACATGCCGGTCACATAGGGGTAGCTGCCGGGCTGCTTGACCTCGCCGACGATGTAGAACGGCCGATAGGTCAGCACCTCCACGCTGACGCTCGGGTTCTTCAGGTAGTCGGGCTTGAGCTTGTCGACCAGCGCCTGTTCGAGGCCGGGACCGGTAAGGCCGCCGGCCTGCACCTGTCCGATCAGCGGAAAGGCGAGCTGGCCGGTGCCATCGACCTGGTATTCGCCGGTGAGTTCGGGCTGGCCGAAAACGGTGATGCGGACGCGATCGCCGGAGCCGAGGCGATAGCCGCGGTCGACCTGGGTCTGCGGCATCGCCTGCGATGCGCTTTGCTGCCGCTGATTGGGATGCGGTGCCGGCCCGCCGGACTGCGCCAGGACATTGCCGCCGGCCAGGACCACCATGGCAAGCAAAGCGACAGCAAAGGCGAGGCTGCGGCGAAGCGCCGCGACAGCGGGACCGTTTCGTGGATCAGGCTTCATGCTTGGCTTCTCTGTGCAGAGTGAGACCTGCGGGCCGCTTTTCAGCGGTCGCGCAGGTTCAAACTCTTAGCAACAAAGGAGCCGGGTCGGTGTGACCAAGCAGAGGCAACGGGCCGGGCGCGAAGGCCCGAAAATGCCTTATAATTGGCCGGTTAGCCGCAGGAAGACCACATTCTCGTCAAAGTCGGCATTCGCCGCATTCGACGAGCGGGTACGGTAGCCGTAGCCGCCCGAAATCGACAGGAAGCGGTTCATCAGGTATTTGGCGCCCAGCCCCGCGAGATAGTAGTCGTCATCGCGCGAGATGCCCTCGAACTCGTCGTTCTCGTAGGCGATCGAGGCGTTCAGCAGAAGATTGCGCAGCAATTCGTGATCGGCGCGGATCTCGGCATGGGTGGCAAAGTAGCCCGAGGCGTTGTTGAGAATGGTTTCCTCGACTTCGCGCGACAGGGTGCCGGTCAGGGTGGTCAGCCGGGTGACGTTCCAGGTCAGCTTGGCACCCGCGGTCCAGCCCTTGAGCTCCTTCAGCCGGGCGTCGTCGTATTCCTGCGCGGTGTAGCCGACGAAGGCATCGAGGAAGGTGATGCCCGTCAGGTCGTATTCGGCGCCGACCGCGATCGTGTAGCCGTCGGAATCGCGGCGGAAGCCGTTGCGATCCGTGGCCCGGTCGTATTCGCGGAAATTATAGGCGCCGAGCAGGTAGACCTCGCGCAGCGGGGTGAATTCGTAGCCGGTGCGCAGCGCGATCTCGGTCTGGTCGCGGTCGCGGTCGCCCTGGTCGATGGTGGTGCCGGAGGAGGTGCGGACGTCGTCGTAGCTGTAGGTGTCGCGCTTGGCATCCAGGCGGGTCGAGACGCGGTTGAACTGCTTCTCGAGGCCCAGGTTGAGGCCGAGCACATCGTATTCGGTGGGTTCCTGGCCGCCCTGGTCGTTCGGCGACGAGCGCTGCTCATGCCGCAGCCGGTAGCCGGCGCCGCCGAAGAGGCGGAAATCGCGCTGGACGTCGAGCCGGCCATCGGTGGCCAGGGTGTAATCCTCGAAATCCTCGCTGTCGAAATCGGCGAACCGGACGACGCGCGTATCGGCATGCAGGTTCAGAGCGTGGTTGTTCCAGTTCGAGCGCAGGTCGAGCTTGGGCTCGATCGAGGTGATGAAGTCGCTCTGCTCGTTGTTTTCGGTGGCGAAGATGTTGCTGTTGTAGCTTTCCTGCACCGACAGCGCCGGCAACAGGAAGAAGCTGCCGAGCCGCACGCCGATCGGATCGTAATCCGGGCGCTGGCGCTCGGTGACGGTGGCGCCTCTGACCACATCTTCCACCGGCTGGTTCGGCTGGTTGGTCTGGGCATGAGCCCCGACGGTCGCCAGGGCGGAAACGGAAAACAGCAGCAAGCCAAAGCTACGAACAGACATCTACCCCCACTTGGCGACCATCCGACGGTCCTACTGCTCCCCCTTACTGGGCAGCCTGTACGCGGGACGACACCCTCTGATGCCAACTCCATGCCGTTGCGATCATGGCCTCGAGATCCGAGTGAGCCGGCGCCCAGTCCAGCAGCTGCCGGGCGCGGCTTGAATCTGCGAGGAGTATTGCCGGATCACCGGGGCGACGCGGCTCTACTCTAACGGGAATTGGCCTTCCGGTAATCCGCCTTGCAAGGTCGACGACCTCCCGCACGGTGGCTCCGTTGCCGTTCCCCAGGTTAAACACATGGGCCCCGACCGACTTGTCGAGGTAGCGAAGAGCCTTAACGTGGGCCTCCGCCAGATCGCAAACATGCACGTAGTCGCGCACACAAGTGCCATCCCGGGTCGGATAATCCGCTCCAAAGATTGCGACGAAATGACGATAACCGGCCGCAACATCTAGTACAAGCGGGATTAAATGGGTTTCGACGTGATGGGCCTCGCCCGTTTCCCCGTCCGGGTCGGCCCCGGCCGCGTTAAAGTAGCGTAGCGAGACCGAATGGAGACCGTAGGCCCGCGCATAATCCTGCAGGACCTGCTCGATCATGAGCTTGCTGGTCCCGTAGGGGTTGAGCGGGTGGCGGGGATGGCTTTCCGTCATCGGGGTCGATTCGGGTTCGCCATAGACGGCCGCGCTGGAGGAGAAAACGATGCGGTCGACGGCGTTGCGCCGCATCGCCGTCAGCAGATTCAGCGTGCCGCCGACATTATTGTCATAATATTGCGCGGGATCGATGACCGATTCGCTGGAGATGATCAGCCCGGCCAGATGGATCACCGCCACCGGGCGGTACTGCCGCATCACCTCGTCGAGCCGGCCGGAATCGATCAGGTCGCCGCATTCCAGCGGCCCCCAGCGGACGGCCCAGTGATGGCCGGCCGACAGGTTGTCGTAGGTGACCGGCAGGAAGCCGGCGGCCGCCACCGCCTTGCAGACATGGCTGCCGATATAGCCCGCCCCGCCGGTGATCAGCAGGGCCGGGCGGTTATCCGCTCCGTCATTCACCGCCATGTCAGCACCGGCCATAAGTGTCGGCCAGGCGGACGATGTCGTCCTCGCCCAGATAGGAGCCCGACTGCACCTCGATCAGATGCAGCGGCAGCTTGCCGGGATTTTCCAGCCGGTGGGCGGCGCCCACCGGGATATAGATCGACTCATTCTCGCGCAGCAGGATCTGCTCGTCGTCGCGCTGCACCATCGCGGTGCCGCGCACCACGACCCAGTGCTCGGCGCGATGGAAATGCTTCTGCAGGCTCAGCTTGGCGCCGGGCTTGACCATCAGGCGCTTGACCTGGAACCGCTCGCCCAGATCGACCGAGCGGTAATAGCCCCAGGGCCGGTAGGTCGTGGTATGCGACACCGATTCCTGGCGGTTCCGCTGACGCAGCTGCGCCACGATGCTGGAAACCTCGTCGACCCGGTCGGCCGAGGCCACCAGCACGGCATCGTCGGTCGAGACGACCACCACGTCGTCCAGCCCGATCACCGCCAGCAGCTTGTCCTCCGCCCGCAGATAGGAATTGCGCACATCCTGGGTGATCACGTCGCCGGCGACGACATTGCCCTCCTGGTCCCGGTTGGCGGCATCCCGCAATGCCTGGAAGGAGCCCAGGTCGCTCCAGGCCATGTCGACCGGAATGACGGCGGCCTGTTCGGTATGTTCCATCACCGCGCGGTCGATCGACAGCGCCGGCGCCTCGGCAAAAGCCGCGGTATTGAGCCGGAAGAAACCGAGATCTTCCTCGCCGCCCTCCACCGCCCGCTCGGCGGCCGCCAGGATCGCCGGGTGCAGGCGCTGGAGCTCCTCGACATAGCGCCGCGCCGACAGCAGGAAGATGCCGCTGTTCCAGCAGAACGCGCCGCTCTCGACGTAGCGCTGCGCCGTCTCCTGGTCCGGCTTCTCGACGAACCGGTCGACCTGGCGGGCATGATCGGAGCCGTCCAGCAGGGGCCCGAGCTTGATGTAGCCGTAACCGGGCTCCGGCCGGGTCGGCGTGATGCCGAAGGTGACCAGCCGGCCCTGCTCGGCCGGCCCGACGCCGATCTGGACGGCACGGTGGAAGGCTGCCGCCGAACCGATCGAATGGTCGGCCGGCTGGACCAGCATAAGAGCCTCGGGGTCCTGCCGGCTCAGCCACACCGCAACGGCAGCCAGCGCCGGCCCGGTATTGCGCGCCACCGGCTCGAGGATCAGTTTGCGCGGCCGAACCCCGATTTCCTCGATCTGCTCTTCGATCAGGAAGCGATGCTCGTCGTTGCAGACGACGATCGGCGCCGCGAATCCCGCGTCGCTCAGGTTGCGCTCGATCGTCTCCTGCAGCAGCGTGCGCTCGGAGGTGAGCGCCAGCAGCTGCTTCGGGTAGACGGAGCGAGACAGCGGCCACAGCCGCGTTCCGGAACCGCCGGCGAGGATGACGGGATGGATCTTGAAAGTGTCCTGATCCAGGAACTGGCTGGTCTCGGTCACGGCATTCATCATTAACCTCGTCGACGAGCTTGTACGGGGAAGCCCTTCGACTATGGCCACGCTGTCTGCTAGCGACCAGTGATCATCCTGTGTCTGTCGATTGCGCTAATCCGCGGCCGGCAACGTGATCTGAATGCTCAACCCGCCGGTGATTCGATTCATCGCGGTGGCGCGGCCGCCAAGCGCCTCGACATTGCGCCGGACGATCCACAAACCAAGCCCGGAATGGTCGAGATTTCTGTCTGAACGCGCCTCGCCCGCCGACTTCGCGGGACGCAACGAGAAGTAACGCTCGAAGATATGTTCGACCTTCTGCGGATCGATGCCGGGCCCCTCGTCGTCGATGCGCAACGTGACATTTTTACGATCCCGCGTGAGCGAAACCGTGATCGTGCTCTCCGGCGGCGCGAAGCTGATCGCGTTGTCGATCACATTCTCCACCACGACTTCGAGCACGCCTTTGCCGGCGCGTACGATGACGTTGTCGTCCAGCACGCGGACCAGGCGGATCTGCCGCTCGGCGATCACCTCGCGGCTGCGGTACAGGATGTCGGCGACCACCTGAGTCAGGCTGATCGCCTCGCGCGGCGCGTCGATGAGGTCGGCGGTGTTGTAGTCGAGCCGCTGCGCCGCGTTGACCAGCGCATGCAGCCGGGTGATCGATGACTCGATCAGGACGACGGCGCGCTTGGCGCGCTGATTGTCTTCGGGCACGACGCGCTTCAGCGGCTCCAGCGACGACTGGATCGTGCAGATCGGCGCCTTGAGCGAATGGGCGTTGTCCTCGGCGGCCTGGCGGATATCCTTCGCCACCTTGCGCAGGTCGGTGACGAACTGGTCGAAGTCGACCGCGACGCTGGTCAGCTCGGGCACCACGTTGCGGTCGGCGAAGGTCTGCCCGGTGGCGCGGCCCTGCCGGATCTCGCGCGCGACGCGCCGGAAATGATGCAGGTTGCGCCAGACGCTGAGCGCGACCAGGCCGGCCAGCAGGGCAAAGGAAAAATAGATCACGGCGGCAATGCGGATCTCCCGCGTCTGCCAGTAGGAGCGGCCGATCGACAGGTTGAGGAATTCGGTGGTCGGATGCGCCGAGATCAGCACCCAGCAGCCCCAGCGCGACTGGATGGGCAGCACGGACGTCATGATCTCTTCGCGGCCGCTGGCCTGGCGGTAGCGGACGTCGAGCGAGGCCGAGCCTTCGCAGCTCTCGGTCAGCCGCTGCAGGATGCCGCGCTCGGCCAGGCTTTCCAGCTCGGGCCCGATCTCGTCGACCTCGGTCTGCGGCGAGGAAGCCACATAGAAGAACTGGCCGCCCGAGCCGACGGGCGAGAACATCAGCTTCAGGATCGAGCGGCCGTCATTGTAGCGCTGCAGCTCGGAATTGAGTGCGCCGTGCGGCGGGCCTTCCCGGCGGTCGAGCAGCGGCGTCAGCGCCTGCGCGATCAGCCAGCTGCGATGCTGAATGCCGCGCGCCACCAGCTCGCGACGCTGCGCGTCGGCAGATTCGAATTGACCGTAGAGGACGATCGGCAGGGCGATGAAGACGCCGACCAGGGCGACCAGCTTGAGGGTGAGTGATGCGCCGAGGCGGCGCATCACCCGGATCGTGTCAGGCTCGCTCGACGGGGGCACCTCGCCAGCGGTAGCCGAAGGCAAGGAAGTTCTCGATCTGTGAAAACTCAGGATCGAGGGCACGGAACTTATTGCGGATCCGCTTGATCGAGGATCGTACGTTGGTCCGATATCCATCTTCGCCGTTCCCTGCGATAAAGCCCGCATGATGCACACAGTCGTAGATCGACCTGTACGTCACGTACTCACTGGCATTCTGCACCAGCAGTGAAACGATGTTGAATTCCACAACCGTGAGGTTGACGTCATGGCCCTTCCACATGGCGCGGCTGACCTGCGGCCGCAGCAGCAGATCGCCGCAATACAGCACTTCCTGCCGCCGCTGTTCCGGCGGATTCTTGGCGGTGTTCATGATCAGCCGGATGCGGCGCGCCAGGATCGAGGCGCCGCGCGACTTGTTGACGAAGTCGAGCGCACCGCCGTCCAGAGCCGCGCTTTCATAGGAGGTCGCGGGCATGCCGGTCAGGAAAATGACCGGCAGCATGATGCCACGGCGGCGCAGCTGGCCCAGCAGGTCAAGGCCGGATGTGCCCGGCAGCCGCCAGTCCAGCACGATCACGTCGGCTGAACCGCCCTCGGCAAAATAGTCGAACATCCCGGCGCCGTCGCCGAAACCGCGGACGTCGAAGCCCTCATCGCCCAGTTCGCCACCGATGGCTTCACGGAAATCGTCGTCGTCGTCCACCAGAACGACACGGACTTCCATTTCGCGGCGGCCGATCTCACCTCGATTTGGCACCGGCGCGTAGCTCGGGCCAACATTGGTGCTTTCGCTGATCAGTACCGTCATAGCCTGTCACCTCGTAGCTTAGGATGCGAAAAACGCGGGTTTGAACATCGGGATAAAACGATAGGTCGAGCGCGCATTGCTCCTTGCGGTATCGCCATATCTTTGCCGGTGCCTGGTTCTCCACTTCGGTCGGCGCGCCAAGCAGGTTGCGGGCCTCCTGCTCGCTCAGGCCGGAAAGCTGGATGGGCATGCCAGTCGATGAAGAAGGCGGATTGATGGCAGCCGGCTCTGCCGAAGTGGATTTGCGCCGTGCCGCAGGCTTGGACCTGCTTGCGCTGGAGGACGCTGATGAACCGGAGGAAGCGGCGTGTGTGGCCTTCTGGCTGCCGCTCATGTCGGACGCGAATGGCCATTGCCGCGCATCGCATCCCGCCAGAACGATAAGAAGACAACCGCCGAGGAGCAGCCGCGTGGAATGTCGCTGCACGGCGCGACCATAGAGCGCCGTTGCGGCACTCCTGACCGGTCCTGAAGAAGCGCCATTCGGCATCCGCTCGATCTCGCCCCACTGTTTGTCCTTTACCGTCCGCGACGCGCACGGCTGCGACCGTTCTCAAGCTTTCCCCCTGCTGACGGCCCTTCCGGGCATGGACCTGCGTCTTGTCATCGAAGCAGGCGGTACGGAGACATCGATGCGCGGATCGCTCGATCCGGATCCGAAAGCGCGTCGACCGGGGGCCATATTATGAAGGCCGTGCGGCCGTTCAAGTACAGAGAGGCGCTTCGATAACCGCGCCCCGTAAAAGTCACAGCCGCTGCGTACATGTCATGGCGGCATCACGCGCCACCGCCTGACCACGCAATTACCACACGCTCTTTGCGCGTCTTCTGGTTTCAATGCGGCGTCTTCGCTGCGCGTCCGACCGGCGGTCGTGCCCCCGCCGGCCTGTTCGATCAACGCGAGAGACGGAATTTGTTCCATCCGGATTGTTCGACAAGGAGAAACTCGTATGCCCGGACACCAGTTCGATGCCAGCATCCTGCGCGAATACGATATCCGCGGCATCGTCGGGAGCACCCTTTCGACGCGCGACGCCCGGGCGATCGGCCAGGCTTTCGGTACGATGGTTTCCCGCAACGGCGGCCGGGTCGTCGCTGTCGGCCAGGACGGACGGCACAGCTCACCGTCGCTAGCCAATGCGCTCGCCCGGGGACTGAAGATGGCGGGGATGGATGTTCTGCGCATCGGCGTCGGCCCCACGCCCATGCTGTATTTCGCGGGCAAGCATCTGGGCGCCGCGGCGGCCGTGATGGTAACCGGCTCGCATAATCCGCCCGACTATAACGGCTTCAAGATGGTGATGGATAACCGGAGCTTCTACGGCGAGGACATCCAGAAGCTCGGCGAGATCATGCGCAGCGGCAAGTTCGCCCAGGGCAAGGGCCGCTCGATCCGGCGCTCGGTGATCGGCGCCTATGTGCGCCGCCTGATGCGGGATGCCGAACTGGCGCGCTCGCTGTCGGTGGCATGGGATCCCGGCAACGGCGCCGCCTGCAACGTGGTGGAACGCATCGCGCGCTATCTGCCCGGCCGGCATATCATCCTGAACGGCGAGATCGACGGCAACTTCCCGGCCCATCATCCCGACCCGACCCTGCCCGAGACGCTGGAGCAGCTGCGTGCCACCGTGCTTGCCGAGGGCTGCGACCTCGGCATCGCCTTCGACGGCGACGGCGACCGGCTCGGCGTGATCGACAACCGCGGCAACATCCTGTGGGGCGACCAGCTGATGATCCTGTGGTCGGAGGAAATCCTGCGGCGCCAGCCGGGCAGCACGATCATCGCCGATGTGAAGACCAGCCAGACGGTGTTCGAGGCGATCGAGCGAATGGGCGGCAAGCCGATCATGTGGAAGAGCGGCCATTCGCTGATCAAGGCCCGCATGGCCGAGGTCGGCGCCGTCTTCGCCGGCGAGATGAGCGGCCACATCTTCTTCGCCGACCGCTATTACGGCTTCGACGACGCGCTTTACGCCGCCGTGCGCCTGCTCAACATCGTGGCGCGCAGCACCCGCAGCCTGGCCGACCTGCACGGCAAGCTGCCCAAGACGGTGAACACCCCGGAGCTGCGCATCGAATGCGACGAGACGCGCAAGTTCAGGATCATCGAGGAAGTGCAGGCGCGCCTGAAGGCCGGCGGCGGCGATGTCAACGACATCGACGGCGTGCGTGTCAGCACGGCTGACGGCTGGTGGCTGCTGCGCGCCTCGAATACGCAGAACGTGCTGGTCGGCCGCTGTGAATCCGGCGATGCGGAAGGCCTGCAGCGGCTGAAGGCGGCGCTGGCCGAGCAGCTGGTGCTGAGCGGCATCCCGGCCGAGCAGGTCGAGCGCGTGCTCAGCCCGGTCGCCGGCCGGTCGGCGCGGAAGCCGTCCGGCGGCCATCGCGTCGAGGCGGTGGCCTGAGCGGATCCGGCCGCCGGTGCGGACCCGGCACCGGTGCCGTTGCCTCGCCTCACGGGACGGATGTCAGGAAGCCTGCGCTGCTTGATGGTGCCCCAGGCCGGACTTGAACCAGCACGCCCGCGAGGGCAACGGATTTTGAGTCCGCCGCGTCTACCAATTCCACCACTGGGGCCCGGATTCCTGCCGGAGCAAAGCGCGGGCGGATATTTACCCACTCGGCCCGGGCGTTGCAACCGCCCTGGCGGCAGGCGCGGCCGGCCGCGAGGGTCGGCGCCGCCCGGATGGACAGGACCGCGCGCCTCCGGCATACAGGTCGCCAACCTCTTTCACCCGCCCCGGCCGGAGCCGCCCTCCCGTGTTTCGTCGTCTCTATGACTGGACCATGCGCCAGGCGCGCCGGCCGAATGCGCCGCGCGCGCTGGCCGTCGTCTCCTTCCTCGAAAGCTCGGTCTTCCCGATCCCGCCCGACGTGATGCTGGTGCCGATGTGCCTGGCGGCGCCGCAGCGCTCGTTCCAGTACGCGCTGATCTGCACCATCGCCTCGGTGATCGGCGGCATGCTCGGCTATGCCATCGGCTTCTTCCTGATCGAGACGCTGGGCGCCTGGATCATCGACCTCTACGGCCTGCGCGCCGCCTGGACGGCCTTCGAGGAGTCTTATGCCGAATGGGGCTTGTGGATCATCCTGATCAAGGGCCTGACGCCGATCCCCTACAAGCTGGTCACCATCGCCAGCGGGGCGGCGCATTTCAGCTTTGCCGTCTTCGTCCTGGCCTCCATTGCCACCCGCGGCGCGCGCTTCTTCATTCTTGCCGCGCTGCTGTGGAAGTTCGGCCCGCCCATCCAGCTGTTCATCGAAAAGCGGCTGACCCTGCTGAGCTGGATTTTTTTAATCGCGCTGATCGGCGGTTTTCTGGTTCTCCGCTATCTGCTCTGACGATAGCGGGGAACCCGCAGTGCCAGCCCGCCGTTTCACCTCCTCCATTCAGCGACGGAGGACGAGATGGACAAGGACCGCATCGAAGGCACCGGCAAGCAGGCGAAAGGCGCCCTGAAGGATGCCGCCGGCAAGATCACCGGCGACAGCAAAATGCGCGCCGAGGGCAAGGCCGACAAGGTGGAAGGCAAGGTGCAGAACACCGTCGGCGGCATGAAGGATTCGGTGCGCGACGCCGCCCGCAAGCACTGATCCCCTCCCGGCAGGATGAATCCCGTCCGGCGGGGCGACGTTCGCCCTGCCGGATACCGGCCTGCCATTTCGTCACAGCCCGGTGAAGACCGGGCGCTGCGCATTTTCCGCCGGCAGGGCGCCGTTTATACTGGCGCCATGACCGACGCGCTTCTCTCGCCCCGCCGCTCCGGCCTCGCCGTCCTGGCGCTCGCCCTCTTCACCCTGGGCATGGCCTTCGTCGCGCAATACGGCTTCGGCCTGGCGCCCTGCCAGCTCTGCCTGTGGCAGCGCTGGCCCTATGCCGCCGCCATCGTCTTCGGCCTCGCGGCGCTCGCGCTGCCGCGCTGGCGCCCGGCCCTGCTGGCGCTGGCCGGACTGAGCATCCTGGCCAGCGGCGGCATCGCCGCCTTCCATGTCGGCGTCGAGCAGAAATGGTGGCAGGGCCTGGCGAGCTGCTCCGGCGCGCCGACGCCGAACAGCATCGAGGCGTTGCGCGCGCAGCTGATGGCCGCGCCGGTGGTGCGCTGCGACGAGGCCGCCTTCCGCTTCCTCGGCCTTTCGATGGCCGGCTGGAACGTTCTCTGGTCGCTGGCTCTGGGCATCTTCGCCTTGCTGGCCGCGCGCCGCGCGGCGCGGGAGGCGTGAGATGACGCGACCGCGCCGCCTGGCCGGCGATCCCGATCCGCGCCAGCTGGTCGAGCGCATCCTGCGCGTCGACCATGCCGGCGAATACGGCGCCAAGCGGATCTATGACGGCCAGCTTGCCGTGCTCGGAAAGTCGCCCTCGGCGCCGACCATCCGCCATATGGCGCAGCAGGAGCAGGCGCATCTCGACGCCTTCGACCGCCTGCTGCCGCAGCGCCGCGTGCGCCCCACCCTGCTGTCGCCGCTCTGGCATGTCGGCGGCTTCGCCCTGGGCGCTGCCACGGCTTTGCTGGGCGAGAAGGCGGCGATGGCCTGCACCGAAGCGGTGGAGGAAGTGATCGACGCGCATTATGCCCGCCAGGTCGACAAGCTCGGGCCGGCCGAGCCGGAGCTGCGCCAGACCATCGAGCAGTTCCGCGCCGACGAGATCGCCCATCGCGACGCCGCGCGCGCCGAGGGCGCCGCCGAGGCGCCGGGCTATGACCTGCTGTCGAAGGGCGTCAAGGCGATCACCCGCGGCGCCATCTGGCTGTCGGAGCGGATTTAAGTCACCCGGCCATCGCCTGCTTCGCGCCTTCGGCGATCTGCTCGGGCGTGAGGTCCCGGACATGCGTCGCCACGCTCCAGGTGACGCCATAGGGATCGAGCAGCTTGCCGAAGCGGTCGCCCCAGAAGGCATCCATCGCGGGCATGGTGATGCGCGCGCCGGCCTGTTCCGCCGCCGCCATCACCGCATCGACATCCGGCACATACAGATGCACGCCGACCCCGGCGCCGTCGCGCGCCGGCGGCGGGCTGCCCCATTCGGGAAAGCTGTCGGCCAGCATCAGCCGCGCGCCGCCGATCCGCAGCTCGGCATGCGCCAGCCGCTCGCCGTCCGGCGCCGGCATGCGGTAAAGCTCCTCGGCGCCGAAGGCGCGCCGGTAGAAATCGATCGCCTTGGCGGCATCGGTGACCGTGAGATACGGCGTGATGGCGGTGAAGCCGTCGGGAACCGGAGATACCATGGGCTGCCTCCCGCGTTGTCGCAAACGTGGAGATAGAACCCGACGGTCAGGGTTCCAGTTCGCTGTCCCAGTAAAGGAAGTCGCGCCAGCTGTCGTGCAAAAAGTTGGGCGGGAAACCCCGCCCGTTACGCTGCAATTCCTGCACGCTCGGCATATGGGGGCGCGTGCGCGGATGCATGTGGCAATCGTCGGGCATGCGGCCGCCCTTGGCGAGATTGCAGGGCGCGCAGGCAGCCACCACGTTGTCCCACCGCGTCAGCCCGCCGCGCGAGCGCGGAATGACATGATCGAAGGTGAGTTCGTGCCGGCTGCCGCAATACTGGCAGGAGAAGCGGTCGCGCAGGAAGAGATTGAACCGCGTGAATGCCGGCCGCCGCGCCGGCGCGATATAGCGCTTCAGCGCGACCACGCTGGGCAGGCGCATGCGGAAGCTGGGCGAACGGATTTCCTGGTCGTATTCGGAAAGGATGGTGACGCGCTCCATGCAGACCGCCTTGACCACTTCCTGCCACGGCCAGACCGAGAGCGGGAAATACGACAGCGGCTGATAATCCGCATTCAGCACCAACGCCGGACACGACTCAGGATTCATTCAAACTCCCAGGCCATTTGCGTCACTGATCATTACAATATGCGGGGTGACCGCATGATGACAACTACCATATTTGCCGGGTCCGGGCAGCGCGGCGGATTGCCGCCCTTATCCGCGGCGCCGCAGCGATGCGGCGAGAAAGCCGCCGCCGAGGTCCAGCCCGTCCGGCGCGATGCCATGCCCGATGCCGGCGGAGATATGCCAGCGCGCCGGACAGCCGGCTTCGTTCAGTCCGTTTACCGCCGCAAACAGCGCTTCCACCGGCACGACATCGTCGGCATCGCCATGGATCAGCATGACCGGCGGGCAGGCCGTCATCTGCTGCTTCAGCCGGTCGGCGCCGAGCAGGGCGCCGGAATAGCCGAGGATGCATGCCGGCGCGATCGCGCGGCGCAGGCCGACATGCAGGGCCATCATGGTGCCCTGGCTGAAGCCGACCAGCGCCACGTCGCGGTCGCTCAGG
>CAYSCA010000020.1:0-24884 GCA_964429465.1 uncultured Rhodospirillaceae bacterium
GCCTACGGCCTCAGTACCGGTCTCGAGTACGTGCCCGGCCGCTTCAGCGAGCCGGGCCTGTTCCACCTTATCAACGCCGTGCGGGATGGGGGCGGAGCCCTGCTCCTCACCTCCGTGGAAGCCGCGGAAGCCTGGCAGGTCGCGCTGAAGCAGAAGAACCGCCCGAGCGTGCTGGCCCTGACGCGGCAGGACCTGCCGACCGTGCGGCTCACCAATTCCGCCGAAAACCTGGTCGCCCGCGGCGGCTACGAACTCGCCGCCGCCGAGGGCGCGGCCAAGGTCACCCTGCTGGCGACCGGCTCGGAAGTGGCGATCGCCCTGACTGCCCGCGACCTGCTCCAGAAGGACGGTATCCCGACCCGCGTGGTCTCGATGCCCAGCTTCGAGCTGTTCGACGAGCAGGACGAAGCCTACCAGGAGAAGGTGCTCGGTCCGGATACGGTCCGCGTGGCCGTCGAGGCCGGCATCCGCCAGGGCTGGGACCGCTATCTGGGCCGCAAGGGTGCTTTCGTCGGCATGAGCGGCTTTGGCGCTTCGGGCCCTTATGAGCAGTTGTACAAGCATTTCGGCATCACCGCCGAGGCGGTCGCCGCGGCTGCGAAGCAGCGCCTCTGATCCGCCGGCGGCCAATCTGCCGGGGTTGGCCCGACATGCGGCCGCGTGGTATAGGTGTGCCCGCTAACTGCTTGATTGCAGCAGGATTCCCGTGACCGCTTCGACCTCGCCCGGCAGCAAGGCCACGCCCGCCACCAGCCGTCCGCCCAGCAGCGCCGCCCTGATCCGCCGGCTGCTGGCCGAGCAGGTGCGCCCGCATATCGGCTCGCTGCTGCTGGCCCTGCTCAGCATGGCCATCGTCGCCGCCATGACCGCAGCGACCGCCTGGCTGCTCAAGCCGGCCATCGACCAGGTCTTCGCCCAGCGCGATCCCTACTGGACGGTCATGGTTCCGGTTGCTGTCGTGGTCGTCGTCGTCATCAAGGCCATCGCGGCCTATTTCGAGGGCACGCTGATGACCCGCTTCGGCGAACGCATCATCGCCGACACCCAGATCCGCATGTACGGCCACATGATCCGCTCGGATCTCGCCTGGCTGCACGACATGCATTCGGGCAAGCTGATCGCCAGCTTCCTCTACGACGCCTCTCTGCTGCGCGAAGCGGTGACCAAGGCGCTGACCGGGATCGTCAAGGACAGCCTGAGCCTGGTTTTCCTCACCGGCGTGATGTTCGCCATGAACTGGCAGTTCGCGCTGATCGTCTGCGTGATCTTCCCCTTCGTCGGCCTCACCACGCGGCGGCTGGGCCGCAAGGCGCGCAAGGGGTCGGCGAAGAGCCAGCAGGAAACCGGCAAGCTGACCACCATTCTGAGCGAGACTTTCGACGGCGCCCGCATGGTGAAGGCCTATGGCATGGAGCAGCGCGAGATCGAGCGCGCCCGCCAGTCGGTCGAAACCCGGCTTGGCCATATCATGAAGGTCGTGCGCGCCCGCGCCGCAGCCAGCCCGGCCACCGAGGCGCTGGGCGGCATCGCGGTGGCGGTGGTGATCTATATCGGCGGCAGCACCGAGACGCTGACCCTGGGCACACTGACGGCCTTCATCTATGCGGCATTGTCCGCCTACCAACCGCTCAAGGCATTGTCGAACCTGAACACCGCGCTGCAGGAGGGCCTCGCCGCGGCCGAACGCATCTTCTCACTGCTCGACATCACGCCGAAAATCCGGGAATCCGCCGCTGCGAAGCCGCTGGAGATTAGTGGCGGCGAAATCCGGCTGGAGCATGTCAGCTTCCGCTATGCCGAGGACAAGCCCGCGTTGCAGGATATTTCGCTGGTGGTGCCGCCGGGTAAAAAGGCGGCCCTCGTCGGCGCATCGGGCGCCGGAAAATCGACCCTGCTGAATCTGGTGCCGCGTTTCTACGACGTGACCAGCGGGCGCGTGCTGATCGACGGGCAGGATGTACGCGATGTGACCATGGCCTCGCTCCGGCAGAGCATCGCGCTGGTCAGCCAGGAGCTGACTCTCTTCGACGACACCGTGCGCGCCAATATCGCCTATGGCCGCCTGGAGGCCGGCCAGGCCGATATTGAAGCCGCGGCGCGGCATGCGGCGGCCCATGACTTCATCACGGCCCTGCCGGAAGGCTACGACACGCTGGTGGGTGAAAATGGCGTGAAGCTGTCCGGCGGCCAGCGCCAGCGCATCGCTATCGCCCGCGCGATGCTGCGGGATGCGCCGATCCTGCTGCTGGACGAGGCGACCAGCGCGCTGGACACGGAATCCGAGCGTCTGATCCAGGCCGCGCTGACCGAGCTGATGCAGGGTCGCACGACCCTTGTCATCGCGCACCGGCTCTCCACCGTGATCGACGCCGACGTGATCTTCGTGCTCGATCAGGGCCGCCTGGTCGAACAGGGCAGCCATGCCGAGCTGCTGGCCCGCAACGGCGCCTATGCCCGCCTCTACGCAACCCAGTTCGCCGTCGAGGCGGCGGTATAGCTGCCCATGTCGGGGCTGGTGAAACGCCTGCTGCGCAGCAAGGGAGCGGTCCGCTTCGCCGCGGATACGATCGCCGTCTATATCCGGTTCGTCCACGCCACCTCACGCTGGGAGGTGCATGGAAAGGAGCATGCCGATGCCTTGTGGAAGGCCGGCAAGCCTTTCGTGCTCTGCTTCTGGCATGGGCGACTGCTGATGATCCCGATGGCATGGAATCTCGGCAAGCCGATCCAGATGCTGATCTCGCAGCATCGCGACGGCGAACTGATCGCCCGCGCGATGGATCCCTTCGGCATCGGCACCGTGCGTGGGTCCGGCACCAAGAAGGGCAAGGAAAAGGGTGGCAGCGCTGCCCTGCGCGTCATCGTGAAGCTCCTGAAGGACAACGGTTATGCCGGCTTCACGCCGGATGGCCCGCGCGGGCCGCGCATGCGGGTGGCAGGTCCCGGTGTCGTGGCGGCGGCACGGCTGGCGAAGGCGCCGATCCTGCCACTCACCTATGCCGTCGCGCGCCGCAAGGTGATGGGCTCCTGGGATCGCTTCATCCTTCCCTGGCCCTTCAATCGCGGCGTCTTTCTTTGGGGCGATCCGATCGATGTCCACAGCGATGCGGATGAATCGATTGAAGCGGCGATGCTGCGGCTGGAAAAAGCCATGAATGAACTCTGCGACCGCGCCGATCGTCTCTGCGGGCAGGAACCGGTCGAACCGGCGGCACCGCTGCCGCAGACCTCCGAAAGTCATGTTTAGGGCACCTGCCTTCTGGGCCGCCGGCAGCGCCTCGCCATGGCCGCTGCTGCTCGGCCCGCTGGCAGCCCTCTATGGCCTTGGCAACCGCCTGAACCGCGCCATCGCGGCGCCGAAGGGAAGCGGTATCCCCGTCATCTCGGTGGGCAATCTGGTGGCCGGCGGCGCCGGCAAGACACCAGCCGCGCTGGCGCTTGCCGCGCGGCTGAGCCGGATCGGCCAGCATCCGCATTTCGTCAGCCGCGGCTATGGCGGCAAGCTGTCTGCATCCGACCCGGTGCAGGTCGAGCCGGCGCGGCATGCCGCGGCGGATACGGGCGACGAACCTTTGCTGCTCGCGCGGGCGGCGCCGACCTGGATCGGCCGGGACCGGGCCGCCGCCGCCCGGGCCGCAGCAGCAGCCGGCGCCTCCTGCGTGATCGCCGACGATGCGCATCAGACCTACCACCTGCAGCGCGCGCTATCATTCCTCGTCGTCGATGCCGGCTATGGCTTCGGCAATGGCCGTCTGCTGCCGGCCGGACCGCTGCGCGAGCCGGTGGCCGAGGGCCTCGGGCGCGCCGATGCCGTGATCCTGATCGGCGATCCCACAGCCGGGTTGCCGGATTTCGGTAAATTGCCGGTCTTCCGCGCCAGACTGGAGGCCAATCCCGACGATGCGGCGCGCCTGCGGGGCCGCCGGGTGCTGGCCTTCGCGGGCATAGCCCGGCCGGAGAAATTCTTCGCCAGCCTGCGCGAAATCGGCGCCGAGATCGTCGAGACGCGCCCTTTCCCGGACCATGCCGCTTATAATGAGGATACGATCATGCGGCTGGTCGAAGCAGCCCAGGCGAAGGATGCCGTGCCGGTGACGACCGAGAAGGACCTCGCGCGCTTTCCCGCCGAGGCCCGTCCGATGGTGGAAAACCTGCGCGTCGCCCTGCGCTTCGCGGATGAGGCGGCAGTCGATACGTTCCTGCAGGAAAGGCTGACCGGTGTTTAGCCGCGCCGAACCGCATGAATATGTTGCCGCCTGGGGCGCCCGCTTCGCCGTCGCCCTGTTCGGCGCGCTGCGGCTGGACCGGGCTTCGGCCCTCGGCGGCTGGATCGGCCGCACGCTCGGCCCGCATCTCCCGGTGCACCGGACCGCCGAGCGGAACCTCGCCCGTGCCATGCCCGAACTCGACGAGGCGGCCCGCCGCGCCATCCTGACCCGGATGTGGGACAATCTCGGCCGCGTGCTGGCCGAATATCCGCATCTCGGCGAGTTCGTCATCAGCGGCGCGCCGCGCCCCGGCCTGATCGACATCGTCGGCGGCGAGCATATCGAGACGATCCGCGACAGCGGCAGGCCGGGCATCTTCTTCTCCGCCCACTACGGGAACTGGGAATTGATGAGCCTGGCGGCGACGCAATACGGATTGCCGCTGGTCCACGTCTATCGCGCCGCCAACAATCCGCTGACCGAGGAAATCCTGCAGAGACTGCGCAAACCCGTCGGCGGCCGCCATATCCCGAAGGGCATGCAGGCGGCGCGCGAATTGCTGAAGGCGCTGAGGCAGAACGAGGCTTTGGGCATGCTGGTCGACCAGAAGCTGGCGACCGGAATCCCGGTGCCGTTCTTCGGCCGTGACGCCATGACGGCACCGGCGATCGCCGAGCTGGCGCTGAAGGCCGAATGCCCGGTCATTCCGGCCCATGTCGTCCGGCTTGGCGGGGGACGCTTCCGGATCGTCGTCGAAGCGCCGATTTATCTCGAGAATACCGGCGACCGTGAACGCGACGTAAGGGCGGCAATGGCGATGATCAATGCCAGGATCGAGGACTGGATCAGGGCGCGGCCCGATCACTGGTTCTGGGTGCACCGGCGCTGGCCGAAGGACTGAATCACTCCTTCGGCAGCAATCGCTGCGGGTCCAGCCGCACATCGAACCAGTTGACCCGCCAGTCCAGATGCGGGCCGGTTGCCCGCCCGGTCGCGCCAACGCTGCCGATCACCTCGCCCTGCTTCACCCGCTGTCCGGTTTTCACCCTGACGGTCTGCAGATGGGAATAGACGGCGGTGATGCCCATGCCGTGGTCAAGCATGATCGTGCCGCCCGTGTAGTAGAGATCGGGTTCCGCCAGCGCGACTTCCCCGTCGGTACTGGCCACCACCGGACTGCCGGCCGGGGCGGCGATATCGACGCCGAAATGCGGCTGGCGCGGCTCGCCGTTGAGGATGCGCTGGCTGCCATAGATGCCGCTGACAGGGCCCGAGGCGGGCCAGATCCAGCCTTGCAGAAAATCGGTCCGCGGCGTGTTGCGCTGGCGCACGGCAGCGATCATCGCATTCTCGCGCCGGATGCGCTCCAGCAGGGCCGGCGGCGGCGTGACCTGTGCCGGCGGCAGGCCGTCGATGCGCTGGATCTTGTATTGCCGCTGCGCGATGCCAAGCGTCACCTGCAGGTCGCGACCATTGCCATACCCGATATGCAGCGGAACCGCGGCGGCTTCGTCGCGTCCGAAACCCAGCACGAAACGGCCATCCGGCGCGACCGGCACCATTCGCTCACCGAGCCGCAGCGAAACGCCGGGCTGCGCGATACCGATGACGAGGCCGCCCTGGATGAATTCGCCCTGCCAGGCGATGCCCGGCGGCGGCTCGTTCGCGCGCAGATCGGGGGCGAAGGCCAGCCCGGCCGCCAGCAGGAGGCCGAACAGGATGCGGATCATCCCTGCCGCCCGGAATCCGACGGCAGGCGGCTGAGCGCCGCCCGGGCATCGGCATAGGCTTCCTGCCGCTCGACGCTCCAGTAGCGCAGCCGTTCCAGCGGAATCCGCTGGCCGGTGACCGCGCAGACCACATAGGAGCCGGGGAAAACGATGTCGAATGCGCCGTCGCGATAATGCAGGCGGGCTTCGGTTTCGTGCGGCATCACCGGTATCTGCATCAGAACAGCTCCTCCTGCCGGTCGGCCTTTTTCTTCGCGGCCGGGGTTGCACGACGCGCAAGGCCTTCGCCATCGATATGCGCCCCGCGACGGCCATCCTGCATCTCGATGGCAATGGCCGCGCCCGGCGACAGGCCCGCGGCTGACTTGATCGCGCGCCCCTCGGCGTCGTAGATCACCGCAAAGCCGCGCGCCAGCACATTCCGGTAAGACAGGCTTTCCAGCAGCTTGGCCGGTTGCGTCAGCTTCCGCACAGCGTCGGTATGATGCTGCCGGATGCAGCGCTGCAGGCGCTGGGCGCTCTCGTCCAGCCGCCGCCGGTAATCCGCCGCCTCACGCCGCAGCAGGGCGGGGCGCAGCCGGGCCATGGACGTCTCCAGCCGCGAGCGCTGGGCCGCGACGCCGGTCCGCAATCCGTGCCGAAGCCGTTCCGACAGGTCGTCGAAGCGCTGTTGCGCCATGCGCAGCTGCTCGCGGGGGCCGCGCAGACCGCGGCTCAGCCCATCCAGATGCTGCCGCTTCTCGCGCGCCAGCCTGCCCATGCAACGGCGCAGCCGATCCTCCAGCGCGCCGATACTGCCCAGCAGGTCGAGCCGCACCGGCACCGCCATCTCGGCCGCCGCGGTGGGCGTTGGCGCCCGGCGGTCGGAGGCAAAATCGATCAGTGTGGTATCGGTCTCGTGGCCGACCGCCGAGATCAGCGGAATGGCCGATGCCGCGGCGGCGCGGACCACGATCTCCTCATTGAAGGCCATCAGGTCTTCCAGGCTGCCGCCGCCGCGCGCCACGATCAGCAGGTCAGGCCGCGGCACGGCGCCGCCGGCCGGCAATTCGTTGAAGCCGCGGATCGCATGCGCCACCTGCTCCGCCGCGCCCTCGCCCTGCACCAGCACCGGCCAGACGATCACATGGGTCGGGAAGCGGTCTTCCAGGCGATGCAGAATGTCCCGGATCACCGCGCCGGTCGGCGAGGTCACCACGCCGATGACGCGCGGCAGATAGGGCAGCGGCCGCTTGCGCTCGGCCGCGAACAGGCCCTCGGCGGCCAGCTTCTGCTTGCGCTGCTCCAGCAGGGCCATCAGGGCGCCGAGGCCGGCCAGTTCCATCCGCTCGACCACCATCTGGTATTTCGAGCGGCCGGGATAGCTGGTCAGCTTGCCTGAGCAGACCACCTCCATGCCGTCTTCCGGCTTCACGCCCAGACGCGCCGCGCTGCCCTTCCAGCAGACCGCATCCAGCACCGAATCGGCATCCTTCAGGCAGAAATACAGATGTCCCGAGGCGGCCCGCTTGAAGCCCGAGACTTCACCGCGCACGCGGACCCAGCCGAAGCTCTCCTCGATGCTGCGCTTCAGCCGCAGCGAGAGCTCGGTGACGGTGAATTCCGGCACATTGCTGGCGCCGGGCTGGGTCGGCTGAATCGGGACTGAATCGCTCATTCCGGGGCCTTGCGTCTGCTGGCCCCATGATACAAACATTCCCGCCATTCCTCCAGACGCCGGGATCGCCGACATGAACCTTCTCGTCATCGGATCGGGCGGCCGCGAGCATGCGCTCTGCTGGGCGCTGTCGGCCTCCCCGCTGGTCAACAAGCTGGTCTGCGCGCCGGGCAATGCCGGCATCGCGCAGGTGGCGAAACTGGCCCCGGTCAATCCGCTCGACCTCGATGCGGTGCTGCAACTTTGCCGTGACGAGCATATCGATTTCGTCGTGGTCGGGCCGGAGGCGCCGCTGGTGGCCGGCCTCGTGGACCATCTCGAGGCTGCCGGCTTCGCCTGCTTCGGCCCGACGAAAGCCGCCGCGCAGCTGGAAGGCTCCAAGGGGTTCATGAAAGACCTCTGTGCGCGGCATGGCATTCCGACCGCGGCCTATGGGCGCTTCCGGGACAGGGCCGCGGCCGAAGCCTTCATCCGCAAGCAGGGCGCACCCATCGTCATCAAGGCCGACGGCCTGGCAGCCGGCAAGGGCGTGACCGTGGCCATGACGCTGGATGAGGCGCTTGCCGCGAATACGGCACTCTTCACGGTCGCCGGCGCCGAGGTGGTGGTCGAGGAATTCCTCGACGGCGAGGAAGTCAGTTTCTTTGCCCTGGTCGACGGCACAACCGCGCTGCCGCTTGCCTCAGCCCAGGATCACAAGCGCGTCGGCGATGGCGATACCGGCCCCAATACCGGCGGCATGGGTGCCTATTCGCCCGCCCCGGCGCTGACGCCTGAATTGCAGCGTCGCGTCATGGCCGAGATCGTCGAGCCGACCGTGCGGGCCATGGCCGCCGAAGGCATGCCCTTCAGGGGCGTGCTGTTCGCCGGCCTGATGCTGATGCCGGAGGGCCCGAAGCTGCTGGAGTACAATGT
This sequence comes from uncultured Rhodospirillaceae bacterium, assembly GCA_964429465.1. GTDB lineage: Bacteria > Pseudomonadota > Alphaproteobacteria > Ferrovibrionales > Ferrovibrionaceae > Ferrovibrio. Next base: position 8,511 of record CAYSCA010000020.1, read on the forward strand.
CCGCTTCGGCGATCCGGAATGCCAGACGCTGATGCTGCGGCTGAAATCCGACCTGCTGCCGGCACTGGTCGCGTCTCGCGATGGCGTGCTGAAGGATTTCGATCTGCGCTGGCATGACGACAAGGCGCTCTGCGTCGTCATGGCGGCCGAAGGCTATCCCGGCGAACCGCGCAAAGGCACCCGGATCGACGGGCTGGAGGCTGCCGCTGCGGAAACCGACACGATTGTATTCCATGCCGGAACGGCGAGCGGGCCGGCGGGCGAGATTCTCGCCAATGGCGGCCGCGTGCTCGGCATCTGCGGCCGGGGAGCCACGGTCGCCGCGGCACAGGCCCGCGCCTACGCCGCTGTGGACAAAATCCGCTGGCCGGAAGGCTTCTGCCGCCGCGATATCGGCTGGCGTGCCGTCGCGCGCGAGAACTAGCCGGCGCCAGACGATCCTCGCGGCTTTTCCTGCCCCTGTCGGAGCGGTTGCGCCACCCCGCGCCGGATGGCTATCGTAGCCATGAGCGGCCTGGATCGGCTGGCTCCAACGATACAGGGAAACAACGAATGAGCGACCAGGATCGCTTCGCCGGCACCATGCCGGTGCAGGACCGTCACCGTTTCGACGAGGCCAGGCTGGAAAGCTGGCTCAAGGATCATGTCGCCGACTACAAGGGCCCGCTCACCGTCCAGCAGTTCAAGGGCGGACAATCCAACCCCACTTTCATGCTGATCACGCCGGCGAAGAAATACGTGCTGCGCCGCAAGCCGCCCGGCAAGCTGCTGCCATCGGCCCATGCGGTTGATCGCGAATACCGCGTCATCACCGCGCTCGCAAAGACCGACGTGCCGGTCGCCCGCACCTATGGCCTGTGTGAGGATGACAGCATCATCGGCACGGCTTTCTATGTGATGGATTGCGTTGAGGGCCGCATCTTCTGGGACCAGCGCCTGCCCGGCATGAACCGCGAAGAGCGCGCCGGCATCTTCGATGCGATGAACCGGACGATCGCGGCCCTGCACAAGGTCGATTACGGCGCGATCGGCCTCGATGGTTTCGGCAAGCCCGGCGACTATTTCGCCCGCCAGATCGCGCGCTGGAGCAAGCAGTACAAGGCCTCCGAGACGGAAGAGATTCCGGCGATGGACAAGCTGATCGAGTGGCTGCCCGCCCATATCCCGCCGGGCGACGAGACCAGCATCGTCCATGGCGATTACCGGATGGACAACATGATCTTCCATCCCACCGAGCCACGGGTGATCGCCGTGCTCGACTGGGAATTGTCCACCCTCGGCCATCCGCTGGGCGATTTCACCTATCACCTGATGTCCTGGCGGCTGGCGCCGGAGACCTTCCGCGGCATCGCCGGAGTCGATTATGCCGGCCTCGGCATCCCGACCGAGCGGGAATACATCGACGCCTATTGCCGGCGCACCGGCCGCGACGGGATTCCGAACCTCGAATTCTACATGGCCTACAACATGTTCCGGATCGCCGGAATCCTGCAGGGCATCATGGGCCGCGTGAAGGACGGCACCGCCGCCAGCCAGCATGCGATCGAGTCGGGCAAGCGCGCCCGCCCGATCGCCGAGCAGGCCTGGGCCGTGGTGGAGCGGATGACCGGAGGCTGACGCATGGTGGCAGCCACCGATCTGACCCCCGTACAGCCGCAACACCGGTTCGACGAGGCCAGACTGGCGGCCTATCTCGCCAAGCACCTGCCCGATTTCAAGCCGCCGCTGACCGCCCAGCAATTCAAGGGCGGCAATGCCAATCCCGCCTTCCTGCTGCATGCTCCCGGGCGCAACTTCGTGCTGCGCAAGCGTGTGATGCCGAAGAAGGGCAGCAGCCTTCCGGACTCGATCAGCCGCGACTATGCCCTGCTTTCAGCGCTCTACGAGGCCGGCCTGCCGGTCGGCGCTCCACTGCTGGTTTGCACCGACGAGAAAATAATCGGCGCGCCATTCTACATTCTCGACTACGTGCCAGGCCGGCATTTCCGCGACCCCAACCTGCCGGGGATGGATGCGCGCCAGCGCAACGAGATCTACGACGCCATGGCGGCGGCGCTGGCTTCGATCCATGCGCTGGATCCGGCGGCGACCCGGCTGCCGCTGAATGGCGGCGGCAGTGACTACCTCGCCCGCCAGATCACCGCGCTGGAGGAGCAGTACCGCGCCAACGCCACCGACGAGATCGCCGCCATGGACCGGCTGCTGTCCTGGCTGCCGGCCAATGTGCCGGCCAGGCAGGGGGCGACCCTGATGCACGGCAATTTCCGCCTGGAGAACCTGGTTTTCCATCCCAGCGAACCCCGTGTTGTCGCGGTGCTCGACTGGGACGTCGCCCTGATCGGCCACCCGCTGGCCGATCTGGCGATCAACTGCATGCCGTACCGCGTCACCATTCCGGGCATGGGCAGCCTGCAGGGAATCGACTTCATCGATTCAGGCATCCCGGGCGAACCCGACTATACCGCCGCCTATTGCCGCCATAGCGGCCGCGACAAGATTGAGCACTGGAATTTCTATCTCGCCTTCGCGCTGTTCCGCGTCGCCGTGATGGCCCAAGGGATCGTCAAGCGCAGCGCCATGAATGGCGCCGCCTCGCCGGCGCTGAAAGCCTACGGCGCCGTGGTGCGCTCGGTCGCCAACCAGGCCTGGAACCTGGTTGACGGCGGCGACGACTGAATGCGTGGCCGGGGCGAGCCCGGCCCCGTCATCACGCAGCGATCAGCTTCCCAGGCCGCGGAACGCCCGGAGTGCGAAATCGGCGGCGCGGCCGAAGATCGCGGCTTTCCAGGCCGGGGTGTCGGTATAGAAGGCGTCGCGCACCTTGCGGCGCAATTCGGCGGCGATCGGGGCCTTGGGATCGCCCTTGGCATGCAGCCAGTGGTCGCCGCGCAGGGCTTCGGTCACCTGTTCCATCGGCACGGTACCGTATTCCAGGGCGATCGCCGTCACCTCCATGCCGCCGGGCAAGTCGTTATAGGCCTCCGGCACGGTGCCGGTGACCTTGGCCGAACTCGACGAACCGTCGTTCGGGTTGGTCACTTCCGGACCGAACCACAGTTTGACGCGCTCGTAATTGCCGCTGACATAGGGACCGATGAAGATCGGCTCGCCATAGCCCATGGGTCCCAGACCGGTATGGAAGTCGATGCTGCAGAATTTGCGCGCGCCGGCCGGCACATGCTCCTTCAGAATGCGGCGGAAGATGGTGTTCGACCAGGTCGGCTTCTGGCCGCCGAAGAACAGCCCGTCGGGGCGCGAATACTGGCCGCCGGACATCGCCGACTGGAATGCGAAATCGCCATGCTTCTTGCGGTAATCGACGATCGCCTGGTCGGCGGCGGCGCGGCCCTGGCCTTCCCAATGCGCCGGGATCAGCCAGTCATGCACCTCCTCATAAGCCTTGTTCTGCGGCAGCGGCTTGGAGAAATCCTGGAAATTGCGGTTGAGGTCGACATTGTCCTCGGTGACCCGGCGGATCCAGGAAAAGCCGTAGGGATTGATCGCATGCACCATCACCGCCTTGGTCTTCGGCGGCATCGCCTCGAACAGGCGATCCTGGAAATGGCCGATCTGGGCGCCCGAGCCGCAAAAGCCCTCGGCGCCATGGGTGCCGGAGACGGTGAGATAGACGCGCTCGGCATCGTCGGGGCCGAGGCAGGCGACATCGGTGGTCAGGGTCTCGCCTTCCAGCCCCCGGCTATTCGGGTTCTCGTAAGCGGTCAGCCGCGCGCCGGCGGCCTGGGCGACGGCGCGGAATTTCTCCCGCGCCTCGCTGTAGGTAACAGAAAAATAGCTTTCGACGGACATGGGGAGGCTCTTTTCTTCTCTGGTTGGCTTAGTTCCAGCGGGCGAGTTCGAGACGGCCGATCTGGTTGCGATGCACCTCGTCCGGACCATCGGCGAAACGCAGCGTGCGCGCCTGGGCATAGGCCGCGGCGAGGCCGAAATCCGACGTCACGCCGCCGCCGCCATGCACCTGCATCGCCCAGTCGATCACCTGGCAGGCCATGGTCGGCGCCACCACCTTGATCATGGCGATTTCCTTGCGGGCCGCCTTGTTGCCGACGGTGTCCATCTTCCAGGCCGCATGCAGGGTCAGCAGCCTTGCCTGGTCGATCATGCAGCGCGCTTCCGCGATGCGTTCCAGCGTCACCGTCTGCTCCGAGACCGGCTTGCCAAAAGCGACGCGGCTTTTCGCCCGCTTGCACATCTTCTCCAGCGCACGCTCGGCCTGGCCGATCAGACGCATGCAGTGATGGATGCGGCCCGGGCCGAGACGACCCTGGGCGATCTCGAAGCCGCGGCCCTCGCCCAGCAGCAGGTTGGACGCCGGCACGCGCACATTCTTGAACTCGACCTCGCCATGGCCATGCGGCGCGTCGTCATAGCCGAAGACTGGCAGCATGCGCAGCACATTGACGCCCGGCGCGTCGCGCGGCACCAGGATCATCGACTGCTGCTTGTACTTGTCCGGGTTCTTGGCATCCGTCTTGCCCATGAAGATGATGATCTTGCAGCGCGGGTCGCCGATGCCCGACGTCCACCACTTGCGCCCGTTGATCACGTAAGAGTCGCCGTCACGCTTGATCTCGGCCTCGATATTGGTCGCATCCGAGGACGCCACCGCGGGCTCGGTCATGGCAAAGGCGGAGCGGATTTTGCCGGCCAGCAGCGGCTCGAGCCATTCCTTCTTGTGTTCCTCCGTACCGTAGCGCTCCAACACCTCCATGTTGCCGGTATCCGGCGCCGAGCAGTTGAACACCTCCGGCGCCCAGCTCACCCGGCCCATGATCTCGCAGAGCGTGCCGTATTCATGGTTCTTGAGGCCGGCGCCGCGCTTCGATTCCGGCAGGAACAGGTTCCACAGCCCCTGCGCCCTGGCCTTTTCCTTCAGCTCCTCGATGACGGCGGTGGGCTGCCAGCGGTCGCCCTTGGCGACTTCCTCCTCGAAGCGGCGCTCGTTCGGATAGACATGCTCGTCCATGAAGCGGCTGACTTTATCCTGCAGCTCCTTGACGCGGTCGGAGAATTCGAAATCCATGATCCTGGTCCTTATTGCAAGTTAACCGATAGCGGTACGGCGGCGAGTGTAGAACCCGCTGCGGCCGGCCGCTAGGGACGAAGATCAGCGTCGCGCAGCGAAAAAGCCGCGCAGCAACTCGGCCGCCGCCGCCTCGTGGATGCCCTCGTAAACCTCGGGCCGGTGATGGCAGGTCGGCTGCGCGAAGACGCGGGCGCCATGCGCCACCCCACCCCCCTTGGGATCGCCGGCGCCGTAATAGAGCCGCCGCAGCCGGGCAAAGCTGATGGCGCCGGCGCACATCGGGCAGGGTTCGAGGGTGACGTAAAGATCGCAACCGCTTAGCCGCTCGTTGCCGATGGCGGCCGCAGCCCGGCGGATCGCCAGCATCTCGGCATGGGCGGTCGGATCGCTGGCCTGCCGCGTCTCGTTGCCCGCCTGGGCGACGATCCTGCCTGTCGCGCCATCGACGATCACCGCGCCGACCGGCACCTCGCCGCGGCCTGCGGCCAGCCGCGCCTCTGCCAGCGCGATCTCCATAGGACTGCTCGTGGTGGGGCTGCTCATGGCGGGAGCCTGCGGGAGGCCCCGAGCGGCGTCAAGCCGAGTGGACGCCGGATTCGCGCAAGCCTATAAGAAGCCATGGCAAAATCGAAATCCGGCCCGCTGATCGGCATCACCCTCGATTCGGAAGAGCCCGGCGGCTATTCCAAGTTCCCCTGGTATGCGCTGCGGCAGAATTACTGCTCTGCCGTGACGGCCAAGGGCGGCGTGCCGCTGGTGCTGCCGCATGAGCCGGGCGCGGTGGACTCCTATCTCGACCTGCTGGACGGCCTGATCGTCACCGGCGGCAATTTCGATGTCGATCCGGCCCTGTTCGGCGCCGCCACGCGACATGAGAGCGTGAAGCTGAAAGGCGCCCGGACGCAGTTCGAATGGGCGGTTACCAGGGGCATGCTGGAGCGCGACAAGCCGGTCTTCGGCATCTGCGGCGGCCAGCAGCTGCTCAATGTCGTGCTTGGCGGCACGCTGATCCAGCATATCCCCGACAGCGTGCAGGATGCGCTGGCGCATGAGCAGCCCAATCCGCGCGACCAGGCCGGCCATCCGGTGAAGATCGCGCCCGGCACCCTGCTGCACAGCATCGTGGCGACTGAAGAACTGCCGGTCAATTCCGCGCATCATCAGGCCGTGGAGACCGTGGCGCCGGGCGCCGTCGCCGACGCCTATGCATCCGACGGCGTGATCGAGGGCATCGAACATCCGGGCTACCGCTTCTGCCTCGGCGTGCAATGGCATCCGGAATTCTTCATCAGCGAGGGCGACGAGAAGATTTTCTCCGCCTTCATCGCGGCGTCCCGGAAATGACCGACGGCAGGGACGGCGAAGACCGCGGCGAGCGCGTCGCCAAGCGCCTGGCACGCGCCGGCATCTGTTCGCGCCGCGACGCCGAGCGCTGGATCGCCGAAGGCCGCGTATCGGTCAACGGCCGGAAGCTGGATACGCCGGCCTTCCTGGTGCAGCCGGACGACCGCATCATGGTCGACGGCAAGCCGGTGGCCGGGCCGGAAAGGACGCGGCTCTGGCTCTATCACAAGCCGCGCGGCGTGATGACGACGCATCGCGATCCACAAGGCCGCCCCACCGTGTTCGAGAGCCTGCCGAAGGACATGCCGCGGGTGATCTCGATCGGCCGGCTGGATTACAATTCCGAGGGCCTGCTGCTGCTCACCAATGACGGCGAGCTGGCGCGGCGCCTCGAACTGCCCAGCACCGGCTGGCTGCGGCGCTATCGGGTGCGCGTCAACGGCCTGCCGCATCCCGAGCATCTGGCCAAGCTGCAGCAGGGCGTCACGGTGGAGGGCATTGAATACGGACCGATCTCCGCCACGGTGGAGCGCGCCAAGGGCGACAATGCCTGGCTGGTGGTCGGCCTGCGCGAAGGCAAGAACCGCGAAGTGCGCAAGGTGATGGAGCATCTCGGGCACCCCGTCTCGCGCCTGATCCGCATCGCCTACGGCCCCTTTCAGCTCGGCGCGCTGGAGCCCGGCCGGCTCAAGGAAGTGCCCGGCAAGGTGCTGGCCGAGCAGATCGGCGTGAAGACCGCCGATCTGGGCCCCAGAATCGCGGCTGCGGCGCCGCCGAAAAAGCGCCTGCCGCTGCATCCGAAGAAGAACTGACATGCGCATCGTGGGGGGCAGCCATCGCGGCCGGGCGATCTCGGCGCCGCCGGGCGACGAAACCCGGCCCACCACCGACCGGGTGCGCGAGGCGCTGTTCAACATGCTGATGCACTCACCCAGCCTGCTGACCGATGAGGGCAAGACCCGCCTTGACGGCGGCATCGTGCTCGACCCCTTTGCCGGCTCGGGCGCGCTGAGCTTCGAAGCCCTGTCGCGCGGGGCGCTGCACGCCTATCTCTTCGAGATCGACGCGCTGGCGCGGCGCACCATCCTGCGCAACGCCGCCGAGCTCAAGCTGGCCGACCGCATCACCCTGCGCGGCGCGGATGCCCGCCAGCCGGGCCCGGCCGCGGCACCGGCCGATATTGTCTTCCTCGATCCGCCCTACCGCTCCGGCCTCGGCGCCCAGGCGCTGGCGGCGCTGGATGCGCAGGGCTGGCTGAAGCCGGAAGCGCTGGTCATGGTCGAGACGGATGCCAAGGGTTCCTTCGCGATCCCGCCCGGCTTCGCCCTGCTGGAGGAGCGCCAGCAGGGTCCGGCGCGGCTGACCTTCCTGCTCAAGGGCAGCGGCTGAGCCAATCGGAAAGCCTGCCGCCCGGGCCGGGAACTCTTCCCGGAGCCGACGGTTCCGGAAACATGAACCAGGCCTCCGACCACGGCTCGAAGTCGGTGATCTATGCCGCGCTGCTGGGCAACCTCGCGATTGCGGTGACCAAGTTCGCCGCCGGATGGTGGACCGGCTCGAGCGCCATGCTGAGCGAAGGCGTCCATTCGCTGGTCGATACCTGCAACCAGGGCCTGCTGCTGCTCGGCCTGCGCCGGGCGGCGCGGCCGGCGACCGCCCGGCACCCGTTCGGCCACGGGATGGAAATCTATTTCTGGGCCTTCATCGTCGCCCTGCTGATCTTTGCCCTCGGCGGCGCCGTCTCCATCTATGAAGGCGTGCACCGGCTGCAGGATTCCCGGCCGATCGAAAATCCGCTGATCAATTTCGCGGTCCTGGGCATCAGCATCGTCATCGAGGGATTGTCGTTCCGCGTCGCCCTGAAGGAGCTGCAGCGCAGTTTCCCGAACCGCTCGCTGTTCTCCGCCGTCAAGGCCAGCAAGGACCCGGCCGTCTTCGCGGTGCTCTGTGAGGATGCGGCCGCCCTCCTCGGCCTGCTGATCGCGCTGGCCGGCATTTCGCTTGCCTATTTCACCGATCATCCCGTCTTCGACGGACTGGCCTCCATCGCCATCGGCGTCGTGCTGGTGATCGTGGCGGCTTTCCTGGCGCGGGAGACGCTCAGCCTGATCACCGGCGAGAGCGCTTCGGCCGAGATCAAGGCCGACGCGAACAGGATTCTGCAGTCGGACCGCAGGATCCGCGCCGTGGATGAACTGCTGACGATCCATCTCGGACCGAACGACATCCTGGTCGCCATCGCGATCGATTTCGACGATGCCCTGAGCGGCGCCGAGATCGAGATCGCCGCCAACGAGTTGTCCGACCGCCTGCAGCAGGCCCATGCCAGCATCAGGCGCGTCTATCTCCGGCCGATCCGGAACCGCCAGCAGCGCATTCGGGACCAGGGCAGCGCAGTCCCGCGCCACGCCGCGCCATCCAGATAAGAGGAACCGATGACCATGCAGCCCGCACCTATGTCCGGCCAGATCGCCCGCCGCATGCGCGAGGAGGCACGGCTGACCGTCAGCCAGGTCGCCGAGCGGGCGCGGCGCAGCGAGAAGGACGTCGAGGATTTCGAGCGCGAGATTGCCGACGACCCCGATCTCGGCCTCGATATCTTCCAGGCCCTGCGCCGGCTGGGCGCGAAGACGGGCTGAACGGCAATCCTCTTGACTGCATCGCCGGCGGCGCTACCCTTCCCTCCTGTCGAAAAAGGCGAACCGGTTTGGTTAGCCCGGTTGCTCGCTTCTGCCGGTCTGGGCAGCAGGAGTTCTGGCTGGCGCGACGCGCCAAGTCCCGCGACCCGGACGTTGCCGCATGGTGCGGCAGCGCAACAGGGGACGTGGAACATGCAGCAGCAAATCTCCATCATCACGCTCGGTGTCGCCGATCTTGCGCGGTCGCGCCGCTTCTATGGCGACGGCTTCGGCTGGAGCCCGGTCTTCCAGAATCACGAGATCGTCTTCTACCAGATGAACGGGCTGGTGCTCGGCACCTGGCTGAATGCCGCATTGCAGGCCGACATGCAGCGGCCGCTGGCGCGGCCAGGCGCATTCTCGCTCGGCCACAATGTCGGCGCGCGCGACGACGTGCAGCCCCTGCTGGATCGCCTGGCGCAGCATGGCGGACGCATCCTGAAAAACGGCGCGGAACCGCCGCATGGCGGCTTCACCGGCTATGTCGCCGATCCCGACGACCATGCCTGGGAAATCGCCTGGAATCCCGCCTGGCCGATCAGCCCGGAAGGCTATGTAAGCTTCGGGACGTAAGCCGCGGCTCGCATCAAACATTCGTTTCCGCTTCGGCGGGAACGGCGGTATGATGAACGCGAGCCGGCAGAGGTCCGGCCGCTTCTACAAAAAACGTTCGGGTTCTCCTGCCGGCCCGCGGCTTCCTCGGGAAGCCGTAGTCGTCTGCATGCCGCATCACCGCTGCATGACCTGCGGCGGCGCGGCTTTCACAGGAGAGCCCTATGGAATACAGAACCCGGGACGACATCTCCACCATCGCGCAGGTGCTGCAGCCCGCGAGCCTGCGCCTGTCGCGGAATGAGAAGCTGCTGCGCTGGGCGGCCGCGCTCGACACCCTGGCCGGCCAGCCGCTGCAGGCTCTGCGCCGGCTGGAATTCCTCGATCCGCGAGAGCGCCCGGCCGTGCGCGAGGATAACAGCCCGCTCACCGTCGCCTGGAAGGATCCCTTGCTGCAGGCCGAAGGCCTCTCCGGCGATACGCTGGGCGCGGCGCAATCCTTCTTCGAGCTGACCGACGACCAGGTGCATTACCTGCTCTGCGATTGCCATTTCCACGGCACGCTGACGGCCACCATGGTCGCGGCGCGGCTGCGTTCGATGGCCCAGCATTATCCGGCGATGTGCTGAGGAATGACGCGGGCCTTCGCGCCCGCCCCTGGAACACGTCACCCGCGGGCTCGACCCGCGGGTCCCACTCACGAACTTCAGACAGGGAAAGCGGCGGCTTCATCGCCGCCCGAACAGCTTCTCGATATCGGCGAGCTTGAGTTCCACATAGGTCGGGCGGCCGTGATTGCACTGGCCGGAATGGGGCGTTGCCTCCATCTGGCGCAGCAGCGCGTTCATCTCCTCCAGCGTCAGGCGCCGTCCGGCGCGCACGCTGCCATGGCAGGCCATGGTGCCGCAGACCTCCTGCAGCCTTTCCTTCAGCGGCTGCACGGACTCGAATTCGGCGAGGCCGTCGGCGAGGTCGCGCACCAGGTCCTGCACCGCGACATCGCCCAGCAGGGCCGGCACTTCGCGCACCACCACAGCGCCATGGCCGAAGGCTTCCAGCACCAGGCCGAGTTCGGCCAGCTCGCCGGCGCGGGCGGCAAGCCGCGTCGCCTCCGCCTCGCTGAGCTCCACCACTTCGGGCAGCAGCAGCACCTGGCGCGGCACATTGCCGCCGTCCAGCAGCTGCTTCATCCGCTCGTAGACCAGCCGTTCATGGGCGGCATGCTGGTCGACCACGACGATGCCATCGGCCGTCTGCGCCACGATATAGGTCTCATGCACCTGGGCGCGTGCCGCTCCCAGCGGATAGGCCTGCAGCGCGACCGGCGCGCCTGCATCTTCGCCGCGGGCACCGGGAGCGAGCCCGCCGGATTCCGCCGGCGGCGCCGAGAAATCCCCCTGCGGCGCATTGTAGAGGGCCGCGGCTTCGGCCAGTCCGGGCGTCGCCGGACGCAGATTGTCGTAGCCGCGCCAGCGCGTCGCATTGCCGAACGGCAGGTTGGGCATCGGCGCGGCCTGCGGCCGCAGGGCGCCGAGGGCGGCCTGCGCCACGGTGGAACTGGCGCGATGGCCCGCTTCCGCCAGCGCATGGCGCAGCGCGCCGACGATCAGCCCGCGCACCAGGCCGGGGTCGCGGAAGCGCACTTCCGCCTTGGCGGGATGCACATTGACATCGACCTGGTCGGCCGGCACCTCGAGGAACAGGGCGACCACCGGATGCCGGTCATGGCTGAGGAAATCGGCATAGGCGCCGCGCAGGGCGCCGACCAGCAGCTTGTCGCGCACCGGGCGGCCATTGACGAAGAGATACTGGTGCTGCGCATTGCCGCGATTATAGGTCGGCAGGCCGGCATGGCCGCTCAGGCGGATGCCTTCGCGCGTCGCATCGATGGCCAGCGCGTTATCGGCGAAATCGCGGCCGAGGATCTGCTCCAGCCGGCCGAGGCGCTGCGCCGCCGGATCGCCGTCCAGCAGACGGCCCGACAGCGCATCGGCTCGGAATGCCGTGCGGCCGTCCTGCTGCAGGGTGAAGGCGATGTCCGGATGCGCCATCGCCAGGCGGCGCAGGATCTCCTGCACGGCGAGTTCTTCCGAGCGGTCGGATTTGAGGAACTTCAATCGCGCCGGCACGGCATAGAAAAGATCGCGCACTTCGATGCGCGTACCGGGGCCGGCCGCGGCGGGCTTCACCGGCCCGACCCGGCCGCCCTCCACCTCGATACCCCAGGCGCTGTCGCCTCCGGCATCATTCGCGTCCCTCGCCCGGCTGACGATACTCAGCCGCGACACCGCGCCGATGGAGGGCAAGGCTTCGCCGCGGAAGCCGAGCCAGCGGATATCGAGCAGATCGTCGCTCGGCAGCTTCGAGGTGGCATGGCGTTCTACTGCGACCGGCAATTCGGCGGCGCTCATGCCCCTGCCGTCATCGACGACGCTGATCAGCAGCCGGCCGCCCCCGGCGATCGTCACGTCGATGCGGCTGGCGCCGGCATCGATGGCATTCTCGACCAGTTCCTTCACGGCGGAAGCCGGACGCTCCACCACCTCGCCCGCCGCAATGCGGTTGACCAGCGTTTCCGGCAGGCGGCGGATCGTCACGTTGCTTCCCCCTGGGACCGCCTGTTATCCGCCAAGCCCGACCGGCTGCCCGACGACGACGACCAGAAAATCGTCATGGGCCAGCAGGCGCTTTGCCACCCGGCGGACATCCTCTGCGGTGACGGCATTGATCAGGTGGGGATAGCGGTCGATGTAATCGGTGTCGAGCCCGGAAATCCGCATCGCCACCAGCATGCCGGCGATCGCCGCGTTCGACGACAGCCGCAGCGGAAAGCTGCCGGTCAGGTAGGCCTTGGAGGCGGACAGTTCTTCTTCGGTCAGGCCGTCGCGGACGATACGGGCGAATTCGTCGCGCACCAGTTGCAAAGCCGCGGCAACCTGCTCGTTGCTGGTCGCCAGCGAGCCGGAGAACAGGCCGGCCGCCTTGTACGGCGTGAGCTGCGTGCCGATGGAATAGACCAGGCCGCGCTTCTCGCGCACCTCCTCGAACAGGCGCGACGACATGCCGCCGCCGCCCAGGGCGTTGTTCAGCACGGTGGCGGCATACCAGTCGGGATCATCGCGGAGCAGGCCGGGGCCGCCGAACAGCACCACGCTTTGCGGATTGGGGAACTGGATGACCTCGGGCGCCGCCGGGGTGCGCGGCGTCGCCACGGCCGGCAGCGGCAGATCGGCCTTTTCGGGCAGACGGCCGAAGCTCTCGTCCACCAGCAGGGCGAGATCCTCCGGCGTGATGTCGCCGACCACGCCGATCAGCAGGTTGTCGCGGGCCAGCGCCCGGCGGGTGAAGCTGGCGAAATCCGCCGGCACGATCTTCTCCAGGCTGTCGGCGGTCGGCGACGAGCGACGGCCATAGGGATGGTCGCCGAAGGCCTGCAGGGCGAAGCGCTCGCCGGCCAGTGCATTGGGATTGCTGCGGCTGCGTTGCCAGGAAACCAGCGCGCGGGCGCGCAGGCGGGCGACCGGTTCCTCGTCGAAGCGCGGCGCGGTCATCGCCATCCGCAGCAGCTGGAAGGCGCGGTCGCGATGGTCGGTGAGCGTGCGCAGGCCCAGCGTGATGTAATCGCGGTCGGCCGAGAAGCTCATCGAGATGGCTTTCTCGCGCATCGCATCCTGGAACTGGTCGGCATCCAGCTCGCCGGCGCCTTCGGTCAGCAGATCGGTGGTCAGCGAAGCCAGGCCTTCCTTGCCGGCCGGATCGGTGGAAGAGCCGCCGCGCCAGGCGGCCTGCAGCGCGATGATCGGGATCGCCGGCTCGCGCACAAGCCAGACCTCGATGCCGGCCGGCGTGACGACCTTCTCGATCTTCGGGCCGGCTTCGGCGCCACCCGCAAACATGCCCGCGGCGGCAAAGGCGCAGACCAGAACGGCGAGCAGGCGGACAACTTGGCGCATCCCGGTCTCCTCAGCTTTGTTCCTTGGGCAGCAGATAGCCGGTGACCGAGCGCGGCACGTCGAAGACCTGCCGCGCGGCGGCCAGGATCTGCTCCTTGGTCACGGCATCGATCAGCCGCGGCCAGGCTTCGACGTCTTCCACGCTGAGCCCGGTGGTAAGCGCCACGCCGAACCATTGCGCGGCGCCGAACAGGCTGTCGCGCGCGAAGATCGTCTCGGCCTGCAGCACGGTCTTGGCGGTGCGCAGCTCCTCGTCGGTGACGCCATCGGCCAGCAGGGTCGCGATGATGCGATCCAGCCCGGCCTCGACCTCTTCCAGCTTGCGGCCGGATTTGGGCGAGGCGCCGAAGCCGAAGCTGCGCTGATCCAGAGAAAGCGATTCATACCAGGCATTGGCCGACACCGCGGGCCCGTCGCCGGTCACCAGACCGGAGAACAGCCGGCCGGTGGGGCCGTTCAGGATTTCCGCCAGCACCGCCAGCGGCACCGCATGCTGCTTCAGGCTGCTGTTGCGGCTCGGCGCGAGATAGCTGCGCCGCAATGTCGGCTGCGTCACGCGGGCGTCACTCATCGTCAGGCGGCGCGCCGCCAGCTGCGGCGGCTCCTGCGGCCGGACCCGCAGCGGCACGCTGCGCCGGGGGATCGGACCGTAATGCTTCTCGGCCAGCCGGCGCAGCTCGCCGGGCGCGACATCGCCGGCGACGATCAGGATCGCGTTATTCGGCGCGTAGTAGGTGCGGTAGAACTTCATCGCGTCGTCCAGGGTCAGCCGGGCGACCTCCTGCGGCCAGCCGATGATCGGCCGGCCATAAGGATGCGCGAGATACTGCGCCGCCTCGAACTGCTCGGAAAACAGGCCGCCGGGGCTGTTCTCCACCCGGCTCAGGCGCTCCTGCAGCACCACCTGCAGTTCGGGCACCGCTTCGGCGGGAGGCGGATCGAGCCGCGCCATGCGTTCGGCTTCCATCCGCATCACCATCTCGAGCCGGTCGCGCGCGATCGTCTGGTAATAGCCGGTGTAATCCGACGAGGTGAAGGCGTTGTCGCGGCCGCCCTCGCGGGCGACGATCTTGGAGAATTCGCCGGGCGCCACGTTCGGCGTGCCCTTGAACATCAGGTGTTCGAGGTAATGGGCGACGCCGGAAAGACCGGGCGCCTCGTCGGCAGCGCCGATCTTGTACCAGACCATGTGGTGGACGATCGGCGCGCGGTGATCTTCGATCAGCACCACCTGCAGGCCGTTGGCCAGCGTGAACTGCGTCGGGTTGAAAACCTGGGCCCGCGCCGGTCCGGCAACTGTGCCGCCCCACAGGCATAGCACGACGATCAGGGCGGCAAATACTCGGCGCTTCAGCATCGGTCCTCCGTCACATCGAAACCTGGCACGTCGAAACTGGCAGGTCGACTCCGTGCGACGGTACCCGGACGAACGGCTCCTCTCAGAAGAGGCCTTCCAGCGGGCCGCGCTCGCGGCGTTTGATCGTCGGCACGGTGCCCTCGCTGGGCGCCTTGCCGGTGGCCGCGTTCTCACGCAGGCGCTGCGTCTCCTTCACCGGATCCACCGCCGAGCCGAGCGGCGCCTGCTCCTGCCAGAAGACCAGGCGGTCGACGAAGGAGTGATCGCGTTCCGCCAGCTGGGTGAATTCGTCGTTCACCTTGCGGCGGATATCGGGATCGACATTCGTCGCCCCGGCCTGCTGCAGCAGCGCCGTTTCCCCGGCGGACCGGGAGGAGGATGTGGGGCTGCGCGTGCCTTGAGTCAATGTGCCGCCGCCCAGCGCGGCCCGGGCACGGTCGCGCGCCTGGATATCCTGCGGGCGCGGCGCGCCCGGCTGCGGCGGCCGCAGGCCGAATTCCGGCGGCAGCACCAGCGGCGCCTTGGTGACGACGGCGAATTCGTCGGGCGATTTCTTGGTCAGGCCGAGCGCGTCGCGGGTACTGTCGCAGCCGCCGGCCGCCAGCGGCAGGGCCAGCAGCGCCAGCAGCCCGGCCAGGCGCAGCCCCAACCGGCGGCGCGCGGCGCGGTTCGACCAAATCATACTGCCCGGTCGGCTCATGGCGACCCTGTCCCTCATTGCTGTCGGAGGCCGGATTTTACCCTCGGGGGTATGGCGGGACAAGGGCGCGGGCCTGCCGGAATCCTGCCCCGGCGCGCCGCGCTCAGGCGATCTGCACCAGTTCGGCCGGCAGATGCATCGCCGCCTGCGTGCCCCGCCCTTCCTCGCTGTCGATCTCCAGCGTGCCGCCATGCAATTCCATGAACTTGCGGCTGATCGCCAGGCCCAGCCCGGTGCCCTCGCTGGCACGGCGGATGCTCGGGTCGCCCTGCCAGAAAGGCTCGAAAATCCGCGGCAGATATTCGTCCCGGATACCGATACCGGTATCGCTGACGGTGATCACGAGCGAGCCATCGGCATTGCCGTGGCCGGCGATTCGCACCTGGCCTCCGGCCGGGGTGAACTTGATCGCGTTCGACAGCAGATTGAGCAGCACCTGCTTGATGGCGCGCGCATCGGCGCGGACAGCGGGCAGATCGCCGGGAAAATCGTCGACCAGGCTGATCTGGGCCTCGCGGGCGCGGCCCTTCACGATCGTCAGGCAGTCGGCGACGATGTCGGACAGGCGCGCGGTGTCGAGGCTGAGCTCGAGCCGGCCGGCCTCGATCTTCGACATGTCGAGGATGTCGTTGATGACATGCAGCAGGTGCCGCGCGCTGGCCACGATATCGTCGGCATAGGCGAAATACTTCTCCGAACTGTCGCCCCACAGCCGCAGGCCGATCACCTCCGCGAAGCCGATGATG
>CAYSCA010000021.1:0-16020 GCA_964429465.1 uncultured Rhodospirillaceae bacterium
CATGCGGGCGCGGAAGCCATGGCGGCGCTTGCGCACCAGCTTGCTCGGTTGATAGGTCCGTTTCACAGCGGCTCTCCGTCTGACTGCCGCCTTTTGCCGCGGAAAACCGCGCAAAAGACAGATGAACGCACATAAAAGCGGGGATCCGCGAGAATCCCCGGCAAAATCGGTCCCGCTGTATACGGGCTGGCCGGGGCGGAGTCAACGCGGGATTGCCGGCCGCCGCCGGGCCGAAAGCTCCGCCGTTGCTTGTTGACGGGCCGGGGGCGAGCCCCTATAACCGGCCGCCAAATTCGCGGAAACACTGAAGTTCAAGAGGTTTTATCATGGCTCGTCGTTGCGAAGTCACCGGCAAGGGCGTTCAGACCGGAAACAATGTGAGCCACGCCAACAACAAGACCCGGCGCCGGTTCCTGCCGAACTTGAAGATCGTCACGCTGATCAGCGAGGCGCTGGGCCGCGATGTCCGCCTGCGGGTCTCGAGCCACGGCCTGCGCTCGGTCGAGCATAACGGCGGCATCGACAACTGGCTGCTGAAGACCAAGGACACGCTGCTCTCGGCCGAAGCCCGGACCCTGAAGCGCAAGATCAAGAAGGCGCTGGCGACCAAGCAGGCTGCCTGAGCCGCTTTTATTTTCCCGACGTCTCATGCCCGCCCGCCGGCAAAACCGGCGGGCGTTGCCGTTTCGCACTAGTCTTCCAGCCGGAACACCATCAGCAGCGTGCGCTGCAGCGGATTGGCATTGTCGTCCGACAGCAGATAAAGCCAGAGCGAGCCATCCGCGGCGCGGCGGACATCCAGCGCCTCCATATTGTCGACCGACCAGGGCCGCGCCCATTCGGCCACCACGCTGGACGGCAGCGATCCGCCGGCCTCCAGCGCCGGCGCGGAAATGCGGCGCAGCCGCGCCTTCGGGCCGGCCAGCAGCGTGAAATAGCGCTCCAGCACGAATGCCGTGCCATCCGGCGAAGCGGCCGCATCGGTCGGCCGGAAGCCGTCGCGCAACGGCCAGCCAAGATCGTCCCAGCCCTCGCCGCGCTGCCGCCACACCATGCCGACATCCTCCGCCTTTTCCTGTTCCTCGCTGAACAGCAGCAGGTCGCCGTTCGGCAGCGCGGCCAGCGCCTCCACGCCGCCATTGACCGGCTGCTGCAAAGCTGCCGGCGGCAGCGGAAGATTGCCCAGCGCAGCGCCGCCGGGTTCGGCATAGAGCCAGATCCGGTGCGACCGTTCGAACGAGACCAGCCAGCGTCCGTCGGGCAATCGCCGCAGGGCTTCGGCATCGGCCTGGCGCTTGCCCTGCAGCGGCCGGCCCGCGGCATCACGCAGCGGCAGAATGGCGGCTGACGCGATGCCGGCGGGCGCGGCCTCGGAACGGCCGAAATCCAGCCGCAGCCAGTAGCCCGTGTCGGAGATTGCCCATAATCCGCCGCCATCGGCATCGACGGCCATGCCCGAGTAACCGCCGAAGCGGGAATCCTCGCTGGCCAGGATCAGTCCGCCGAGATAGCGCAGCGCCCCGAGCCGGATTTCGGACGGCCGCTCGGGATGCAGATCCAACGCGGCGCTGCGCACCGTCAGCGGCTCTGCCCGGAGCGGTTGCGGGGCGAACGGAAGGGCCAAGATGACGAAAAGGATCAGATGTTTATACTGTCGGGGCGAGATCATCCGGAAGGTTTTCCTGGGCGGCGTAGCATGCCAGTTGAGACTGCAACCGACAGCCAGAAGCGCCTGACCGCGGCCCGAATTCCGACCCGGGCACCGACCCTGTTCGTCTGCGGCCTGCTGCTGGTGCTCACCAGTATCCTCGGCTGGGATCTCTATCGCCAATATCGTCAGGAGATCGAGCGCGGGCAAGCCACGGCCCGCTCGCTCGCCTCGGTGCTGGACGAGCATGCCCGCCGCACCTTTGCCGCCGTCGACATCTTCCTGCTCAATTATTCCGAGGCGCTGGGCGGCATCGCCGGCACCCGGTCGGTCTATGATTTCTCGGCGCTGCGCGAAAGGATGAATGCCCGCCTCGCCGACCTGCCCCAGGTCCGCGCCTTCCTGGTCCTCGATGAAGACGGCAATTCGGTGGTCGACAGCGACAGCATGACGCCGCGGCCGTTCAACGGCGCCGATCGTGAATATTTCCGCATCCATGCCCGGCATGCCCATGCCGGCCTGTTCATCGGCCAGCCCGTGCAAAGCCGCATCAGCGGCAAATGGGCGATCAGCGTCAGCCGGCGCTACGACAAGGCGGATGGCAGCTTCGGCGGCATCATCGTCGCGGCAGTGGACCCGGATTACTTCCATACCTTCTACCGCGAGGCGCGGCCGGACGGGCACAGCACGCTGGTGCTGTATCACCAGGACGGCACGCGCCTGGCGCGCCTGCCCTATAACGAGATCAGCACCGGCACCTCGGCGGCGAACCTGTCGCTCTTCGCCCAGCACCTCAAAGATGCCGACCGCGGCCTTTTCCTGATGGCGACGCCGCGCGAGGGCGGCAGCGCCCGTTACCTGGCCTATCGTCGCGTCGCGGGCTTTCCGCTGGTGGTCGCCACCGGCATGGCGGTCGACGACATCCTGTCCACCTGGTATGGCAATGTCGCAACCAGCGTCGTGTCGCTGCTGATCGCCGCGATCGCTTCCGGCATCTTTCTCATCATGCTGCAGCGGCAGATGCGGCGCACCCGCGCGGCCGAAACGCTGCTGCGCGACGCCGTCGAATCGATGGGCGACGGCTTTCTGCTTTACGATTCGCAGAACCGGCTGGTGCAGTTCAACCGGCAGGCGACCGAACTGCTTCCCGCCATCGGGCAGTTCGCCGGGCGGACGCCGGTGCCGTTCGAAACGGTGATGCTGGCGGTCGCCGACGAGTTCGGGGCGGATTCCACGGCGGAGCGGCGCGCCCGCCATCTCGCCCGGCGCCAG
Organism: uncultured Rhodospirillaceae bacterium; assembly: GCA_964429465.1. Lineage (GTDB taxonomy): Bacteria > Pseudomonadota > Alphaproteobacteria > Ferrovibrionales > Ferrovibrionaceae > Ferrovibrio. Next base: position 2,921 of record CAYSCA010000021.1, read on the forward strand.
GAATTGCTGTTCCAGCGCCGCACCGGCTTCATGTTCGAAAGCCGCCTGCAGGGCGGCCGCTGGGTGCGGTTCACCATGAGCCCGACCCGCGACGGTGGCGCGGTCGACATCCTCACCGACATCACCGCGCTGAAACAGGCCGAGCAGCGCCTGCGCGATGCGATCGACAGCCTGTCGGACGGCTTTGCGTTGTATGACCCGGACAACCGCCTGGTGCTGGCCAATCGCTGTCTGTACGACCTCACCGGACACGATCCGAACATCGTCAAGCCCGGCATCAGCCACGACGAGATCGTCGATCTCGCGATCCAGCAGCGCATCGCCCACTGGCCCGATATCAGCCACGATGACTATGCCGCCGCTTTGCGCCGCGAGCACCGGCAGCCCTCCGGCCGCCCGATCGACCGGGAATATCTTCCCGGCCGCTGGCTGCGCAGCATCCGCCACCGCGCAGCAGACGGCAGCACGATCTCGGTGCTGAGCGACATCACCGACCTCAAGCTGGCGGGCCAGCGCCTGCGCGACGCGGTGGAAGCCCTGGCGGGAGGCTTCGCGCTGTACGACCGCGACGGCTATCTGGTCATCGTCAACCAGCGTTTCTGCGATCTGACCCGCCAGGACCGGAATGACGTCCGGGTCGGCATCCACTACGACGACCTGCTGCGGCTGGTCGCGGCGAAACGCCCGGAAGCGGTACCGGGTTTCAATCTCGACGGCTATATCGAAGACCTGCGGCGGGATTTCTGGAATCCCACCGGAAGGCCGATCGACGCCGAGGTGTTTCCGGGGCAGTGGCTGCGGACCCAGCGGCGGCGCACCGCCGATGGCGGCGTCATCACGATCATCGACGACATCACCGATCTCAAAATCGCCGAGCAGCGCCTGCGCGACGCCATCAACGCCATCAACGAAGGCTTCGTGCTCTACGATTCGGAAGACCGCGTCCGCCTCTTCAACCAGCGCTTCGTCGATTACTTCTGGGCGCTGGCCGATATCATCGAACCCGGGCTGCCCTTCGACGAGCTGCTCCGGATCGGCGTCGAACGCGGCCTGTTCGTCACCGGCGGGATGGAGACGGAGGCCTGGATCGCCGAACGCAAGGCGACCCATCGCAACCCGTCCGGCCCGATCGAGCGGATGCTGCCCGACGGACGCTGGCTGCTGGTGCGCGAACATCCGACCGCCGATGGGGGCGTGGTCGGCATCGGCACCGATATCACCGCGATCAAGCGCGCCGAGCGCCAGCTGCGTGACGGCATCGAGGCAATTTCGGAAGCCTTCATGCTCTACGACAGGGAAGACCGGGTCGTGATCTTCAACCGGCGCATGCTGGATTACTATCCGCTGATGGCGGACGTGATGCGGCCCGGCATCGCCTATGAGGACCTGCTGCGCGAAGCCGTCGACCGCGGCCAGATGATCATCGAGGACGGCGACCCGGAAGCCTGGTTCCGGGCCCGGCTGGAAGCCCACCGCAATCCCGGCCCGGTGATGGAGCGGCAGACGGCGGATGGCCGCTGGCTGCTGGTGCAGGAGCAGCGCACCGCCGACGGCGGCACCGTCGCCATCGCCCGCGACATCACTCCGCTGAAAAGCCAGCAGGCCGCCCTGCAGCGCCATGTCGCCGAACTGGAGGCCGCCAACCGGCAGGTCGAGCAGCAGGCATTCCAGCTGCGCGAGCTGGCGGATCGCTTCGCCATCGAGAAGGACCGGGCCGAGGGTGCCAACCGGGCGAAATCGGAATTCCTCGCCATGATGAGCCACGAGATCCGTACGCCGATGAACGGCGTGCTCGGCACCATCGGCCTACTGCTCAATACCCAGCTTTCGCCGCACCAGAACAAGCTGGTTGCCACCGCGCGCGGCTCGGCCGAACATCTGCTGACCCTGATCAACGACATCCTGGATTTTTCCAAGCTGGAGGCCGGCCGCATCGATCTGGAAGCGATCGACTTCGATTTGCCGCATCTGATCGAAAGCGCGGTATCGATGATGAACCCGCGCGCCGTGATGAAGGGCCTGCGGCTGTCGAGCCGTCTGTCGCCGGGGGCACCGCGATTCCTCAACGGCGATCCCGGGCGCCTGCGCCAGGTGCTGTTCAACCTGCTCGGCAACGCCATCAAGTTCACCATCAAGGGCGAGATCGACATCCTGGTCGACAGCCAGCGGGAGGCGGATGGCCGCTACCGGCTGACCTTCCAGGTCCGCGATACCGGACTGGGGATTCCGGCCGACAAGGTGGAGCTGCTGTTCAACCGCTTCAGCCAGGCCGACAGCTCGATCGCGCGCCGCTTCGGCGGCACCGGCCTGGGGCTTGCCATCTCCAAGCAGCTGATCGAACTGATGGGCGGCCGCATCGGCGTCGACAGCAAGCATGGCGAAGGCAGCACATTCTGGTTCACCGTCACGCTGCCCGAAGGCAATCCGGTGGAAATGGTTGCCCCGGTGGCGCCGACCGAAGGCGCCGCCACCCGCCAGGCCCTGCGCATCCTGATCGCCGAGGACAACCAGGTGAACCAGATGGTGATCGGCCTGATGCTGCGTCAGCTCGGCCATCAGGTCGACGTCGCCACCAACGGCATCGAGGCCTGCGAGCAGGTGCAGAAGGCGCCCTACGATCTGGTGCTGATGGACGTGCAGATGCCGGAAATGGACGGGATCTCGGCGACCCAGACCATCCGCAACCTGCCGCAGGCCTGCTCGGGCATCCCGATCATCGCGCTGACCGCCAACGCGATGGAGGGCGACCGCGAAAGCTATCTGGCGGCGGGCATGAACGATTACGTCGCCAAGCCGATCGCCCTGCCGCAGCTGGTGGCGGCGATCAACCGCGTGCTCGATCGCAAGGCCCCGCCGGTGCGGTTCTCCGACGCGAGCGGGCAGCCGCCTTCGGACGGCCTGAGCGAGGCGGCGAAAGCAGGGCTGGGCGACCTGCTCGCCTCCCTCAAAAAGCTAAGCTGAAAAGCCGAGATGAAGGACCGCGGCGTCAGGCCGCGGCGGCACGCTGTCTTGCGCCGCGGCGCGGCCCGGCAGCCTGCGAAGCGGCAGGAGCCTCGTCGAAGAGCTCGGCCAGCTTCTCCATCATCGCGCCGCCCAGCTGCTCGGCATCCACGATGGTGACGGCGCGCTTGTAATAGCGGGTGACGTCGTGGCCGATGCCGATCGCCGTCAGCTCGACCGGCGAGCGCCGCTCGATCCAGTCGATCACCTCGCGCAGATGGCGGTCGAGATAGTTGCCGGGATTCACCGACAGCGTGGAATCGTCGACCGGCGCGCCGTCGGAAATCACCATCAGGATACGGCGCTGCTCCGGCCGGCCGATGAGGCGATCATGCGCCCATAGCAGCGCCTCGCCGTCGATATTCTCTTTCAGCAGGCCCTCGCGCAGCATCAGGCCGAGGTTGCGGCGCGCCCGGCGCCAGGGCGCGTCGGCGCCTTTGTAGACGATATGCCGCAGATCATTGAGGCGGCCCGGCTGCGACGGCTTGTTCTCCGACAGCCATTTCTCGCGGCTCTGGCCGCCTTTCCAGGCGCGCGTGGTGAAGCCGAGGATTTCGACCTTCACCGCGCAACGCTCCAGGGTACGGGCCAGGATATCGGCGCACATCGCCGCCACGGTGATCGGGCGGCCGCGCATCGAGCCGGAATTGTCGATCAGCAGCGACACCACCGTGTCGCGGAACTCGGTGTCGCTTTCCTGCTTGTAGCTGAGCGGCAGGGTCGGATTGGCGACGATACGCGCGAGCCGGGCGGCATCCAGGATGCCCTCCTCGAGATCGAAATGCCACGAGCGCGACTGCTTGGCCATCAGGCGACGCTGCAGGCGGTTGGCCAGCTTGCCGACCACCGACTGGAGATGGCTGAGCTGCTGGTCGAGATGATGGCGCAGCCGCGCCAGCTCCTCCGCATCGCAGAGATCATCGGCGCCGATCACTTCGTCGAACTGCTTGGTGAAAGACTTGTAGGTCGGCTCGCGATTCTGGCCCAGCAGATCCGATTGCGGCGGCCGGCGACCCTTGCCGGCCTCCTCGCCGGAACCGGCGACATCCTGCTCCATGCCGGCTTCGGCTTCCATCTCGGCCGCCTCGCCGCCGGAAGCATCGGCTGCATCGGCCTGGTCCATGCCGCTGCTGGCGGCATCGCCCTCCTGCGAATCCTCACCTTCCGACTGGCTCTGCGGCTGGTCACCTTCGGACTCCTCCGACTCGCCCTCGTCTTCCTCGTCGAGCTCGTTGCCGTCGTCGTCGAGCAGGTCGAGATCCTTGATCAGCTTGCGCGCCACCCTGGCGAAGGCGCGCTGGCTGTCGATGCTCTCGAACAGGCGGTCGAGATCCTGGCCGCCCTTCTCCTCGATCCAGTCGCGCCACAGCGCCACCATGTTCCGGGCCGCCTCGGGCACCTTCTCGCCCGTCAGGCGCTCGCGCGCGATCAGACCCAGCACATCGGCAAGCGGCGCTTCGGAGCGGTCCTTGACCTTGGCATAGCCGCGGCTCTTGCAGCGGTCGTCGAGGGCGGCGGCGAGGTTCTTCGCCACGCCGCTCATGCGGTTGGCGCCGATCGCCTCGACGCGGGCCTGTTCGATGGCGTCGAATACCGCCCGCGCAGTACCGCCCTGCGGCAGCAGCCGGGAATGCAGCGCATCGTCGTGATGCCGCAGCCTGAGCGCCATGGCATCGGCGAGGCCGCGGATCTGGGCGACCTCGGCCACCGGCAGGTCGCGGCCGGGGACGGGAAGCCGGGCGCGCTTGCCGCGCAGGCCCGGCGTCTCCGGCCCGAAACTGACCTGCAGGTCGCGATCGGCCGAAATCGCCCGCGTCGCCGCGGTCAGCGCGCGCTTGAAGGGTTCGGTCGGGCTTTCCGGCTTGGCCATCGGCAGGCTACTCCAGGCGTGGCCGCCTTACTTGAGATCGGCCTTCGCCGCGGTCTCCGGCAGCTCCTCGCCAAAGCTGCGCTGGTAGTATTCAGCCACCATCGGGCGTTCCAGCTCGTCGCATTTGTTGAGGAAGGTCAGCCGGAAGGCAAATCCGACGCTGCCGAAGATGCGCGCATTCTCGGCCCAGGTGATCACCGTGCGGGGGCTCATCACGGTGGAGATGTCGCCGTTGATGAAGCCGGCGCGGGTCAGCTCGGCCACGGCCACCATATTCTGGATCGTCTTGCGTCCGGCCTCGCCAGTATAGCTCGGCGATTTCGCCATCACGATGGCGACTTCATCATCGGCCGGCAGGTAGTTGAGCGTACAGACGATGCTCCAGCGGTCCATCTGGCCCTGGTTGATCTGCTGCGTGCCGTGATAGAGGCCCGTGGTATCGCCCAGGCCGACCGTGTTGGCGGTGGAGAACAGGCGGAAGGCCTTGTGCGGGCGGATCACGCGATTCTGGTCGAGCAGCGTCAGCTTGCCTTCGACTTCCAGCACGCGCTGGATCACGAACATCACGTCGGGACGGCCGGCATCGTATTCGTCGAAGACCAGCGCCACCGGCGACTGCAGCGCCCAGGGCAGGATGCCTTCGCGGAATTCGGTGACCTGCTTGCCGTCGCGGAGCACGATGGCGTCCTTGCCGACCAGGTCGATACGGCTGATATGGCTGTCGAGATTGACGCGCACGCAGGGCCAGTTCAGCCGGGCGGCAACCTGCTCGATATGCGTCGATTTGCCGGTGCCGTGATAGCCCTGCACCATGACGCGGCGGTTATAGGCAAAGCCGGCGAGGATGGCGAGCGTGGTCTCGCGGTCGAAGCGGTAGGCGGTATCGATGTCAGGGACATGCTCGGTGGGCTGGCTGAAGCCCGGCACCTTCATGTCGCTGTCGATACCGAACACGTCGCGGACGGAAACGGTAATGTCCGGCAGGTTGTTCGCCGGCGTGGCAATGGCTTTGGTCTGGAGGGCCGTCATCTCACTCTCGGTCTTCTTTGGCTTGGCGCCGTCTTGGGCTGGGGGCAGGCTGCCTGATTACGCTCAAGTATAGCCGCGCGATTGCAGGAAGGCATAGGCTTGGTTGATGCTTTTCAGCCGTTCTTCCACCGTGCGGTCGCCACCGTGGACATCGGGGTGATAGCGTTTCACCATCTTCTTGTACTGCGCCTTGATCTCGGCTTTTCGCAAGGGCAACACCAGCTTATCCAGCTCGAATCCCAGGGTGACCAGGGCCTCGCGGATCGCCGGCGGCAATCGCAGTTCGGCCTCGCTCTTGCGCCGGCCGGCGCCGATCCGGACGCCCACATCGGCCAGAATGCCGAGGTCGTCCTTGACCCAGACCTGCGGTTCCTCGCGCTGCGGCTTCGTGCCGAGCCGCCAGGTCGGCCGGTGACCCAGCACATCCTCGCGCTGATAGCGCTCGATGTCGGCGGCGCTCATCCCGCGGAAGAAGTCCCAGCCGGCATTGTACTGGCGCACATGGATCAGGCAGAAATGCCAGCGCCCCTCACGGGGTTCCCGGCTTTTCGGCGCCGGATAGAGGCCCTCCTCGCTGCAGCCGGGATGATTGCAGCGATGCGGCCGGGGCCCGCCGAAAGCGGCCTCGAGATCGGCTTCGATGGCCGGCTTACGCTGCGCGGAACGGGCTCTGTTCATGACCGAGAAAGTATGGGTTCGCGGGGTTGCACTGGCAAGGTAATAGCGGCTGATTTAAAGTCGGCGGCACATCGCTTTCCTGCAAAACACGGAGTTTTCCGATGCCGATGGCCGAGCGGATTCGCGCCAGCCTGGACACCGCCCTGGCCCCCGAGCAGATCGAACTGGTCGATGAATCCGCCCTACATGCAGGCCATGCGGCGATGAAAGGCCTGCCGGCCGGGGAAACCCATTTCCGTCTGCTCGTCGTTTCCGAGCGCTTCCGGGGGCTGAACCGGGTGCAGCGGCAGCGGCTGGTCTACCAGGCGCTGGCGGGGGAGATGGCCGACGGAATCCATGCGCTGGCGGTAACCGCCCTGGCGCCGGGGGAGAAAATCATCCGCTGAACGGCTTCACGGCCAAGCTTCCCTGACGTCAGCCATAGGGATAAGTGGTTAACATTTCTACTTCTTCAGGATTCTTCTTGTAAATACCACAACCTTTTAATTTGATCATCGGCAGTTAGGCTAGTATGGGTTGTGAAATGCCGATTACCCGCCGCCCCCAACATGCCGTTGCCGAGATCGCCGGGCCCAGCCTGGTGACCAGAAATCTGCGCCTCGATCGCGGCCGCACCAGCATCCGGCTGGAGCGGCTGGAATGGGCGGCGCTGGATGCGATCTGTCGCGCCGAGGGCCTCGACCGCCACGCCTTTGCCAGCCGGGTCGACCGCGACCCGGTCCGCGGCGAAAAAACCCTCACCTCGCGCATCCGCAGCGCCATCCTGACCTATTTCGTTGCGCGGGCGGGCCTGACCATCCCCGGGATGGGAGCCAGCATCGCCGCACTGGTCCCCGGGCCGGCAGGCGCCAGCCCGGCCAGGTCGCGAACCGCATCGGAACTGGAAGAATCGCGCGGCTGACCGGCTCGAGGCGCGCTGCACCGGCGGCGCCATACTGCCGGCCGGCTTAGCGGCCTAGGCGGCCTCCCGCGCCAGTTCCTCGGACAGCAGGGCCTCGACGGCTCCGGGCGCGACATCGTCACGCTGCACCGCCCGGCCGATCGCCTCGGCCAGGATGAAGACCAGCCTGCCGCCGCGGACCTTCTTGTCCTGCTTCATATGCTCCAGCAGGCCGGCCGGCGTGAAACCGCCGGCCCCCTCCACATCGCCCAGACGCGCCGGCAGGCCGGTCTCCGCCAGATGCCGCTCCACGCGCGGCGCCAGGGCGGCATCGCAGAGGCCGAGCCGGGCCGAAAGGCGGAAGGCAAGCGCCATGCCGACGGCGACCCCCTCCCCGTGCAGCAGGCCCTGCGAATATCCGGTTTCCGCCTCCAGCGCATGGCCGAAAGTATGGCCGAGATTGAGCAGCGCGCGCTCGCCTTCCTCGCGCTCGTCGGCCGCGACGATGCGGGCCTTGTGGGCGCAGCAGCGGGCCACGGCTTCGGCGCGCAGGGCGGCGTCGCCGGCCAGCAGCTTCTGGCCATTCGTTTCGAGCCAGGCAAAGAATTCGGCATCGCCGAGAAGGCCGTATTTCACCACCTCGGCATAGCCGGCCCGCAATTCGCGCGGCGGCAGCGTATCGAGCAGATCGACATCGGCCAGCACCAGCCTGGGCTGGTGGAACGCGCCGATCAGGTTCTTGCCGTGCCGGGAATTGATCGCGGTCTTGCCCCCGACCGAGGAATCGACCTGCGCCAGCAGCGAGGTCGGCACCTGGATGAAATCCATGCCGCGGCGGAGCACGGAAGCGGCGAAGCCGACCAGGTCGCCGATCACGCCGCCGCCCAGCGCGATCAGATGATCGCCGCGCTCGACCTTCAGGGCCAGCAGCGCCTCGCAGAGCCGCTCGAACCCGGCATAGGATTTCTGCGCCTCGCCGGGCTCGAGGATCACCGTCTCGCAGCCGATATTCTGCAGCGCCAGCGCGCGCCGCAGCGCGTCGAGGTGCCGGGCCGCGACATTCTCGTCGGTGACGATCACGGCGAAACGCCGGCGCAGCAAAGGCGCGATATGGCTGCCCGCCTGCTGCAGCAGGCCGCCACCCACCAGAATGTCGTAGGCGCGATCGCCCAGCGCGACGCGCACGGTATGGCCGGTCACGGCTGCTCTCCGCTTTTCGCCTGCGCCGCGAGGGCGCGGTAGGACTCGGGCAGGCAGTGCAGGATCTGCGTCACCACATCCTCATGCGGGCCGTCGCCCGAGGTCACGGTGATGTCGGCTTCGGCGTAGACCGGATAGCGTTCGTCCATCAGGCGCGCCAGGATCGTGCGCATGTCGCCGTTCTGCAGCAGCGGCCGGTGGCTGCGCCGCGCGCAGCGCCTGACCAGCACGTCGAGCTCGGCCTTCAGCCAGATCGAAATGCCGCGGCTGCGGATGCGCTCGCGGGTTTCGGCATTCATATAGGCGCCGCCGCCGGTGGCCAGCACGGTGGCCGGCTGCTCCAGCAGCCGGGCGATGACCTTGCGCTCGCCATCCCGGAAGGCCGCCTCGCCGTGATCGGCGAAGATTTCCGGAATCGTCGCGCCGGCGGCCTTCTCGATCTCGGTATCCGCATCGACGAAATCGAAGCCGATCACCTGGGCCAGCCGCCGGCCGACCGAACTCTTGCCCGCGCCCATCAGGCCGACCAGCACCAGGCTGCGCATGGCGCCGCGCGCATCCGCATCACCGCGCGCGGCTGCGTCCTGCCGGTCGGTCTGATCCTGCTGGCCGGCGCCAGCAGGCGCCATTGCAATCACGTTCACGTCGTCTCCACTGCCGGGCGAGCACATTGCCTGCACCGCGCCGCGCCGATACAATGCCGGCAGAATAAAGCAATCGCGTCACATTTCCAGCGCGGCCCCTTGCATCACGGGCATCCGGCCGCGCCCAGTACGGAGTCGAGCCGCATGGCCCGCATGTCGATTATCCTTCTCGTGCTTCTGGTGCTGCTGATCGGCGGCGGCGCCGCGTTCCTGGCGACCTGGGACATTCCGGCCCCGCGTGCGAAGGTCGAAAAGGTGATCCCTGCCGACCGGCTGGGTAAATAAGCCGATGCGGCGGACGATCCTGCAGGTGGGGCGCTGGGGCCTTGCCGCTGTCTTCGCCGCCGCCCTTGCTGCCGAAGCAACGGCGCAGCCGATCCGCCTGATCCCGCCGGGCGGCACCGCGGCTGAACCGCCCGCAGCACCGCAGCCGGCCCCTGCAGCCCCCGCCCCTGCGATCCCGGCTCAAACCAATGTGCCACCGGTGGAACCGCCGGCGCCGGAAGCGCCGCGATCGCAGGCGCAGACAGCGGCCGAAGCTCCCGCTTCCTCCAATGGCTTCGTGATCCAGCAATTGCAGGCACCCGACCCCTCCACGGCCGGCCTGCTGGATGACGGCAATGGCGGGCTCGGCGCCGATATGTGGCAGGGCAGCAGCCGCAGCCAGGCCATACGCGCGCTCGGCATGCTGCCCGCCCCGGTGCCGGCGCCCGCCCTGCGCGACCTGCAGCGGCGGCTGCTCCTCACCACGGCCCAGGTGCCGCCGGGCGAGGCGGGGACGCCGAGCCTGCTCGGCCAGCGCATCGCCCAGCTCTACGAGCTCGGTCTGGTCGACGCCGCCGAGCAGCTTGCCACTCCGAAACCCGAGCTGCTGAAAGACGCGATCTTCCTGCAATTGCCGGTCGACGCCGCCCTGCTGCGGAACGATCTCACGCGCGCCTGTGACCTGATCGGTCATGGCCTGCGCGAGGATGGCGCGGCCTATTGGCAGAAAGCTTCGGTCCTGTGCCGTTATCATGCCAAGGATGTTGCCGGCGGCGACCTCGCGCTCAGCCTGTGGCGCGACGGCGGCGGCGACGATCCGGCCTTCATCGCGCTGGCGGCCGCATTGCGCGGCGACACCCGGGCAAAGCTTGAAAGCCTGGGCGGTGCCGTCAGCCCGCTGCATCTCGCCATGCTGCGCGCCAGCGGGCGCCCGGTGCCCAAGGACCTGCTCGAGATCGCCACGCCGGCGGTCCTCGCCGCGCTGGCCGATTACGACAAGGCCGATCCCGATCTGCGGCTCGCCGCCATCGAGGGCGCGGTCCGTTTCGGCGCACTGGCGCCGGAAAGGCTGGCCGAGGGCTATGCGGCACTGACCATCGCCGAGGGCCAGCGTGCCGCGCTGCTCGAGGGCAAGGAAAAATCCCCGCGCGCCTCCGCCGCCTTGTATCAGGCGGCCAGGAGCGCTCCGGACGCCAAGGCGCGCGCCGATTTCGCGCGTCGCGCCTTCGAACTGGCCCGGGCGCGTGACCTGCTGTTCCCCACCGCCGCCGTCTTCAAGCCGTTGCTGGCCGAGATTCCGGTCGAGGACAATGTCGCCGCCGCGCCGGCGATCATCCGCCTCAGTCTGGCAGCCGGCGATACCGGCATCGCGCGGCTCTGGTACAACACGCTGCTCACGCTTTCGCCGGAACAGGCCGGCGACATCGTGGGACAGGCCTGGCCGCTGCTGCTGCTCTCGGGTGCCGAAGGGGAATGGCGCGACAGCCGCTTCGATGCCTGGATCGCCGCGCAGGAAAAACTGCCCGAGCCCGAGCGCAATGCCCGCATAGCCCTGCTGCTGACGCTGGCCGAGGGTGCCGGGATCGCCGTGCCGGCGGAACGCTGGGACGCCCTGCTCGCCCCCACGGCCGCCACCGGCGCGCGCAGCGGCGCACCGATCACGATCTGGCGCGGCCTGGCGCGCGCTTCCGCAGCCGGGGCGAAAGCCGAAACCGCGGCGCTGGCGCTGGCGCTGCTCGGCGCCCATGGCAGCGAGATGGCAGACGCGCATACATTGGCGACGGCGCTGGCGGCGTTGCGCAAGGTTGCGCTGAGCGGGGAAGCCCAGCAGATCGCGCTGGAAGCCGCATTGCTGCGCGGTTTCTGAGCCGCGCCGGGCCATGGCGCGGGCGGACCGCCATATCGAGGCCTTCCTCGAGATGCTGAGCGCCGAACGCGGCCTGGCGAAGAATTCCCTGCTCGCCTATCAGACCGACCTGGCGGATTTCGCCGGCTTCCTTGCGGCCACGCAGGCAACGCCAGAGGGCGTCGGCATCACTGACCTGCGGCGCTACGTGCAGGGGCTGGCCGATGCCGGCCTGAAGCCGTCGACCGCCGCGCGGCGATTGTCGGCGCTGCGCCAATTCTTCCGCTTCCTGGCCCAGGAGGGCATCCGCAGCGACGATCCCTCGGCCCTGCTGGATGCCCCGAAACGCACCCGCCCGCTGCCCAAGCTGCTGAGCGAGGATGACGTCGACCGCTTGCTGGCGGCAGCGCGCAGCGCCCGCGACGATCCGGCCGAGACGGCGCGGCTGACCGCCCTGCTGGAACTGCTTTACGCCACCGGGCTGCGCGTCAGCGAACTGGTGGGCCTGCGCTGGCCGCCCTTCGGCGACGATGCGCGCTTCCTGGTGATCCGCGGCAAGGGCGGCAAGGAGCGGCTGGTCCCCTTGAGCGAACCTGCGCGGCAGGCGGTCGAGGCCTATGCCGCCGTCCGGCAGGAATTCCTTGCGCCGAAACAGACCTCGCCATGGCTGTTTCCCTCGCGCGGCGAGAGCGGCCATCTTACACGGCAGCGGTTCGGCCAGCTGCTGAAGCATCTGGCCGCCGCGGCGCGCATTCCGCCCGCCAGGGTATCGCCCCATGTGCTACGGCATGCCTTCGCCAGTCACCTGCTGGCCCGCGGCGCCGATCTGCGCGCGGTGCAGAAGATGCTGGGCCATGCCGATATCAGCACGACGCAGATCTACACGCATGTGCTGGAGGCGCGGAAACAGGCTTTGGTGCGCGAGCATCACCCGCTGGCCAAAGAACAGGCCGGAACCGGGTAATTTCCTGAGCCTTGCCACGCTTTCCGGCCGCTGTTAGCAGATGCAGCAGACCATCTGGGAGAGTGGAGAACGGCATGAGCTTCAAAAGCATCACCCCGGCGCCGGCACGGCTGAACCGCTGCGAGCTGGCCGTCCCCGGCAGTTCCGTCAAGCTGTTCGAGAAGGCGGCCAAATCCGCCGCCGACGTGATCTTCCTCGATCTGGAAGACGCCGTCGCGCCCGACGACAAGCCGCAGGCGCGCAAGAACATCGTCCAGGCCCTGCACGATATCGACTGGGGCCGCAAAACCATGTCGGTGCGCATCAACGGCCTCGACACCCATTACATGTACCGCGACATGGTCGAGGTGATCGAGGGCGCCGGCGACAAGCTCGACCTCGTCATGGTGCCCAAGGTCGGCACCGCGGCCGATATCTACGCCGTCGACATGCTGCTGACCCAGATCGAGACCGCGAAGAGCTTCAAGAAGCGCATCGGCATCGAGGCGATCATCGAGAGCGCGCTGGGCATGCAGAATATCCATGAGATCGCGGCCGCCAGCCCGCGGCTGGAGAGCCTGCATTTCGGCGTCGCCGATTACTCGGCCTCGACGCGCGCCCGCACGACCTCGATCGGCGGCCCCAACCCGCTCTACGGCGTGCTGACCGACAAGGACGGCGACAAGCCACGCGAGTTCTTCTGGGGCGACATGTGGCATTACGCGATCGCCCGCATGGTGGTGGCC
>CAYSCA010000021.1:16030-24779 GCA_964429465.1 uncultured Rhodospirillaceae bacterium
CTATCACGAACGGGGTGTACCTCGAGGTTCCACCGCGCCAACGGGCTGCGGCCCATCGATGGACCGTTCGGCGATTTCTCCGATGTCGAGGGCTACAAGGCGCAGGCCAATCGCGCCGCCATCCTCGGCTGCGAAGGCAAATGGGCGATCCATCCGTCCCAGATTCCGCTCGCCAACGAGGTCTACACGCCGCCGGAAGCGGAAGTGACCAAGGCGCGGCGCATCCTGGAAGCGATGAAGCAGGCGCAGGCCGAGGGCAAGGGCGCCGTGGCGCTGGATGGCAAGCTGATCGACATCGCCTCGATCCGCCAGGCGGAAGGCATCGTCAGGCAGGCCGAGCTGATCGCCCAGGGGGCGTGAAGAGGCTGCTTATTCTGCTGCCGTGGCGGGCGTCGGGAGGGCCGGGACTTCGGCGCCGATGAGCCGGTCCTGCCCCTGCGGTGCATGCCGGAATTCCGGCACCAGCTGCTGCAGCTGCACCAGTGCGGCGGCAGTGTTGCGTTCGCGCGCGGCGCGCAGCAGCAGTTCCAGGCTGGCCTCGATCTCGGTACGGTCGACGACGCGCGGCGCCGCCAGCAGGATGCCCTCCTGCGAGGTCGGCATCAGCGACTCGTCGCGGTGCAGCACCTCTTCATAAAGCTTTTCGCCAGGCCGCAGGCCGGTGAACACCACCTTGATATCCTGATCGGGCTTCAGGCCGGCCAGTCGAATCATCTGGTAGGCGAGGTCCCTGATCCGCACCGGCTCGCCCATATCCAGGACGAATATCTTGCCGGCCGCGTTCAGCTCGGTTTCCGGCAGCGCGGCCGCCTGCAGGATCAGCTCGACCGCTTCGCGCGTCGTCATGAAGAAGCGGGTGACTTCCGGATGCGTGACGGTGAGCGGCCCGCCCGCCGACAGCTGGCGCTGGAACAGCGGCACCACCGACCCTGACGAACCGAGCACATTGCCGAACCGCACGGTGACGAAGCGCGTGCCGGCCGGCGCGCGTCCCCGGCTTGCCGCCAGATCGAAGCTCTGACAGATCATCTCGGCGACGCGCTTGCTCGCGCCCATCACGTTGGTCGGATTCACCGCCTTGTCGGTCGAGATCTGCACCATCGTATCGACGCCATGATGGCGACAGGCCTCGGCGACGTAGCGCGTGCCGATCACGTTGGTGAGTATGCCCTCTTCGACGTTGCCTTCTACCAGCGGCACATGTTTGTAGGCGGCGGCATGCAGAACGATTTCCGGCCGGAAATCCCGGAAAACCTGGTCGATGCGATCCGGCGTGCGCACATCGGCCAGCACGGCGGCGCGCTGGACCGCGGGGAACCGCTCGGCCATCTCCATGTCGATCTGGTAAAGCGCGTGCTCGCTCTGCTCGAAAAGGACGAGCAGAGCCGGCTTCAGATCGGCAATCTGGCGCACCAACTCGGCGCCGATGGTGCCGCCGGCACCGGTCACCAGCACGCGACGCCCGGCGATCAGGCGGATCACCGGCGCGCGGTCGAGCACGCGCTGCGCACGGCCCAGCAGATCCTCGACGTCGATCGGGCGCGGTTGCTGCGCCGTCTCGCCTTCCCTGCGGAACTCGGTCATGCGCGGCAGGCGCGACACCGTCAGGCCGAGCGGCGTCGCCAGATCGAGCAGCTGCCGGATGCCCGCACCGGCCAGCCGCTCGTCGGCGACGATGATGCGCCGCGGCCGGTTGTGGTCATGCAGGCTATGCACCACATCCGGCACATCGCCGATGCCGCCCAGAATACGGATGCCGCGCAGGTCGCGACCCTGCCGCCCCTCGCTGTTGTCGATGATGCCGACGACGCGATAACCGGCCTGGCGATTGCGTTCCATCTCGCGGATGAAGGCATCGGCCGCCAGCCCGGAGCCGACGAGCAGGACCGGGATGCGGCGGTCGCTGCCGGCGGTCAGCGCCTCGGTCAGGCTGCCATCCTTCCAGCTGCGATAGAGCAGCCGCGAACCGGCCAGAAGGGCAACCAGGATGAAGAATTGCAGGATCAGCGCGCTGCGCGGATAGGCCTCCAGCCGGGTCCCGAAGAACAGCAGCGGCAGGAAGATCAGCAGCGAGAGGATGGAGGCACGCAGAATGGCCAGCATGTCGCGCATCGACGCGAAATGCCAGATGCCGCGGTAGAGACCGGAATAGCGGAACACGACGGCGGCAACGCCGGTGAACACCACCATGCCTTCCCAGGCCTGCAGCGGCGTCCAGGACCCGCCCGCCATCCAATAGCGCAGCCACAGCGCAGCCTGGAACGACACCGCTGCCATGACGGTATCGTGCAGGGCGACCACGAGGACGCGCCGGTTCAGGCGGGGCGGTAGGAAATGCTTCAGCGCCACAGCTTTCGGTTGCCGTTGTTTCTGCTGCTCATTCTACTGCTTTCGGAGGCATCGCGAAATGCCTGCACAGCGCCAGGGTGAGCGAAACCGCCCCCGCAACAGCCAGCGCGGAAAGCGGCCAGCCGGCGACCGCGAGCAGCCCGAGGGCGACCAGCGCGAGGTTGAGTCCGGCAATCCGGCGCGTGACGGCGACATGGGCGCCGAATTTGCGGCTGCCCTGCTGGTAGAAATGGCTGTTATGGGCCTGCCAGATCCGCTCTCCGCGCAGCAGACGACGCAGCAGCGTCACGGTGGCGTCCACCCAGTAATAGAGCGGCAGGACCAAGGCGGCGGCCCAGAGGCCCTGCAGCGCCGCATCGAGCAGCAGCCAGCCGAGCAGGAAACCGGCCGGAACGCTGCCGACATCGCCGAGGAAGACCCTGGCGCGGTTCCAGTTCCACGGCAGGAAGCCGGCGCCGGCGCCGGCGACGACCAGGGCCAGGCCGGCATTGCTGCCGGTGAGCCCGGCGGCAGCCTGCATCAGCGCCAGTCCGATGCCGACCGAGACCATCTCGGTGCCGGTGATGCCGTTGATGCCGTCCATGAAATTGAACAGGTTGGTGAACCAGAGCCAGGCAAGGAAACAGCCGGCCCGCTCGACCCAGAGCGGCAGCCATCCGGCGATCCGCGCTTCCGCGGGCAGCAGGGCCAGGACCATGCCCACGGCGACCGCCTGCGCGGTCAGGCGCAGGCCGGCAGGCAGGCCGCCCTGCCGCCGGTCGTCGAGCCAGGAAACCAGCGCCAGCACGGCGGCACCGAGCAAGGCGAGGCTGGCAGACGGGTCGAAGACGAGAGCCAGCCAGACCGCGCCGCAGGCGAGAATGGCTGCCATTACCGCGATGCCGCCGCCGCGCGGCGTCGCCTCGCTGTGGCTGGACCGGGTGTTGGGCAGATCCCAGACGGCGCGGCGCCGGAGCCACCGGATCAGCGGCGGCATCAGCAGCGCGGTGATGCCGAAGGCCGCCAGGGCGAGGGCCGCTGCCCAGCCCCAGAAGGCGCCGCCCGCCAGCGCGCCGATCATTCCGCGCTCCATTGCACGCCGAGGATATGCTCATAGGCAGCCAGACTCTCGGCGACGAACCGCTCGACCGAGAACTCGGTTTCGGCGATCTGCCGACCGCGCAGCGCGAGCCGCCGCCGCAAGGCCGGATCATCGAGCAGACGCTCAATGGCGGCTGCAGTGGCCTTCGCATCGCGCAGCGGCACCAGCAACCCGTTCTCGCCGTCGCGCACCACCTCGCGACAGCCCGGCACGTCGGTGGTGACGATGGCGCGCGCGGTCGCCGCCGCCTCGATCAGACCGCGCGGCAGGCCTTCCCGATAGGACGGCAGAACCACGATATGGGAGCGGGCCAGCATCGCCGGCATGTCTTCAGCGAAGCCCCAGTATTCGACCATCCCGCTGTCGATCCAGCCGCGCAGCGTTGCCTCGCCGATATCGGTCGGATTGTCGGAATCGCGCCGGCCGACCAGCACGAAGCGGGCGGCCTGACCGGCATTTCTCAGCATTTCGGCGGCGGCGGCGAATTCGCGCACGCCCTTGTCGCCCAGCAATCTTGCGGGAAACATCACCACCGGGGGATGACCGGCATCGACCTCCGGTTCCGGCTGTGCCGGGAAATCCTGCATGTCGACGCCGCAGCCGCGGATCATCATCCAGTGGCCGGGCCGCACCATCTGCCGCGCCTCAAACAGCGCCTGGTCGTCGCCATTCTGGAAAATCGCGATGCTGTTGGGATGCCCGAGCGCGTAGGCATAAAGCCGCTCGATCACGCGCCGCAGCAGGCCGGTGCGGCCATCCTGGCGGATGAACAGGAAGCCGAGACCGGTGATCGCATGCACGACCGCCGGGGTACCGAGCAGGCGGGCCGCCAGGCCGCCCCAGATCACCGGCTTGATCGAGACCAGATGCAGGAGGGTGGGGCGCAGGCGCCGGATCAGCCGCAGCATCGCCAGCAGCAGGCGCAGTTCGGCCAGCGGGTCGCGACCGCCGCGGGCGAGCGGAATCGGGTGGACGTGAAAGCCCTGGGCGCGCAGCTGGGCCGCAATGGCGGCGTCCGCCGGGGCAGCGACATGCACCTCCCAGCCGCGATGCAGCATCGCCAGGCCAATGGGCAGCCTGTGCGTGGTGAAAAACAGGGCTTCCTGCACAACGATCAGCAGCCGGCGGGACATGCCCGGCTCTAGCCCGCCATGGGTTCCGGGTCAAGATACGGCCTTCATCGGCCTCGCCAATCCGGCCGGGCGGGCCGAATTGACAGGCCCGCCCCGGCAGGGTACCCCCTCGGGCGGTCCCCATCAGAAAGATCGTCCTTCGTGTCTTCCCCTGCCCGCGCCCCCGAATCTTCGTCCACCGAAACCATCGCCGTGATCGGGCTGGGCTATGTCGGCCTGCCCCTCGCGCTGGCACTCGCCAGGCATTTCACAGTGCTGGGTTTCGACATCGACCAGAGCCGCGTCGAGGAATTGCGCCGCGGCGTCGATCGCACCCGGGAGGCGGGGCCCGAAGCCCTGCGCGCGACCACGCTGAAACTCAGCGCCGACCCCGCCGACCTGCCGGGTCACAGCATCTATATCGTCACCGTGCCGACGCCGGTGGATGCATCCAACACCCCCGATCTCGGCCCGGTCCGCTCCGCCTCGCGCAGTGTCGGCCAGGCGTTGGCCACCAGTCCGGTGCCAGGCGCCATCGTGGTCTATGAAAGCACCGTCTATCCCGGCGTGACCGAGGAGATCTGCGGCCCGATCCTGGAAAGCCAGTCGGGCCTTACCTGCGGCCGGAACTTCTTCCTCGGCTATTCGCCCGAACGCATCAATCCCGGCGACAAGGTCCACACCGTCGACAAGATCACCAAGGTGGTTGCCGGCCAGACGCCTGAAATCGCGGCACGGCTTGCCGCCGTCTATGGCCGGGTCACCAGCGGCGGGATTCACCTGGCGCCCACGATTAAGACGGCGGAAGCCGCCAAGGTGATCGAGAACGCCCAGCGCGACATCAACATCGCTTTCGTCAACGAGATCGCGATGATCTTCGGCAAGCTGGGCATCGCCACCCAGGACGTGCTGGACGCCGCCGGCACCAAGTGGAATTTCCTGAAATTCCAGCCCGGCCTGGTCGGCGGCCATTGCATCGGCGTCGATCCCTATTATCTGGCGCACCGGGCGGAAGAGCTTGGCCACCATGCCCGCATCATCCTGTCGGGCCGCGCCATCAATGACGGGATGAGCCGCTATGTCGCCGAGTGCGTCTCGTCGCGCATCCCGAAAGGCGGCGAAGTCCTCGTCCTCGGCCTGACCTTCAAGGAAGACGTGCCCGATCTGCGCAATTCCAAGGTCGCCGACCTGGTCGGCCACCTCAAGCAGCTCGGCCATCCGGTGACGATCCATGACCCGCTGGCCGATCCCAACGAGGCCCAGCACGAATATGGCCTGATGCTGGCGCCGAAACTGGAAGGGCTGCACGGCTTTGCCGCCCTCGTCGCTGCCGTGCCGCATCAGGCCTATCGGGCCCTCACGCCGGACATGATCACCGGCCTGCTGCAGCCCGGCGGCCTGCTGGCCGACCTCAAGGGCCTGTGGCGCGGGCAGTTACCGGCCGCGGGCCTGCAATACTGGGCTTTGTAGCGGCGCCGCGAGGCGGCATAATCGCCGCAGGAGTTTTGGCATGTCCGAACAGGCTGACCTTCGCGTTCCGGTCTCTGTCATCACCGGTTTCCTCGGTGCCGGCAAGAGCACCCTGCTGAACCGCCTGCTCCGTCATCCCGACATGGGCGAGACGGCGGTGATCGTGAACGAGTTCGGCGAGATCGGCCTGGATCATGCGCTGATTGCTTCCAGCAGCGAGGATACGGTGCTGCTCAGCTCCGGCTGCCTGTGCTGCACGGTGCGCGGCGACCTGGTCAATACATTCCGCGACCTGATGGGCAAACGCGACCGCGGCGAAATCAAGCCCTTTCGCCGCATCGTCATCGAGACCACAGGCCTCGCCGATCCGGCGCCCGTGCTGCACACGCTGATGACCGATCCCGCGGTGGCCGAGCGCTGCCGCCTGGAAAGCGTCGTCACGCTGGTGGATGCGGTGAACGGCGATGCGACCCTGGACAACCACCGCGAAGCCGTGAAGCAGGCCGCGGTGGCCGACCGGCTGGTGTTGAGCAAGGTCGATGTCGCCGAACCGAAAGCGGTGCAGCAGCTGCGGCACCGGCTGCAGCACCTCAATCCGGCCGCACCGGTCTTTACGGCCGTCAATGGCGACATCGCGCCGAAACAGATCTTCAATGCCGGCCTGTATGATCCTGCGACCAAAAGCTTCGACGCACAGAACTGGCTGCGCGCCGAGGCCTACGAACATGGTCACGACCATCATCATGATCATGATCACCACCACGGTCATGACCATGACCACACGCATGACCACGGCCACCATCATGACCAGGATCCGCATGACGTGAATCGTCACGATGCCTCCATCCAGGCCTTCTGCCTGACCTTCGACGAGGCATTCGACTGGAACACGCTGGCGACCTGGCTCGACATGCTGGCGGCTTACCGCGGCGACAACCTGTTGCGCGTAAAGGGCCTGGTGAATGTCACCGGCGTCGACCGGCCGGTCGTGGTGCATGGCGTACAGCACCTGTTCCATCCGCCCGCCACCATTCCGGCCTGGCCCGACGCCGACCGGCGCAGCCGCATCGTCTTCATCACCCGCGACCTCGATCGCGCGGTGATCGAGCAGACCCTGGCGGCCCTGCGCCAGGCGGAACCGCCAGCCCAGGCATGATCCGGGCGTGAGCACGGAAGAATTCCCGTCCGCTTCGCGCGCCGCCAGCATGGGCGAGATGATCGCGCTGGCGCAGCGGTTTACCGAGGTTATCCTCGCCGAGACGGCCGCCCTGCGCGACGGTGACCGCAACCGCTTCGAGATGCTGACCGGACGCAAGCGGGAATATCTCGACGCTGTCCGGCAAAGCCTCGCCGCGCTGGAACCCTTGCGCGCCGGCATTCCCGCGAAAGAGCGGGAAGACTGGGAGAAAACCGCCGCCGTCTGCGAAACAGCACTGCAGGAAAACGCCCGCCTGATCGAAGCCGAGCAGGTGCATGCCGCCGCGCTTTTGGGCGAATGGCGCGCCGCCATGCAGAAGCGGATGGATGCCACGCTCACCTACGGCCGCGACGGCCGCGCCCGCCTGAAATGATGACATCCATCGACCCCGAACTCCACGCCGTCATCATGGATCTGGCGGCCGCCGCGCGGACCCGCGTGTTTCCGCTTGTCTATCGCGGCCGCAAACTCTGGGTGAAGCAGGCCGGCGCTCCGCGGCTGCGCACCTCTGTGCTGATGCAGCGGATGCTGGCGATCCTGTTCGCATTGCCGATGCTGAAGCCCCCGCGCCAGCCGGGCGGTACGGCGGCGCTGGCAGCCGAGGCGGCAGCGCTCCGCCGGCTGGAAGAAGCCCGCATCCCGGTGCCCGAGGTGATCGCCTGCACCGAACAATGGCTGGTGCTGGGCGATGCCGGGCGCGCGCTGGAAGCCGAACTCCATGGCATGCAGGATCCGGTGGAACGCTGGCATCGCATCGATTCCGCCGGCAGCCTGCTGACGGCGCTCCATCAGGCCGGGCTGTGGCATGGCGGCGCGCAGATTCGCAATTTCAGCTGGCAGGACACTGGTCCGGGGCTGCTCGATCTGGAGGATCACGACCTGCCGGACATGAGCCTGGCCGAACGGCAGGCACGCGACCTGCTGCTGTTCCTGTATTCGCTGACCCGCTACGACCGTGAGGGCGATGTGCCGCGCCTGCGGGGCCAGGCAGCGATCATGCTGCGCGACGCGAGCCGCGAAACCTGCGCCGCGCTCGCCACGTTCCTGCGCCGCGTGGACTGGCTCCTGGCCGGTGCGCGCCTGATCGCACCCTGGGCCGGCCGTGATGTGCGGCAGGCCGCCGTTGCCAGTATTGCCATCAAGGGCGCGCTGGCACAGCGGCCGGACTAGCCCTCTCAGAAGGCCGGCGGCTCCAGCCCGATACTGCCTACATTCAGGCCGCGCCAGTTGTTGAGCGGCTGCTCCACCAGCGGCCGGATCGCCTCGCGCCCGGCATCGTCCAGCAGGCCGACCCGGTCGAGCAGGCCGCCGAGCGCGGTCTGGGCGGCGCGCGCCGTGCCGTCCAGCACCTTGAGCGCGATGCCGATCCCCTGCTCTGCCGAGGCGGCGGTATAGACGCCCTCGGCGCCCGTCTTGGCAATGAACCGACCGCTGCCGGCCTGCATGACGGCGGTGCAGAAGCGGCCGCTGCCGGCGACGAAGAACGGTTCGGCGGCCACAGCGGCGGCGATCCGCCTGGCCGCCCTGGCGCGTTCCGGC
>CAYSCA010000022.1:0-23566 GCA_964429465.1 uncultured Rhodospirillaceae bacterium
TAGCCGCCCAGCAGGTTCCAGGCCTGGCCGAGATAGGCATAGAACAGCGCTATGGTCAGCCAGGTGATCCAGAATTCTGACCCGATCACCAGCGGCAATGGCAGCAGCGCCAGGCAGAAGACGACGATCGCGACAAGGTTTCGCATGTCAGGCCCTCTGCCCGAGCAGACCGGTGGGCCGGAACAGCAGCACAATGATGAAGATCAGGAAGATCCCGAGCTGGCCGAGGCTCTCGCCGAGGAACAATCCGCCCAGGCTTTCCGTCACGCCGATGATCAGGCCGCCCAGCAGCGCGCCGACGAAACTGCCCATCCCGCCCAGCACCACGACGGTGAATGCCACTAGGACAAAAGCGTGGCCGACCTGCGGGCTGACATAGAAGCTGGGCAGCAGCAGGCAGGCGGCGACACCGAGGCAGGCGCAGCCGATGCCGAACGACATGGCGAAGATATGGTCGACATCGATGCCGACCAGCCTGGCGCCCTGCCGCTCCTTCGCCAGAGCGCGGATGGCGCGCCCCAGATCCGTGCGCGTCATCAGCAGCCACAGCAGCGCGGCAACCAGCAGCGCGCCGATCAGCGCGATGACCTTGGGAACGGCGATGAAGGCCACGCCGAAATCGACAACATCGAAGGAATACGGCGTCTCGATGGTGCGGGTGTCCGAGCGCCACAGATAGAGCGCCAGATTTTCAATGATTACCGACAGGCCGAGCGTGACCAGCAGGATATTCTCGTCCTTCCCATGGCTGGCATGGCCGATCACAAATCGCTGCAGCCCATAGCCGATGGCGAACAGGGCGGCGGCGGCCACCGGCAGGGCCAGGTAAGGATCGATGCCAAACAGGTTGTGCAGGAAGAACACGCCATAGAGCGCCAGCATCAGCAGGCTGCCATGGGCGAAATTGATGATATGCAGCACGCCGTAGATCAGCGTGAGGCCGAGCGCGATCAGGGCATAGATCGCCCCGGTGGTCAGCCCGTTGAGGATCGCTGGCAGAAGAATCGAAAATTCAAGCATCTCGGCACGCAGGCAGGATGGCGGAGCCGGGCTGCCGGCCCCGCCTCACTGCGATAATCAGGCCTTGGGCGCCGGGAAGACCGGCTTGGCGTTGGCAAAATCCTTCGGGAAAATCACCTTGATATCCTTGTTCAGGATCTGGGTATTGACCGGAGCGGCGCCGGTATTCTGGCCGTTGACGAACTTGGTCGGCCCATAGGGCATGAAGTGGTTGCTCCAGCCCGAGGCGGCCAGCGCCTGGGTGATGGCACCACGATCGGCCGAAGCCGCGCGTTCCAGCGCATCTGCCAGCAGGCGGACGCATTCGTGATTGAGGAACACCTCATAGGAGTAGAAGGCCTTCTCGGCTTCGACTTTCTTCTTCAGCTCCAGCGCCACCGGATTGCGCGGGTCGAACCAGTGATTGCAGTCCATGATGTATTCGGCGGCGTCGGGGAATTCCTTCACGAAGCGGTATTGCGACGCCGCGCCGCCCAGGATGGCGTAGACCGCCTTGGGCCGGATCTTCTGCTGCCGCAGCGTGCGCGCCAGCAGCACGAATTCATTGTAGTAATTCGACGGGATCAGCAGGTCCGGGTTGCGCCCCTTGACCTTGAGGGCGATGTTGTTGAAGTCGCGCGTCGGATTGGCATGCGCAATGGTTTCCACCACCTCGAAGCCCAGCCCCGGCAGCCGTTCGTTCAGCGTCTTGGCCATGCCGGCGCCGAAAGCCGATTCCTCATGCACGATCATCACGGTCTTGACCGGCTTGCCGGCCTGGTTGTTCAGCGCAACCAGGTTCTCCAGCGCGGTGTCGACGATCTTGCTGATGCCAGGGCCGAAGCGGAAGGTGTTGGTCAGGCCGCGGGTGACCACCTGATCGACGACGCCGACATCGACGATATGGGGCAGATCATGCTTGGCCGCCGCCTGGGTGGTGGCGAGCGCGATGCCTGAGGAGAACGGCCCGACGATCGCGGCCACGCCCGCCTCGTTCAGCTTTTCGACTTCGGCCGCGCCCACATCGGGCTTGGACTGCGCATCGGCATAGATCGGCTCCAGTTTGGCGCCGCCCATCGAGGCGATGCCGCCATTGGCGTTGATGGTGTCGATCGCCAGCTTGGCGCCGAGGCGGCATTGCTGGCCCGAGGGCGCCAGCGGACCGGTCACCGGATGCAGGATGCCGACCTTGATGGTCCGCGGCTGCGCCTTGAGGATGCCGGGAAAACCGCTGACGCCGGCGGCGGTTGCAACGGCAGTGCCGGCGAGGAAACGGCGACGCGATACGCGGAATCCGGATTGTCCAATGGTCATTTTCTCTTCTCCCTGCGGGTGGAGCGTGGCGACTTTTTTCCCCCTGCCGCCGGCGCCACGCGGGCCGACCAGGTGTTTTGCTCCTCGCCGCGCACGCGATCGAGGCTCATGCGGAACTGGTAACGATCGGGCCGATACAGGGCGACGATGTACTCCACCGGCCGGCCGGCGCCATCCTGCACGACGCGGCTGATGCGCAGCAGCGGCGCGCCCACCGAGGTCTGCAGCAAGGGCGCCACCCGGGTATCGGCAAGCGTCGCCGAAATGGTCTGCTCGGCACCGCCGACGGTGACTCCCGATTGCTCCAGCAGCGACAGCATCGGCTGCTGGCCCAGCGCCTCGCGCGAGAATTTGCGGCCGATATCGGCCGGGACATAGGTGGTGAGGTAGGAGAACGGCCCGGCATCAAGGGAGCGGACGCGCACCGCGCGCTGCACCTCCTCCCCTGCCCGGATGCCCAGCGCGGCGGCGACATCGGGCGCCGCAGCCTCGAAACCGAACTCGACCAGCGCGACCTGCGTTTTCAGGCCCATGGCCAGCAGATTTTCCAGCAGGCCTTCGACGCCGGCCCTGATCGGCGGCGGATCGCCCCGCGGTATGACATGGGTGCCCCGGCCCCGGCCCCGGGTCACCAGGCCGTCTGCGGCCAGCTCCGCCAAGGCCCGCCGGGCCGTGATCCGCGAGACATGGAATTGCCGGGCCAGCTCCTCTTCTCCCGGAACCAGCGCGCCGGGCGCGAGACGCCCCTCCTGGATCTGGTCGCGCAGGATCAGGAAAATCTGGTGGTAGAGCGGCGTCTTGAGACGATCGTCGATGTTCAAGGCGGCGCTGGCTGGGCGTTTGGCCGGCTGCATGGGTCGAGGCTATATATTGTTATAGCATTATGTCAATCAGGTTCGTCGCCCCTGACACGGCCCCGCCCCGCCCGGTATCATTGCGCCGAGAGATCCCGTTCCAGCCGGAGCCCCAGCATGCTTGAAAACCTGTTCGCCCAGACCCTGCCGCAGGATGACGACCGCGCAACATTGGTCGGGCGCGCCTGGATCGCGGGTTCGCCCGGCGGCCCCATCGTCGTCGCCCTGCGCGGTGACGAACTGGTCGATCTCAGCGCATTGGCCGTGACGACGAGCGAATTGCTGGATCTTCCGGATCCCGCCGCTGCCGTGCGGGCAGCGCTGGCCAAGGCTCCGGCCATCGGCCTGCTGCGCGACGTGCTGGGCAATACGCTGAAGCTGCAGCCGCCCTATCTGCTGGCACCCTGCGATCTGCAGGCAGTGAAGGCGGCTGGCGTCACCTTCGCCGACAGCCTGATCGAGCGCGTGATCGAGGAACAGATCCGCGGCGATGCCAGCCGCGCCGAGGCCGCGCGCGCCGAGATCGCAGCCGCTCTGGGCGGCGAGATCTCCCGCATCAGGCCGGGCTCGCCCGAGGCGATGCGGCTGCGCGAGACGCTGATGAAACGCGGCGCCTGGTCGCAGTATCTGGAAGTCGGCATCGGCCCGGACGCCGAAGTCTTCACCAAATGCCAGCCCATGGCTTCAGTCGGCACCGGCATGGGAGTCGGCATCCATCCGGAGTCGACCTGGAACAATCCCGAACCCGAAGTCGTGCTGGCCATCAGCAGCCGCGGCGAGATCGTCGGCGCGACGCTGGGCAACGACGTCAATCTGCGCGACGTGGAAGGCCGCAGCGCGCTGCTGCTCGGCCGCGCCAAGGACAACAATGCGTCCAGCGCCATTGGCCCCTTCATCCGGCTCTTCGACAACCATTTCAGCCTGGACGACCTGCGCAAGGCCGAGGTCAGCCTGACCATCGCGGGGCCTGACAATTTCCGCCTCGAGGCCGCCTCGCATCTGGCGAAGATCAGCCGCGATCTGCCCGACCTTGCTGCCCAGACCTTCGGCGCCTCGCACCAGTATCCCGATGGCGCCATGCTTTATACCGGCACGATGTTCGCGCCGATCCAGGACCGCGATACGCCGGGCATGGGCTTCACCCACAAGCCGGGCGACGTGGTTACCATCCGCTCACCAAAGCTGGGCGCGCTCATCAATCGCGTCGATTTCTGCGACCGGCTCCCGCCCTGGCAATTCGGCACGGCTGCCCTGATGCGCAACCTCGCCCGGCGCGGGTTGCTGCGCTAGACTAGGCTGATCAAGGGAGGCCCCAATGCTCGACCGGGTTTCGGCGGTGATCCGCCTCAATGAAAACGACAATGTCGTGGTGGCCCGCGCCGAACTGCTGCCCGGCGCGACCATCGAGGGCGGCAACGTTACTGCCCGTGACGTCATCCCGGCTGGCCACAAGGTGGCAACCGCACCCATTCCCCAGGGCGAACCGGTCCGCAAATACAACCAGATTATCGGGTTTGCCTCCCAGCCGATCGAGCCGGGCCAGCATGTGCATAGCCATAACCTCGCGATGGGCGATTTCGACCGTGATTATGCCTTCGGCGCCGATATGCGGCCGACGCTCTTCGTGCCCGAGCCCGAGCGCGCTACCTTCCAGGGCCACATGCGCGAGAACGGCAGGGCCGGCACGCGCAACTATCTCGGCGTGATCACCAGCGTGAACTGCTCGGCCACTGTGGCGCGCTATATCGCCGATGCTTTCAAGGGCGATGCACTGAAGGATTATCCCAATGTGGATGGTGTGGTCGCCATCGTGCACGGCACCGGCTGCGGCATGGCCGATAGCGGCGAAGGCTTCGGCAACCTGCAGCGTACATTGTGGGGCTATGCCCAGCATGTGAATTTCGCCGGCGTGCTGATGCTGGGTCTGGGCTGCGAAGTGGCGCAGATCGACTTCATGATGGAAGCGCAGGGCCTGAAGCACAGTCCGCGTCTGCAGAGCATGACCATCCAGGATAGCGGCGGCACCCGCAAGACGGTCGAGCGCGGCATCGCGCAGCTGAAGGACATGCTGCCGGCCGCCAATGCGATGCGCCGCACCACCGTGCCGGCCTCGCATCTGACGCTCTGCCTGCAATGCGGCGGCTCGGACGGCTATTCCGGGATCACCGCCAACCCGGCGCTGGGGGCCGCGGCCGACCTGCTGGTGCGTCATGGCGGCACGGCGATCCTGAGCGAGACGCCGGAAATCTACGGCGCCGAGCATCTGCTGACCCGGCGCGCCGAGAGCCGCGCCATCGGCGAAAAGCTGATCGAGCGCATCCGCTGGTGGGAAGGCTATTGCGAGCGCAACAGCGGCTCGATGGACAACAACCCTTCGCCAGGCAACAAAAAGGGCGGCCTCACCACCATCCTGGAGAAGTCGCTTGGCGCCGCAGCCAAGGGCGGCACCACCAACCTGCGCGGCGTCTACAAATATGCAGAGCCGGTCGATACCAAGGGCTTCGTCTTCATGGACACGCCGGGTTACGATCCCTGCTCGGCCACCGGGCAGATCGCCGGCGGCGGCAACATCATCTGCTTCACCACCGGCCGCGGGTCGGTCTTCGGCGCCAAGCCAGTGCCCTCGATCAAGCTGGCGACCAACTCGGCCATGTATCGCCGCATGGAAGAGGATATGGATATCAACTGTGGTGCCATACTGGATGAAGGCGTCAGCGTTGCAGATATGGGCGAACGGATCTTCAGCAAGATCATCGACGTCGCCTCCGGCAAGCCGTCCAAGAGCGAAGAGCTCGGCTTCGGCGATGCCGAATTCGTGCCCTGGCAGATTGGCGCCACGATGTGACCCTGGCAGGCGCGCTGGCCGGTCGGCCTAGCAGGTTGCCTGGCCGCGCGGGCAGGTCTTCATCTTGCCGGGCTCAGTCAGGATCGGCTGCTTCACCGGCTGTTCGCCGCAGGCCGCCAGGGGAACCGATGCGGAGAGGACGAGCAGCGCAAGCATGACGCGGAGCATGGCGGATATCTCTCCTGTTCCCGTTGCATTACAAACCCTCCGCCCTCCAATCGGTTCCCGGCCGTTGGTCAGCCGATGGTCATCAGGCTGGCATTGCCACCGGCGGCAGCCGTGTTGGTGCTGATCACCTTCTCCTCAGCCAGCCATTCCAGCGCGTAATCCTCGATGCCAGCCGCCAGTGCGTCGCGCGCAATGCCGAAGACCGGCACGATCGGCCCCGGCCGCGCCGCGACGGCCATGTTCACCGCGCGCAATCCGTCGCTGTCCCCCTCGAACAGAACGGCCGAGACCTCCCCCGCCGCCTCGATGTCGCGCACAGGCTCGATCCATCCGGCCAGTTCGGCCGGCAGGTTCGCCAGGGCCGAGGACAGGCCGGCGGGCGCGCAGAGCCTGACGCGGTTGCCGGTACTCAGCGCCACGCCAAGCTGCAGCAGCAGACCGGTTTCGCTCTGCGGCAGGCAGAGGACAATGCCGCGCGGCTGCAGCAGATAGAGATTCCGCTCGCCGACCGGGCCTGGCAGTTCCTGCGCCCGGCCGAGCGGCGAGCGCGCCATATAGTCGCGACAGCGCGTCGCCTCCGTCTCTCGTCCCATTTCCGCCAGCCAGGCGCAGAAACGCTGCGCCGCCATGTTAGGCGCAGCCTTTCCGTCAGCGATCGCGGCACCTGTCGGCCGTGAGGCCAGCAGGCGGAAGAGATACAGCGGCCCGCCGGCTTTCGGCCCGGTACCCGAGAGGCCGCGGCCGCCGAAGGGCTGCACGCCGACCACCGCACCGATCAGGTTGCGGTTGACATAGAGATTGCCGGCGGCGATCCGTGCGGTGACATGGGCAATCGTCTCGTCGATGCGGCTGTGGATGCCGAAAGTCAGGCCGAAGCCGGTGGCGTTGATCCCGTCGATGGTCGCGTCGAGATCGCCCCGGCGATAGCGCAGCACATGCAGCACCGGGCCGAAAACCTCGCCTTGCAGCTCCTCCAGGCTGTCGATCTCGATCAGCGTCGGCGGCAGATAGGTGCCGTGCCGCGCTTCCGGCGGCAGCGGCAACTGCGTCACGCGACGGCCTTTCGCCTGCATGGCCGCGATATGATCGGCGATGCGCCGCCGCGCTTCTGCGGAGATCACCGGACCGATATCGACGGCCAGGCGTTCGGGATTGCCGACGCACAATTCGGCCATCGCGCCTTTCAGCATGGCCAGCACGCGATCAGCGATCTCCGCCTGCAGGCAAAGCACGCGCAGGGCCGAGCAGCGCTGGCCAGCGGAATCGAAGGCTGACATCAGCACGTCGCTCACCACCTGCTCGGGCAGCGCGGAAGAATCCACGATCAGCGCATTCTGCCCGCCCGTCTCGGCGATCAGCGGGATCGGCTTGCCGTCGCGGCTGAGCCGGTCGGCCAGCCGGCGCTGGATCAGCCGCGCCACCTCGGTCGAACCGGTGAAGATGACCCCCGCCACGGCCGGATGCGCCACCAGCTGCGCACCGACCTCGCCGGCACCGGGCAGCAGTTGCAGCGCTCCGGCCGGCACACCGCCCTCGCGCAGCAGCCGCACGGCCTGCGCGGCGATCAGCGGGGTTTCCTCGGCCGGCTTGGCCAGCACCGCATTGCCGGCCATCAGCGCGGCGGCCACCTGGCCGGTGAAGATCGCCAGCGGAAAATTCCACGGGCTGATGCAGGCGACGGGGCCGAGTGGCCGATGGCTGTCATTGGCCAGATGGCGGCGGCCCTGATCGGCGTAATAGCGGAGGAAATCGACCGCCTCGCGCACTTCCCCGATCGCATTGGGCAGCGACTTGCCCGCCTCGCGCACGATCAGCCCGAGCAGCGACGGCAGTCGGCTTTCCATCAGGTCGGCCGCGCGTTCCAGGCAGGCCGCGCGCTCTTCGACCGGAGTCGCCTGCCAGATCAGCGCCGCATCGGCCGCCTGCCGGCAGGCCTCGTCGGCAATCTCGGGCGTCGCATCGATCACCGCGCCCACGCGATCGCGATGATCGGCGGGATTGCGAACCGGACGCGCATCTCCTTCCGCCTCGCCGCTGCCAAGCATCGGCGCGGCGCGGCGATCCACCTCCAAGCCGGCGAGCAGGGCCGCCGAGAGCGAAGCCAGCCGCTGTTCGTTGGTCAGGTCCAGGCCGGCGGAATTCTTCCGGCCGGCGCCGAACATCTCGCGCGGCAGCGCGATCTTCGGATGCGGCGCGCCGAGCGGCTGGATCGCCTTCGCCTGCTCGACCGGATCGGCGGTCAGCCTTTCGACCGGAATCTCGGGATCGGCGATCTGGTGCACGAAGGAAGTGTTGGCGCCGTTCTCGAGCAGGCGGCGCACCAGATAGGCCAGCAAGGTCTCATGGGTGCCGACCGGCGCATAGATGCGGCAGGGGCGATTGAGCTTGTCCGGGCCGACCACTTCCTCATAGAGCGGCTCGCCCATGCCATGCAGGCACTGGAATTCGTATTGCCCGGTATAGAAGTTCCCGCCCGCCATCGTGTGGATGGTCGCCAGGGTATGCGCGTTATGGGTGGCGAATTGCGGGAAGACCGCATCGGGCGCGGCCAGCAGCAGCCTGGCGCACGCCAGATACGATACATCGGTATGCAGCTTGCGGGTGAAGACGGGGAAGCCTTCCAGCCCGTCGACCTGGGCGCGCTTGATCTCGCTGTCCCAGTAGGCGCCCTTCACCAGCCGGATCATCAGGCGATGGCCGCTGCGACGGCCCAGATCGACCAGCCAGTCGATCACGAAGGGCGCGCGCTTCTGGTAGGCCTGCACGACGAAGCCGATGCCGTTCCAGCCGGCCAGCTCGGCGTCGAAGCAGAGCGATTCCAGCAGGTCGAGCGAGAGTTCCAGCCGGTCGGCTTCCTCGGCGTCGATGTTGATGCCGATATCATAGCGCCGCGCCAGCAGCGCCAGCGCCTTCAGCCGCGGCAGCAATTCGGCCATCACGCGCTCCTGCTGCGCGCGGGAATAGCGCGGGTGCAGGGCCGACAGCTTCACCGAGATGCCCGGCCCCTCATAGATGCCGCGCCCACCGGCCGCCTTGCCGATGGCATGGATGGCGCGCTCGTAATCGGCGTAATAGCGCGCGGCGTCGTCCGCCGTCATCGCCGCCTCGCCCAGCATATCGTAGGAATAGCGGAAGCCGCGCGCTTCCATGCGCCGGCTGTTGGCCAGGGCTTCCGAGATCGTCTGGCCGGTCACGAACTGCTCGCCCATCATGCGCATGGCGATATCGACGCCGCGGCGGATCAGCGGCTCGCCGCCCTTTGCGATCAGCCGGGTCAGCGCCGAGGAAAGGCCGGCCGCACTGCTGGTCGCGGCCAGCTTGCCGGTGACCAGCAGGCCCCAGGTGGCGGCATTGACGAACAGCGACGGGCTGTGGCCGATATGCGCTTCCCAGTCGCCGACGCCGATCTTGTCGCGGATCAGCGCGTCGCGCGTCGGCCGGTCGGGGATGCGCAGCAGGGCTTCGGCCAGGCACATCAGCGCCACACCTTCCTGGCTGGACAGCGAATATTCGTGGATCAGCGCCTCGACGCCGCCCCCGCCCTCCATCCTGGCCCGCAACGCCTCGACCAGCCGGCGCGCCAGCATCGCCGCCTTTTCGGCTGCCGCCTCAGGCTGGCTGGCCTGCGCGATCAGCAGCGGCAGGCATTCCGGTTCCGGTCGGCGATAGGCGGCGGTGATCTTGGCGCGCAGCACGCCCTGCGACTGGACCCCCTGCGCGAATTCCAGGAATGGCGTGGGCGGCAGATCTTCGCCGGTCTCGGCCAGGTCCAGGCCGGCGGCTTCGGCGCCGGTGAGATCCTCGCCCCGTTCGGCCCGCTCGAGCGCCAGGTGGATCGCCTGCTTGATCAGCCAATGCGACGAGCGCCCCATTCTTTCGGCAGCCGTTTTCAGGCGCTGCCGCAGGCGGTCGTCCAGTTTCACGCCGATTGTCGTGGTCGCCATGGCTGACGCTCCGCAGAAGGCGCAACCTATTTGCCACATCGTCGCAACCCGATCAAGCCAAAGGCGCAACCTGTCACCGTCCAGCCCTCGGGCAACCTGTCCGCACCACCGGTTAATCACCTGCAGGCGCCCGGTAAGCCGTTAAGATCGGCCCGCACTCCACCGCAAAAACGGAGGCAACGATGCAAGCCGACCGCGACCATCCCGAACAGGCCGCCCTTAAGGCACGACGCCAGTTTCTCGCCACCTGCGGCAAGCTGGCCGTGGTGACGCCGCCGGCGATCACCCTGCTGCTCGCCCATGCCGAGACCAGCTACGCCGTAGCCCTGTCCGGCAACGCCGGCGCCAGACGGCATCACTGGCTGTGGGAACACCGGCTGCATGGCAGCGCCAAAGCGCGGCGGACCAGAAACCGTCCGCGGATCGGGGAAGCGGAAGCCGAGTGGTAGAAGCCGCGCGGCCGCCGGCCTGCTCGGCGCCTTGCCGGCACGCATCGGGGGAACAACCGCAGGCCGGCTAACTTAAGAGACGAAGCCGATCTCCCCAGGAGGGTCATCATGGCCGTCTCGCAGACACGTTCCGATCCCTATGCCGCCCCCGCCGGCCGCGTCACCGACACGGTGGTCGTCGAAAGCGGATTTTCCTGGCGAGCGGCGCTCGCCGGTGTCGCCGTCGCACTCGCCGTCTCCTCGGTCATCCATCTTCTCGGCGCCGCGCTGGGCATGACGCCGACCAGCATGGACGCGGAAAGCACGCCCTCGGCGACGACCTTGGGCATCGCCGCCACGATCTGGCTTACGGTATCCACCGCCATCGGCATGCTGGCCGGCGGCTATGTCGCGGGCTACGCCGTCCCCTGCCTGGGGCGGCGCGATGGCGCGACCCGCGGCGTGGTGGTCTGGGCGGTGACTGTGATGATCGTCGGCCTGGTTGGCACGACGGCGCTGATGCGGGCGACCGGCTCGGCGGTGCAGAGCGTCGCCAGCGTCGCCTCCACCGGCATCGGCAGTGCGATCGGTGCCGGGGGCGCCGGCCTCGGCGGCATGATAACGCAGCAATCCCAAGGCTCACCGATCGCCGGTCAGGCCGGCAGCCAGAATGGCGGGGGCCAAGGCAGCAGCATGGGCGATCTCGCGCGGCGGCTGACGGAAGACCTGTCAGCCATGCCGCCGGCCCAGATGTCAACCGAGCAGGCCAGCCAGGAACTCGGACGGCTGGCCAGCAAGCGGATCAGCGACGGCCAGTGGGAGGAAGGCGACAAGCAGCGCGCCGCCGAGCTGCTGGCCCGCATCAACGGCAGCACACCGGAAGAAGCCATGACGCGGATCGATGCCGCCGAGCAGCGTATCCAGGAACAGGCGCAACAGATGCAGCAGACCGCCAAGGATGCCGCCGAAACAGCTGCCAAGGGCGTCGCCGGCGCTGCCTACTGGGCCTTCTTTACCGTGGCGATCGGTTTGCTGGCCGCTGCGCTGGGCGGCCATATCGGCGCACGACGCTGGGCGTAAGCTCGGCGCCGCCAATGTCCGTCAGGCCGGCGCGGCCGGAATGACCGATGACAGGAAGCGCAGCAGGGCGCCGGAGAGGCCGGACAGCTTGCCCTGTTTCTGCAGCCCCTCGAGATGATAGCGCGCCACCGCGCCCTCGCCGCGCGCGATGCTGCGCAGGATGGTCTTGAAGCAGCGGCCGATCTGCTCGCGCTTCAGCTGCGCCAGTTCGGCCGGTTCGAAATAGCGCGGACCGTAGAGGTTGAGGAAGGCAAGCCGTTCGCGGACGAGCGTGCGCCGCCGGCTCGCCACCGTCGCCGTGATCGAGGTGTGGTGGACCCGCGAGAAATTGAGAATCTCATGCACGAAACCGAAATCGGTGCCGTCCAGCAGGTCGAGATAGGCGGCGATGTCGGTATGGAGGAATTCGGCCGGATAGAAAGCCGGCCGGCTCCGCACGATCTCCGACCGCAGCATCCCCGAGGAAGGCGCGATCGGAAAAAGCGTCTGCTGCAGATAGCCGCGGCCGATATATTTTCCCGGAAAGACCGACTGGTCGGGCGGCAGGCCCCTGCATTCGATGCGACCGCCGCGACGCCGCAGTGAACCGATGATGCCGACATTGGGATGCTTCTCGGCGAAGGCGACCTTCTTCGACAGGCAGCCGGGATACAGCATGTCGTCGCCATGCAGGACCTGGCAGTAGACGCTGTCCTTTGAAATCAGGCTCATCGCCCGGTTCCAGTTCTCCACCATCGACAGCCTTGTGGCGTTGTGAATCACCTTGATGCGCGGGTCGCGGCGGGCGTAATGCTCGGCAATGATGCTGGTGCGCTCGATGCTCTTGTTGTCGACGATAATGTGTTCGTAGTTCCGGTAATCCTGCTTCTGGACGCTTTCAATGCATTCGCCGATGTAATCCGCATGGTTCAGGACCGGCGAAACGATGCTCACCAGCGGCTCATTGTTCATCACAGTTTCTCCTGTCGGATTTGCCCTAATATACGCAGACAATGCTCGGGGCGGCTGTGCCGTCGGCAGGGCGACACACTTTGATCACAGACTGGTAAACGGCGGGAACGTCGCGGTTTTACGGGTGTTGAGGCGGACTGACACGGTTCAAGCACAGGAGCCCGACATGTCCGCCTCCCGCCCCCTCGCCCTGATCACCGGTGCATCCAGCGGCATCGGCTATGAACTCGCACGGGAATTCGCCCGGAACGGCTACGACGTCATTCTGGCCGCAGATCATCAGGGCCGGCTGCTGGAGGCCGCCCAGGGGATACGCAGCGCCGCGCCGGAGGCCCGGGTCGAGACCGTGACCTGCGATCTCTCCGTCCGGGAAGGGGTGGAGGGGCTGTGGGAAGCGGCGCGGGCGATCGGGCCGGTCGACGTGCTGGCCGCCAATGCCGGCGTGGGCGTCTGGGGCGATTTCCGCGACACCGATCTCGAGGCCGAACTGCGCCTGATCCAGCTCAATGCCGTCTCGGTGGTCCATATCACCAAGCTCGCCCTGCGCGACAT
Source organism: uncultured Rhodospirillaceae bacterium (assembly GCA_964429465.1). Taxonomy (GTDB): domain Bacteria; phylum Pseudomonadota; class Alphaproteobacteria; order Ferrovibrionales; family Ferrovibrionaceae; genus Ferrovibrio. The sequence continues at coordinate 13,136 of CAYSCA010000022.1, forward strand.
GCTGGACCGCGACAGCGGCAAGATCCTGATCACCGCCTCGGTGGATTCCACCACGCCCGACCCCTTCCTGGTCGTCTATGCCGCCACCAAGGCGTTCGTGCTGTCCTTCGCCGAGGGCATCCGCGAAGACCTGAAGGATACCGGCATCACGGTGACGGCGCTGATGCCTGGGCCGACCGATACCAACTTCTTCCGTCGCGCCGGCATGGAGCAGGCCAAGGTCGCCGACATGAAGAAATCCGACCCCGCCGAGGTAGCGCGCGAGGCCTATGCCGCGCTCATGCGCGGCGACGACCACACCGTGATCGGCGGGAAGAACAAGATGCAGGTGGTGATGAGCAAGCTGGCCTCCGACCCGATGAAGGCAAAGATGACCGGCAAGATGACAGGGCCGAAGTAGCCGGGCCGAAGTAGACTGGCCTTGCAGCAGCAGGCGATCGTCATCGAGGAATTCCCGCCGCGCCTGCGGCCGGTGTTCCATCACGCGAAGCGGATGGCGCGCTGGACCCTCGCCTATCTCGTTTCCGCCGGGCTGGTGATGTATTTCGTGCTCGGCGGCTCGCAGGCAATGAAGGCGGCCTGGCTGGAGACGGTGTTCAGCCTGGTCTCGCCCATCGTCTTCCTGATCGGCAGCCAGGTCGCCCGCCGCCCGGCGGATCGCCGCTTCCCCTACGGCTATCACCGCTGGGTATCGATCGCCTTTCTCTGCGCCGCGCTGTCGCTGTTCGCGCTCGGCCTTTATCTGCTGGCCGATGCCGGGCTGAAGGCGCTGAAGCCCGAGCCGGCGGAGATCGGCAGGGTGAATCTGCTGGGCTTCGACCTGTGGCAGGGCTGGCCGATGCTGCTGGCGCTGGCCTGGAGCGCCATTCCCGCCTGGTTCCTCGGGCGCCGGCAGGCGCGCCGCGCCTGGCTGCTGCATGACAAGGTGCTCAGCGCCGACGCCGAGCTGCGCAAGGCCGACTGGCTGTCGGCCTCTGCCGCCGCCGTGGCGGTGATCGGCATCGCCGCCGGCTGGCCCTGGCTCGATCCGCTGGCCGGCGCGGTGATCGCGCTGCTGGTGCTGCGCAGCGGCTGGCGCCAGCTGGTCCATGCTGCCGGTGATCTGGCCGACAGCGCACCGACCCATATCAACGAGCGTATCGAGGCCCTGCCCGACCGGATCGCCGCGCGGCTGCACGCCCTGCCCTGGATCATGGAAGCGGAAGTGCGGCTGCGCGAGGAAGGCCATCTGCTGTTCGGCGAGGCCAGTATCCTGGCCCACAGCGACGATGGCCTGCGCCGCAATGTCGCCGAGGTCGTCACGATGGTGCGGAAGATGGACTGGCGGATCCGCAGCTTCTCGGTCACGGTCATGCCGCCGGAGGCCGGCCACTGCTTTCGTACCGGTGCTGCGCCGCGGCGCCCGGTGGGGAAATCCGGCGAGCCGTGACGCCGCCCGGAAGCCCGGCTAGTCTCGGACCCTCGTCCTCAACGATCCCGGAGACCGAAGATGCGCGCAGCCTGGTATGACAAGACCGGACCGGCGAAAGACGTGCTGCAGACCGGCACGCTGCCCGATCCGCTGCCCGGACCCGGCGAGGTGCGCGTGCGCATCCACTGCTCCGGCGTCAATCCCTCCGACGTGAAGGCGCGCGCCGCCCCCGGCCGCAACAGCGTCTATGCCCGCGTGATTCCGCATTCCGACGGCGCCGGCGTGGTCGAGGCGGTCGGCGAGGGCGTCGACAAGGGCCGCATCGGCAGCCGGGTGTGGATTTTCAATGCGCAATGGAAACGCGCCGACGGTTCGGCCGCCGAACTGGTCTGCCTGCCGGCGGAATTCGCCGTCCCGCTGCCGGACTCGGCCGATTTCGCCACCGGCGCCTGTCTCGGCATCCCGGCGCTAACCGCCTGGCGCGCCGTCACCATGATGGGCCGCGTCAGCGGCCAGCGCGTTCTGGTTACCGGCGGCGCCGGCGCGGTCGGCCATCATGCGATCCAGATCGCGCGCGAGTCCGGCGCGGCGCAGATTCTCGCCACCGTCTCCTCGCCGGAAAAGGCCGCCATCGCGCAGGACGCCGGCGCGGATGCCTGCATCGACTACCGGCAGGAGGATGTCGCCGCCCGCATCAGGGATCTGACCGGCGGCGAAGGCGTCGACCGCATGATCGATCTCGACATCGCCGGCAATGCGCACTTCGTGCCCGATGTGCTGAAACCCGGCGGGCTGGTCGTGGTCTACGGCTCCAACAAGCCCGACTTCACCCTGCCCTTCGGGCCGATGATCGTGAAGAACCTGACCGTGGCCTGCTTCATCGTCTACGAATTGTCGCCGGCCCAGCGGCGCGAGGGCGCGACCTATGTGAACGGCCTGCTGGAGCGCGGCAGGCTGCAGACCCGCATCGCCGCGCGCTATCCGCTGGCCCAGATCGCCGAGGCGCATGAGGCGGTCGAGAGCGGCAGGATGATCGGCAACGTGGTGCTAGACCTGGGCTGACCCCTGTTCCGGAGGATCGTCGGGAGGCTCCTCCTCCTCCTCATCCGGCATGCCGCGGCCCAGCGCGTCGCAGCCGATGCGGTAGGCACTCGCCACCAGACCGGCGCCTTTCGCGGCCGCAGTATAATCGCCGGCATAATCGTCCATGCCGTCGATCTGCGAGAAATGCGGATCAAGCGACCAGAGCCGCCGCAGCGCCTGGCGCCGCAGACCCGGCGGCACGTCGCGGCCGAGGAAGGGGCGAAAATCGGAGTCGATCGTCAGGTCTTCCAGCCGCGGCAGCACCGCGGCTTCCGATTCCGCCGGCGCCGGCGGCGTCTCGGCCTGCCGGCGCGCCTTCAGCCGCGACCAGCGGCTCAGGAAGGCTTCCGTCATCTCACTGCGTCCTCGGCAGCGGCGTATCGGCGGGGATGATCCCGAGGATGCGCTGCGCCTGGACCAGGATCTGGCGGCAGCCGCCGCTCTTGCCTTCCTCTGCCAGCCGGGCGGCCCGTTTCAGGAAGCCGGCTGCCTCCTGGTTGAAGGCAACATGGTTCCGCTCCTTGCCGTCTTTGCCGCTCCCGCCTCCCGCCGCGCTTTGCGTCGGCGCGCCGCCCTGCCAGCTTTCCTTGATCTCGCTGGATTGGGAGCCTTCCTTCACTTCGCCGCTCGTGCCTTCGGGTTTGGCCGCCGAATCGTCCTGCATAAGATCGACGGTCGCCGCGACATCCTCTCCGCATTCCGCCGCCGGAGCAGCCGGAGCCATGAAACCAAGCAGCGCGGGAACGATGAAGATGGCGAGGCTGAATCGTGATCCGCTCATAGCCGTGTTTCTCCCGTGGAAAAATCGCCGGCGGAGGACACGCTCAGGGCATTCAGCACGATGCCGGAAACCGCCGCCAGAACGACTGCCGCGATCAGCCCGAGGAAGAAGCTGCGCATGGCGTTCACTCGGCCGCCGCCGGCGAGGGACCGCGCCGCCGGTCATCCCGCCGCCGGACATGGCTGCGCCGGTCCAGTTCCGATCGCCCACCCTCCAGTTCGGCGAGCCACAGCCGGTGATGTTCCTCCAGCCAGTTGCGATCCACCTCGCCCGACCACATGGCATCGAAGGCGCCCACCATGCCCACGGTGCCGATATAAATGTGGCCGATGATCAGGCCGACCATGAGCAGCGCCAGCCCGGCATGGACAAGCAGCGCCCATTGCATGCCGTTCACATCAGTCCAGTAGAAGGGGAACAGGAGTCCCAGGCCGCTCAGGAACAGCAGCAGGCCCACCACGGTGACGCCCCAGAAGACGATCTTCTGGCCGGCGTTGAAACGGTGTGCCGGCGGTTTGACCGGGTCATTGCTCAGGAAGCCGCCGAACTTCGCCAGCCAGCGCAGGTCGGTGCGGTCCGGCAGGTTCTGCCGCAGCCAGAAGAATGCCATGAGCAGGATGCCGAACAGGAAAGGCAGCGCGAAAGCGACGTGCAGGTAAAGGCCGGCGCTGGCGACATCGCGATACAGCTCGGCGCCGGCCAGCGGCTTGATGAAATGACGGCCGTAGAGGATGACCAGGCCGGTCAGTGCCAGCGCGACAAAGCTCGTCGCCGTCATCCAGTGATTGGCGCGCTCGAGCGGTGGGAAGCGCAGGATGCGCCGGCCGCTGAATCCCTTTTCCAGCGGAATGCGGCCACGCAGCAGCAGGAACAGCGCGAGCAGCAGTCCGGTGCCGAAGATGATCCAGCCACCGGCATGGAACAGGGTTTGCTCATGGCTGCGGCGCCAGTCGCGGCCTTGCGGTTGCACCAGCACATCGGCGCGTTCCGACGGCAGGTTCACCTCGCCGCGCCGGAATTGCGGCTGCTGCAGCAGCGACCAGTCACGGTCGGATTGCGCAAGCCAGCCGGCCACGCTGGCAGACGGATCGGCGGCCGCCGCGCCCTCGCTGCGCACCTTCGGGTCGAGCTCCAGCCGTTCGGTGGCCGGAATGCCGGGCGCCGGCCCGGTTTCGGCGCGCCAGCCCTGCAGCCCGGTGCGCTCCTGCAGTTCGCGGGTCATCAGCGGGCCCGACGGCAGATCGTCCTGCGGGCCGCGATCGCTGACGCCGCCCAGCGGCAGTACCACATCGGGGGGCGCGATGAAGGTGTCGCGGCCGACCAGCACGAGCAGGAGTACCAAGGCCAGGGTTGCAATCGCTGCGCTGATCCGGATCCACATGACGGCTTCTCCTCGCTTCAGCTCGACGGGCGATTGCTGCCGTAATACGCGGTGGACCAGCCCCAGGCGCCCGAGCCGTAGCCGCGCGCCATCACCCGCTCGCGATAGATTCCGGCGATGATCTCGCCATCGCCGGCCAGCAGCGCCCGCGTCGAGCAGACTTCGGCGCAGAGCGGCAGCTTGCCCTCAGCCAGCCGGTTGCGTCCGTATTTCTGGAATTCGGCTTCCGAATTGTCGGCTTCCGGGCCGCCGGCGCAGAAGGTGCACTTGTCCATCTTGCCGCGGCTGCCGAACATCGTGGTCTGCGGATATTGCGGCGCCCCGAACGGGCAGGCGTAGAAGCAATAGCCGCAGCCGATACAGGTATCCTTGGAATGGAGCACCACGCCGATATCGGTCTGGTAAATGCAGTCGACCGGGCAGACCGCGATGCAGGGCGCATCGGTGCAATGCATGCAGGCCATCGACACCGACTTCTCCTCCGGCAACCCGTCATGCAGCGTGACGACGCGGCGACGTTGCATGCCCCAGGGTACTTCATGCTCGTTCTTGCACACCGTCGTGCAGGCATTGCACTCGATGCAGCGTTCCGCGTCGCAGAGGAACTTCATCCGTGCCATGACACCTCCGAACTCCGGTTCAGGCGCGCTCGATGCGGCAGAGCGTCGCCTTGGTTTCCTGCATGAAGGTCACTACGTCATAGCCATAGGTCCATGCCGTGTTGGCGCTCTCGCCCAGCACATAGGGCCGGGCGCCTTCGGGATATCTGTCGCCCCGATCCTCGCCCATCCAGTGGCCACCGAAATGGAACGGCATGAACACCACGCCGCGGCCGACGCGGGGCGTGATCAGCGCGGCGACACGCAGCCGCGCGCCGGTCGGGCTGTGCAGCCAGATCATCTGGTCGGCCTTGATGCCTAGGCGCTCGGCATCATGCGGATTGACCTCGGCGAACATCTGCTGCTGCAGCTCGGCCAGCCATTTGTTGGTGCGGGTCTCGTCGCCGCCGCCCTCGTATTCCACCAGCCGGCCGCTGGTCAGGATCAGCGGGAACTCGGCGGCGAAGTCTCGCTTCTGGATGCTGTTGAACAGCACCGGCAGACGGTAGTCGCGGCGATCCTCATAGGTCGGATAGCGCGCCACGAGGTCGCGCCGCGGCGTATAGATCGGCTCGCGATGCACCGGCACCGGATCGGGGAAATTCCACACCACCGCACGCGCCTTGCCGTTGCCGTAGGGCGCGCAGCCATGGCGGATGGCGACGCGCTGGATGCCACCGGAGGTGTCGGTCTTCCAGCTCACCCCGTCGAGCTTGTCGCCGCCCACCTCGCGGATGACCTTCAGTTCCTCCGGCTGCAGGTCGCCGTCCCAGCCCAGCTTGCGCAGCATGCCGTAGGTGAATTCCGGATAGCCGTCCTCGATCTCGGAATCCCTGGTGTAGCTGCCTTCCGCCAGCATGCGGACGCCGCGATGCTCGACGCCCCAGCGGGCCCGGAACGGCAGGCCCCCTTCGGCGACCGGCTTCGAGGTGTCGTAGAGCAGCGGCGTGCCGGGATGGCCGAATTCCGGCGTGCCCCAGCAGGGCCAGGGCAGGCCGTAATACTCGCCCTTCACCGGCGCTTCCATGCCGAGCGTGGTGCGCGTGTCGAACTTGTCCTGGTGCTGCATATGGCGCTTCAGCCGTTCCGGCGACTGGCCGGTATAGCCGACCGTCCACATGCCGCTGTTCCATTCATGCGTCAGGTCTTCGGCGCTGGGCTCGCCATTCTCGACGCGGATATTGCGGAACAGCTGCTCGCCGAAGCCGAGCTTCTGCGCCAGCAGCCAGGTGATCGCGTAATCACTCTTCGCCTCGAAGACCGGCTCTACCACCTTCTCGCGCCATTGCAGGGCGCGCTGCGAATTGGTCACCGAGCCGGCGCATTCCATCGTGGTGCCCGACGGCAGCAGATACATGCCGTCCTTGCGGTCCGAAAGCGCGGCGGTCAGCGAGGCTACCGGATCGATCACGACGACGAGGTCGACCTTCTCCAGCCCGCGCTTGAGATCGGGCAGCCGCGTCTGCGAATTGGCGGCATGGCCCCAGTAGACCATGGCGCGGATCGGTTCCGGCTGCTCGATATTCTCCGGCTTCTCCAGCACGCCGTCGAACCAGCGCGAGACCGGGATGCCGGTCTGCTCCATCGCCTCCAGGCTGCGGAAGCGGCTCTTCAGGTAATCGTAATCGAGGTCCCAAACGCGCCCCCAGTGTTTCCAGGCGGCCTCGGAGAGGCCGTAATAGCCGGGCAGCGTGGTGCAATCGAGGCCGAAATCGGTGGCGCCCTGCACGTTGTCATGGCCGCGGAAGATGTTCGATCCGCCGCCGGCGCGGCCGAGATTGCCCAGCGCCAGGCTCAGGATCGCCGCGCAGCGCGTGTTGCTGCTGCCGATATGATGCTGCGTCAGGCCCATGCACCAGATCAGCGTGCCGGGACGGTTCTCTGCCAGCGTGCGGGCGACGCGATAGGCCTGCTCGGCGCTGACGCCGGTGACGCGCTCGACCTCTTCGGGATGCCAGTTCTTCACCTCCTCGCGCACCGCCTCCATGCCGTAGACGCGCTGCGCGATGAAATCCCTGTCTTCCCAGCCATTCTCGAAAATGTGCCACAGCAGGCCCCACATGAGCGGAATGTCGGTGCCGGGGCGCACGCGGACATATTCATGGGCATGGGCGGCGGTGCGGGTGAAGCGCGGATCGACGACGATCAGTTTGGCGCCCTGCTCCTTCGACTTGAGGATATGCAGCATGGAGACGGGATGCGCCTCAGCCGGATTGCTGCCGATGAGGAAGATCGACTTGCTGTTCTGGATATCGTTGAAGCTGTTGGTCATCGCGCCGTAGCCGTAGGTATTGGCGACGCCGGAGACCGTGGTGGAGTGGCAGATGCGGGCCTGGTGATCGACATTGTTGGTGCCCCAGAGCGCGGCGAACTTGCGCATCAGGTAGGCCTGCTCGTTGGAGAATTTCGCCGAGCCGAGCCAGTAGACCGCGTCGGGTCCGGCCTTCTCGCGGATCTCCAGCAGCTTGTCGCCGATTTCGTTGATCGCCTGGTCCCAGGACAGCCGCTGCCACCGGCCGCCGACCAGCTTGACGGGATATTTCAGCCGCCGCTCGCCGAGGCCGAGCTCGCGGGTCGCCGCGCCCTTGGCGCAATGCGTGCCCATGTTAATCGGGCTTTCGAATACCGGCTCCTGCCCGATCCAGACGCCGTTCTGCACCTCCGCCCAGATGCTGCAACCGACCGAGCAGAAGGGGCAGACGGTCTTCTTTACCACTACCTCACCCTGCGGCTGGCTTTTTTCCTGTGCCTGCGCCGGACGGATCATGGCCGGCGAAAGCGCGGCGACCGCCGCAGCACCGCCGACCGCCAGGCCGGACGCGGCAAGAAACTGCCGCCGATCGACCGTCTCCCGCCCCGGACCGGCGGCCGTGATGATGCTGCCGTGGCGAAATCTGGTCTTTTCCCCTGTGCGCCTGATCAGCATCGGGAGCGATCCTTCTTGTGGCGATCCGGGCGTCGGCAGGCGCCGGCGCCGGTCAGAAGCGGCAGCGCTGGTAGAACCGCCGCATATGGTCAGTTTCGCGATAAACCGGCTGGCGCCCGTCGCTGCCGCTTGGGGTGACTTCCGAGGCCGGGCCGCCGGACCCCCCGGCCGCTACGGCCAGTGCCGCCGCCGGGATCGTCGCCATCGCTGTGATCACGGCGCGGCGGGCGGGGCTCACACGGTCCGGTTTTTCGCTGGTTGCGGGAGGATTCTTCATGTCGGAAGCTCCGTCCCGGCGGCGAGATGCCGCCGTCTCGAATGGTCAACCGTCTGCATTCACAGGAGTTCCAACACAAAGCCCGATACCGGTCTTCGCTGTTGCCGATGGATGGCCGCCAAACGGGCTCCGGTCCACCCCCTCCTCGCCCCCGGAACCCGCCTCCGGCCCGGCTGTTTGTGAGTCACCGTCCGCCGCCGGAGCCAGCCCGGCGCACTGGGCGACCGCGGTTCTGTCCCTTTCCATCGCCGGTGCCTGGCCGGATTTCGCGCCGAAATCGCAGGAGGTGCCCTTGCATTACTGCATCCGGGAGGTCGATGGCTGCGACCCCGATACGGCGGCGATCATCGCGCGCCTGCATCTCTCGGTTTTTCCCGGCGAAGTGCCGGTGAATACCAGCCGCGGCTACTGGTGGCTGGCCTGGAACGGCGATAACGACCGGCCGATCGCCTTTGCCGGATTATGGCCCAGCGCACGCTTTGCCAATGCCGGCTATCTCTGCCGCGCCGGGGTCGCCTGCACCCATCGCGGCAACGGGCTGCAGCGGCGGCTGATCCGGGCGCGCGAGCGCAAGGCGCGCAGCCTTGGCTGGCGCTGGCTGGTGACCGATACCGTGCCCTACAACCCGGCCTCGGCGAACAGCCTGATCCATTGCGGCTATCGCATGTATGTACCTTCGACGCCCTGGTGCGTGAACGGGGCGATCTACTGGCGACGCTCTCTGGAGGCTTGATTCCTGAACTTCTGATGGCCTGAATTGGCTCAGCCGGCCATTATTGGCTTTGCCCGCCGCTCTCTTTCAGGACGCGGTAGAGATACTGGCCGTAGGCATTCTTCGTGCCATAGGCATCAGCCGCACGGCGCAGCTGCGCGGTATCGATGAATTTCTGGCGCCAGGCGATCTCCTCGGGCGAGGCGATCTTCAGCCCCTGCCGCTTCTCCACCATCGCGATGAAATTCGATGCATCGAGCAGGCTGTCCGGCGTGCCGGTATCCAGCCACGCAAAACCACGACCGAACAATTCGACCCGCAGCTTGCCGCGCTCGAGATAGATATTGTTGAGATCGGTGATCTCCAGCTCGCCGCGCGCCGACGGCTTCAGGCCATCGGCAATGTCGCAGACATCGCGATCGTAGAAATACAGGCCGGTCACCGCCCAGTTGCTCGGCGCCGGATCCGGCTTCTCGATGATCCGCCGCACCGTGGTGTCAGGTCCGAGATCGAGTACACCGTAGCGTTCCGGGTCCGCGACCCAGTAGCCGAACACCACCGCGCCACTCTCGGCCGTCGCCGCGCGGCGCAGGACTTCGCCGAAGCCCTCGCCGTAGAAGATATTGTCGCCCAGCACCAGCGCACAGGAATCGCCGTTGATGAAATGCCGCCCGATGCGAAAGGCCTCGGCGATGCCATTGGGCTCGACCTGCACGGCATAGGTGATGGCGATTCCCCATTGGCTGCCATCGCCCAGCAGGTTGCGGAAGGCGACCTGGTCGCGCGGCGTGGTGATCACCATGATCTCGCGGATGCCGGCCAGCATCAGCGTGGTCAGCGGGTAATAGACCATCGGCTTGTCGTAAATCGGGATCAGCTGCTTGCTGGTCACCGAAGTGGCCGGATGCAGCCGGCTGCCGGTGCCGCCAGCCAGGACGATGCCCTTCATGCGTAAAGGTCCTTGTACTGCTCGCGCAGCAAATTCTTCTGCACCTTGCCCATGGTATTACGCGGTAGGTCGTCGACCACGAAAATCCGTTTGGGCAGCTTGAATTTCGCCAGCCGACCTTCCAGGATTTTCAGCATCGCCGCCTCGTCCGGCGTCGCGCCCTTCTCGGCCACCACGACCGCGGTGACGCCCTCGCCGAAATCGGGATGTGCCAGGCCGAATACCGCCGATTCGACCACCCCCGGCATCGCATCCAGCTCGGTCTCGACTTCCTTCGGATAGACGTTGTAGCCGCCGGAGATGACGAGGTCC
>CAYSCA010000023.1:0-6194 GCA_964429465.1 uncultured Rhodospirillaceae bacterium
CTCCGGTGGCGCGTTGCAGGCCAAGCCGCCGGCGACGCCCAGCCGCTGGATCACGCGGGAGAGGCCGAAAATCGACCGCATCGCCTGCCCCTGGCTGGTGCGCCGCTTTGTCGATCCCGATGCCGTTTTCCTGTATGTCCCCAGTGACCAGGTATTCACCCGCGGCAGGGAGCTGGCCGCGGAGGCGTACGATATCCCCGGTGCGGCCTACAGCCATGATGACGAGCTGTGCAGTTTCGATGCCTTTATCGCCAAGCATGGCCTGGGCGACGATCCCGCACTGGCGCGCCTGGCCCTGATCGTACGTGCCGCCGATACCGCCAGACTTCAACTCGCCGCCCAGGCTCCAGGCCTTCTCGCGATCTCCCTTGGTCTGTCGGCAATGTTTCAGGACGATGACCGGATGCTGGCCGAAGGCACGCTGGTATACGATGCCCTTTATGCCTGGTGCGCATCGGCCCGGGCAGAGACGCATGATTGGCCGCCGGTGGCCTGATCATGGACCAGCGAAACATCCGCACATATCCGACCTTCGGCGAAGCCTTCCTCGTCTGGCTGAAAATCGGCCTGCTCAGTTTCGGCGGTCCGGCCGGACAGATCGCCCTGATGCACCGCATCGTGGTGGATGAGAAGAAATGGGTCAGCGAGCCGCAATTCCTGCATGCATTGAATTTCTGCATGCTGCTGCCTGGCCCCGAAGCACAGCAGCTCGCCACCTATATCGGCTGGCTGCTGCACCGGGCCAAGGGGGGCGTCGCGGCCGGCCTGCTGTTCATCCTTCCCGGCCTCGCCGTCATCCTCGCACTCAGTACGGTTTATGTATTGTGGCGCGAGGTGCCGCTGGTAAGCGGCCTGTTCTTCGGACTCCAGGCTGCGGTACTGGCCATCGTCGTGGAGGCGGTGCACCGCATCGCCAAGCGTGCGATCAAAACCCGCTTCCTTCTGTCGCTGAGCGCGGCGGCTTTTGTCGGCATCTATGTGCTCCAGATTCCGTTTCCGCTGATTGTGCTGAGTGCCGGCGTCACCGGCTGGCTGGCCGGCCGGCAACGGCCCGACTGGATCGGCGGCGGCATGGCTGCCGATGCGAACGATCTGCTGCCGTCCGTGCCGCCCAGCTGGCGGCGCAATCTCGTCGTGGTCGCCACCTTCTTCCTGCTCTGGTTCGGGCCAATCCTCTGCCTGCATATCGCGCTCGGCAGCGAACATGTCCTAAGCCGGGTCAGCGTGTTCTTCAGCGAAATGGCGGTGGTCACCTTCGGCGGCGCCTATGCAGTGCTGGCCTATGTCGGCCAACAGGCCGTCGAGGTCTATCACTGGCTGGAGCCGGGCGAGATGCTGCATGGCCTCGGCCTGGCCGAGACCACGCCGGGGCCGCTGATTCTGGTGCTCACCTTCGTCGGCTATGTGGCCGGATTCAAAGCCAGCGGGACCGAACCATCCATTCTCGGCGGGCTCGCCGGCGGCCTGCTCGCCACCTGGGTGACCTTCGTGCCCTGCTTTCTCTGGATCTTCCTCGGCGCACCGTATCTCGAGCGCCTGCGCGGCGTGGCGGCCCTCAGTCACGCGCTGGCCGCGATCACCGCAGCGGTAGTCGGCGTGATCCTGAACCTTGCCATCTGGTTCGGTCTGCATCTGCTGTTCCCGCAGACGCAGGCCCTGACGGCCGGGCCCTTCCGCTGGGACATACCGGTCTGGTCGAGTCTCGATCCGGCGATGCTGGTCCTCGCGGCAGCCTCGATGCTCACGCTGCTGCGCTTCCATCTCGGAATGCTCTGGGTGCTGGCCGGCGCTGCGCTGGCGGGGATTGCGCTGCGACTGGCCGCATAAAAAAGGGGGCCGCAGCCCCCTTGTCCGATTTACTGCCCGGTCACAGCCCGACCTGGGTGATGAACTTGGTATTCAGGTAGGCTTCGATGGCTTCCGAGCCGCCCTCCGAGCCATAGCCCGAATCCTTCACGCCGCCGAACGGCACTTCCGGCAGGGCCAGGCCGTGATGGTTGATCGAGACCATGCCGCTCTCGAAAGCGGCGCCGATCGCGGCCGCCGTCTTGGCCGACTTGGTATAGGCGTAAGCCGCAAGGCCGAACGGCAGGCGGTTCGCCTCTTCCACCACGGCGTCGAAGCTCGAAAACGGCATGATCGGCGCGATCGGGCCGAACGGCTCCTCGTTCATGATGCGCATGTCGGTGTTGACGTCGGTGAGCACCGTCGGCTCGAAGAAGTTGCCCTTGTTGCCGATCCGCTTGCCGCCGGTCCGCACCTTGGCACCCTTGCCCTGGGCATCGGCGACGAACATCTCCATCGCCTGCACCCGGCGGTCATTGGCCAGCGGCCCCATGCGGGTATCCTTGTCGAGGCCGTCACCCACCTTCAGCTTCTTCGCCGCATCGGTGAAGCCGTCGACGAACTTGCCATAGACCGATTCATGCACCAGGAAGCGCGTCGGCGAGACGCAGACCTGGCCGGCATTGCGGAACTTGTTGGCCGAGAGCACCTTCACGGCGGTATCGACATCGGCATCATCGAAGACGATGGCCGGCGCATGGCCGCCGAGCTCCATGGTGATGCGCTTCATATGCTGGCCGGCCAGCATGGCGAGATGCTTGCCCACCGGGGTCGAGCCCGTGAAGGTGATCTTGCGGATCACCGGATGGGGGATCAGGTATTCCGAAATCTCCGACGGCACGCCATAGACGAGCTGGATCACCCCGGCAGGCACGCCGGCATCGATATAGGCCTGCACCAGCGCGGCACAGCTGGCCGGAGTCTCTTCCGGCCCTTTCAGGATGATCGAGCAGCCCGCGGCAATGGCGGCCGAGCATTTGCGCACCGCCTGGTTGATCGGGAAATTCCACGGCGTGAAGGCGGCCACCGGGCCGACCGGCTCCTTCACCACCAGCTGATAGACGCCTTCGGCGCGCGGCGGCACGATACGGCCATAGGTGCGGCGCGCCTCCTCCGCGAACCAGTCCATGATGTCGCCGGCCGCGAGCGTCTCGCCCTTGGCCTCGATGAAGGGCTTGCCCTGTTCCAGCGACATGATCTTGCCGATCTCGTCGGCGCGGCTGCGGATGATGTCGGCGGCCTTGCGCAGCGTCTTGTAACGGTCGAAGGGCGAGACCTTCTTCCACGCCCGGAAGCCCTTCTCGGCCGCGGCAAGCGCGCGGTCCAAATCGGCCTTGTCGGCATGCGGCACCTTGCCGATCTCGTCGCCGGTGGCAGGATTCAGCACCGGCTGGCTCTTGCCGGATGCGCCCTTGCACCAGGCGCCGTCGATATAGAGCTGGACTTCGGGATACATGTTCCTCTCCTCATTCTTGCCGGGGCGAGCATTTGAAGGGCCGGATTATGGCCGAAACCGCCAAGCCCCGCTACCGGTTGCGCCGATCACGCCGGGCCCGCAGAATGGCGGCGTTTTCAACTTGTATTCCCGCAGAACAAGCATGCCCAAGACCCCAGCCGCGCCGGCCGACGATCAGGCCGCCATCCTCGCCCGTATCGCCGCCGCGCTGGAGCGCCTGGCGCCGCCGCAGGCGCCCGCCTTCGACGACAAGGCCGCCGACGCCTTCATCTGGCATGCCGAGCCGGCGCCCGGCTGGCTGGCCCCCGTCGACCGCATCAACGCCATCCCGATCCGCCTCTTGCAGGGCGTGGAGCGCGTGCGTGACATCCTGCTCGACAACACCAACCGCTTTGCCAAGGGCCTGCCGGCGAACAACGCGCTGCTCTGGGGCGCGCGCGGCATGGGTAAATCCTCGCTGGTCAAGGCGGTGCATGGCGCGATCAATGCCAGGAAGGCCCATGCCCTGGCGCTGGTGGAAATCCATCGCGAGGATATCCCCAGCCTGCCTGCCCTGCTCACCATCCTGCGCAAGTCCAAGCGCCGCTATGTGCTGTTCTGCGACGACCTCTCCTTCGACGCCGAGGACCAGCATTACAAGTCGCTGAAGGCGGTGCTGGACGGCGGCATCGAGGGGCGGCCGGACAATGTCCTCCTCTATGCCACCTCCAACCGCCGGCACCTGCTGCCCCGCGACATGATGGAGAACGAGCGCTCGACGGCGATCAATCCGCATGAGGCGGTGGAAGAGAAGGTTTCGCTGTCCGACCGCTTCGGCCTCTGGCTCGGCTTCCATTCCTGCAGCCAGGAGGAGTTCTTCGCGATGCTCGACGGCTACTGCAAGGCCTTCGACCTGAAGATCGACCCGAAGCAGCTGCGCGCCGAAGCGGTGGAATGGTCGATGACCCGCGGCGCCCGCTCGGGCCGCGTCGCCTGGCAGTATATCCAGGATCTGGCCGGCCGCCTGGGCAAGCCGCTGACCGCGCCGAAATAGCGCCTCAGGCCACCGAGAGGAATTTCGCCGGATCGACGGCTTTGGTGCCGCGGCGGATCTCGAAATGCAGCTGCGGCTGGCTGACCCCGCCGCTGGTGCCGACCGTGCCGATCGCCTGCCCGCGCGTCACCTTCTGGCCCTTGCGGACCAGCGATTTGTCGAGATGGGCGTAGGCCGTGATCCAGCCATCGGCATGGCGCACCAGCAGCAGGTTGCCGAAGCCGCGCAATTCATTGCCGGCATAGACCACCACGCCATTCTCGGCGGCGATCACCGGTGCGCCGGCCCGCGCCGCGATATTGATCCCGTCGTTATGCAGCCCGTCGGCTTTCGGCCCGAAGGTCGAGAGGATGCGCCCGCGCACCGGCCAGGAAAAAGTGCGGCCCGAGCGCGGCGGCAGGACGGCTTCATGCTCCGGCTTGGCTTCCGGAAGCACCGACGGCGGCGGCACCGGCGCAGCCGCGATCTGCGGGTTTGGCGCTGGCCGCGCGGGCTCCGCGCTCTCCCGCGGTGCGTCGGGCGCTGCCGGTACGGTCACTTCGGGCAACGGAGCCGGATGCGCGGCGGCAGGCGCGGCCGGCTCGGCGGAAGGCGGTGGCAGCGCTTCCACCTCGACGCTGCGCGAGGACGGCATCGGCATATGCATGGGCGAAGCCGAGGCAACCGCATAGGCTGTCGGCGAGGTGATGCGCAGCTGCTGCCCCACCTCGATCGTGTATGGCGGTTTCAGGTCATTGCTCTGGGCGATGCTGTAGAGGTCGGCATCATAGGCGCGCGAAATGCTGTACAGCGTCTCGCCGTGCTGCACGGTATGGAACCGTCCGCCGGGAATGCGCAGCTGCTGGCCGGGCTGCAGCAGATATGGCGGCTGCAATCCATTGTCGTCGATGATGGCGCGCACCGGCCGGTTGTAGCGCCGCGACAGCGCATAGACGGTGTCGCCAGGCTGTACCGCCACGATGTCGGGTGTGGTCCGCGGCGCGATGGTGATATCGGAAACAGCCGGCCCCGGCTGAACGGCGGCTGCCGGAGCGACTGCCGTGCTGCGGCTTTCGACGACGGGCGGCGGCCGGTGGCTGAAGACCACCGGAGCCGGAGCCTGCCTGCCGCAGGCGGCCAGCAGGCCAGCCAGTATGGCCGGCGCCAAAAATCGCGCTTTTCCGTACTTCTGATGCATCGGCGCCGCAGTCTAGGCGCTTCCTGTTAAGGCTTCATAAACGCTGTTGCGGTCAGCGCGACTCCTCGACATCCTCGTCCTCGAGCAGGCCGCTCGGCAAGCCGTCGATGCTGCGCATGTTCTTCTCCCGCCAGTAGGCCGCCAGACCGGCCTCGCCCTTGGCCTCCGCCCAGCGCTGCAGCGTGGGGCGCTCGCCGGCATAGTCGAAAAGCGGCACGCCGAAACCGCAGGAGGTCTGAACCAGGTCGACCTGCAGCAGGACGATCTGCCGCGCCCCCAGGGGCTCGGTCCCGGCGAATTCGGTCGTCAGCAATTCCTCGTATTCGGCGCCGCCGCGGCGCAGGACGCGGCCGCGGCCATAGAGCCGCAGGATACTGGGCGCGCCCTCGAAGGCGCAGAACATCAGCGTCAGGCGTCCATCCGCCCGCAGATGGGCTGCCGTTTCGTTGCCGCTGCCGGTGAGGTCGAGATAGGCCACATCGCCGTTGCCGAGCACTCGCAGGGCATCGGTGCTTCGGGGCGACACGTTGACCCGGCTGTCACGAGCGGCGGAGGCGGTGAAGAATATCTTCTGGCGCCGGATGAAGTCGCGATGGCTTGGTCCGATGCAGGGGAATTGCTTGGCCATGCGGCAGCCTACCGCCAGGCCGACGGCCCCACCGGTGGACGGGTCCGCCTCGACG
>CAYSCA010000023.1:6204-8910 GCA_964429465.1 uncultured Rhodospirillaceae bacterium
CTACCCTACCGCCTCGCGGGCAATGCCCGGCAGCAGCGGTACGAAGCGCACCGGCATCAGCCGCTCTTCCTGCACATCTTCGCCGTGGCGCGTATAGCGCACGACATCCTGCTCGACGGCCGAGACGCTGACCGGCGCCACCATGATCCCGCCCTCGGGCGACAACTGGCTGAGCAGCATCTCCGGCTTCCGGTCGGCGGCGGCGGTGACCAGGATGCGATCGAACGGCGCCTGCTCGGCCCAGCCCTTGTTGCCGTCGCCCAGCTTGGCGGTGATGTTGTTCACGCCAAGCTCGGCAAAGCGGCGCTCGGCCGTCTGCAGCAGCGAGCGATAGCGTTCGACGGTGTAGACCCGGCGGCAGAGCTTCGCCAGCACCATGCTCTGATAGCCCGAGCCGGTGCCGATCTCGAGCACCTTCATGCGGTCGCCGACCCGCAGCGCCTCGGTCATATAGGCGACCACGAAGGGCTGGCTGATCGTCTGGCCCTGGGTGATCGGCAGGGCGATATTGTCGTAGGCGTGCTTGAGGAACTGGTCGGCGACGAAATGCTCCCGCGGCACCCGCTCGATCGCCGCCAGCACCCGGGTATCCGCAATACCCTGCCGGCGCAGTTCCATGATCAGCTGGATGACGCGGGTATCCACAGGCGTTTATTTCAGGGCCGATTTCAGCGCTTTAAGCGTCGCCCCCTGGGTCAGGTCGAGCTGCAGCGGCGTCACCGCGATGGCGCCGTTCTCGGTGGCGCCCAGATCGCTCTGGCGCTTCGATTTGCTCTTCTGGCGGCGGAAGCCGATCCAGTAATAGGGCACGCCGCGCGCGTCGATCCGGTGATCAAGCACCAGATCGGTCAGGTCACGCTGTCCCTGCCGGACGACTTCGATGCCGGTGACCGATTCCGCGATCACATCGGGGAAGTTGATGTTGATCAGCACCCCCTTGGGCCAGCCGGCCTTCAGCAGCTTGCGGATCACCTTCGGCGCATGGTGCTCGGCCGTCGCCCATTTCACCGGATGCCCGAACTGGAAGCACTGGCTCATCGCAATCGACGGCACGCCCAGCAGAGTCCCCTCCATCGCGACGGCGACGGTGCCCGAATAGGTCACGTCCTCGCCCAGATTGGCGCCGCGATTGACGCCGGAGAGCAGCAGGTCCGGCCTCTTGTCCTTCATCAGCTCGTGGATCGCCATCATCACGCAATCCGTCGGCGTGCCACGCACCGCATATTTGCGCGGCCCCACTTTGCGGATGCGCAGCGGCTGGGTCAGCGTCAGGGAATGCGAGGCGCCGGACTGCTCGTATTCCGGTGCAACGATCCAGATGTCCTTCGACAGGGTCTTGGCGACCTTCTCCAGCACCTTCAGGCCCGGCGCGTGGATGCCGTCGTCATTCGAAACCAGGATACGCATAATCTCAGCTTGCCTTTTCGATCTTGGTCAGGCCGCCCATATACGGCTTGAGGACATCCGGGATGGCGATGCTGCCATCCTCGTTCTGGTAATTCTCCATCACCGCGATCAGGGCGCGGCCTACGGCAAGGCCGGAGCCGTTCAGCGTATGGACGAAGCGGGTCTGCTTCTCGCCCGGCGCGCGGCAGCGCGCATTCATGCGCCGCGCCTGCCAGTCGCCGCAATTCGAGCAGGAGGAGATTTCGCGATACTGGTTCTGCCCCGGCAGCCAGACCTCGAGGTCGTAGGTCTTGCGCGCCGCGCCGCCCATGTCGCCGGCGCAGAGCAGCATGGTGCGGAACGGCAGGCCGAGCTTCTTCAGCACGGTTTCGGCGGCCTGCGTCATCCGCTCATGCTCCTCGACCGACTTGTCGGACGAGACGATGCTGACCAGCTCCACCTTGTTGAACTGGTGCTGGCGGATCATGCCGCGGGTGTCACGACCGGCCGCGCCCGCCTCGGAACGGAAACACGCGGTCAGCGCGGTGAAGCGCCAGGGCAGCGCGCTTTCATCGATGATCAGGTCGCGCGCCAGGTTGGTCAGCGGTACTTCGGCTGTGGGAATCAGCCAGTAATCGTTTGTCGTGCGGAACAGGTCGTCGCCGAACTTCGGCAGCTGGCCGGTGCCGAAGGCGGAAGCATCGTTGACCATCAGCGGCGGCTGCATCTCGGTATAGCCGAATTCTGTCGTGTGCAGGTCCAGCATGAATTGACCGAGCGCCCGCTCCATCCGGGCCAGCTGGCTGCGCAGGACGGTGAACCGCGCGCCGGCCAGCTTCACGCCGGCGGCGAAGTCCATATAGCCGAGCGCCTCGCCGAGATCGAAATGCTCCTTCGGCTTGAAGCTGTAGGTCTTCGGTGCGCCATCGCGGCGCAACTCGACATTGGATTTCTCGTCCAGGCCTTCCGGCACATCCTCGGCCGGCAGATTCGGGATGCGCGACAGCGCGTCGTTCAGCGCCGCCTCATGCGCCTTCTGCTCGCCTTCCAGTGCGGCCAGCCGGTCTTTCAGCTGCCCCACCTCGGCCATCAGGGCCTGGGCGCGCGCCTCGTCCTTCTTACCCTTGGCGACACCGATCTCCTTCGACAGCGCATTGCGCTTGCCCTGCAGCTCGTCGAATTCGGCCTGGGCGGCGCGGCGCTGGCGATCCAGTTCGATCAGACTTGCCGATTGCGGCGCGACGCCACGCCTCGCGATCGCCTTATCGAAGGCCTCCGGATTTTCCCGGATCAACTTGATATCGTGCATGCCCGTAACCC
>CAYSCA010000023.1:9010-23377 GCA_964429465.1 uncultured Rhodospirillaceae bacterium
TCGAAGGCCTCCGGATTTTCCCGGATCAACTTGATATCGTGCATGCCCGTAACCCGTCAGGATGCCGGCGTCGAGGACGCCTCATCCTTGCTGTCTTCGTCGGCGGTCTCGGCCGTTTCCTCCGCTTCGCGCTTGGCGCGATCGCGCTCGATGCTCTTCACCATCCAGATCGAGACTTCGTAAAGCAGGATCAGCGGAACCGCGAGGCCGACCTGGCTGATCACATCCGGCGGCGTGACGACGGCGGAGAAGATGAACATGCCGACGATGGCATATTTGCGTTTCGACGCCAGCCCGGCCGAGGTCGCGATCCCGACCTTGCCCAGCAGGGTCAGCAGCACCGGCAGTTCGAAGGCGATGCCGAAGGCGAAGATCAGGGTCATGACCAGCGAGAGATATTCGCTGACTTTGGTTTCCAGCTGGATCGGGATCGAGCCGTCCCCGCCCGGGGCCTCGAAGCCGATGAAGAATTTCAGCGCCAGGGGCATGATGAAGAAGTAGACGAAGGCACCGCCAACGGCGAACAGCACCGGCGTGGCGATCAGGAAGGGCAGAAAGGCCTTCTTCTCGTTCTTGTAGAGGCCGGGCGCCACGAACATCCAGACCTGCGTCGCGATCACCGGGAAGCTGACCACCATCGCCGCCCAGAAGGAGAGCCGGATATAGGTGAAGAAGGCTTCCTGCGGCGCCGTGAAGATCATGCGCCGGCCTTCGGTGCCGGTCGCTTCGATCAGCGGGTGCATCAGCAGATTGTAAATCTGCGGAGCGAAGTAATAGCAGGCCGCAAATGCGATGAAGATCGCGCCGATCGACCACATCAGACGATTGCGCAGCTCGATCAGGTGATCGAGCAGCGGCATGCGGGAGGATTCGACTTCGTCCGGTTTGGACTCACTCACGTTTTTGTCTCAGGCTGGGGCGGTTCGGGCGTCGCTGGTTCAGCCTCGGCGGTCTTCGGCGGTTCCATGACCGGCTGGGGTTCGGCAAAGGGGTCGTCGACCATCGGCTCCCGGAAGGATTTCTCCAGCGTCCCGTCCGGATCGATGCTCTTCTTCACCTGGTCCTGGATCGAGCCGTCGGTGATCTGCTTGGCAGCCTTGCGCAGCTCGTCCAGCTCGGACTCGCGCACCATGTCATCGATGCCGCTCTGGAACTCGCGCGCCATGGAGCGCGCTTTCGCGGTCCATTGCCCGATGGTGCGCAGCACCTTCGGCAGGTCCTTCGGGCCGATGACGACCAGCGCGACCACCACGATGATTCCGAGTTCAGACCAGGCAATGTCGAACATCGCCGCCTACGCCATCCGCCCTGCTAAGTCGCGGCAGGAAGCATTCCCGCCGGACGCCATGTTTCTCACCGGAACTGCACCAGGGCCGTGATCAGTGCGACTGCGCCTTGTCGGCCGGGGCCGAGGTGTTGGCTGCGCCGGCCGGCGGGTTCTGCTGCTGGTCGATGACGGCAGGGCTGGCCGGCTTGTCGTCGGTCCCCTCTTCCTTCATGCCCTTCCGGAAATTCTTGATGCCCGATGCCAGGTCACCGGCCACCCTCGGCAGCTTGCCGGCACCGAAGATGATCAGGATCACCAGCAGAACAATCAGCCAGTGCCAAAAACTGAACGTACCCATACCCTTATCTCCTCCTGCGAGGGGTCTGCCCGCAACGCGGGCACCTGCCATCGTAGCGCCGCACTATGGCAGAGATAGCGCCGTCAAGGCAATCTTCCCTGCCCCCTCAGGAGGCCGGAAAAACGAAGCAAAAGGCCGGGTTAAGAGAAAAATACAACACCGCGCCTGCTGGCGGCAGGGGACCGGGAGGCAATCTGGCCGCCAGCCGCAGCCCGTTGCCGCCGGTCACCTCGACCCGCCGGTACGCGCCGAGGGCCGTCGCCCGCTCCACGGTCAGCGCGATGCCGCCATCGCCCTCGCCGCGTTCCTGCAGCGCCTCGGGGCGGAACATCAGGATCGCCGCGGCGCCGTCCGCGATCTGCGGCGCCGCCACCGGGCCCAGCGGCGTCTGCAGCCGGCCGCCCTGGGCGCGGCCGGGAATTTCGTTGGTCTCGCTCAGGAACCGCGCGGCGAACGGGGTCGCCGGCATCGCATAGACGCGGTCGGGGGTATCGATCTGCTCGATCCGGCCGGCCTGCATCAGGGCGATGCGATCGCCCATGCGCATCGCCTCCTCCGGATCATGGGTGACCAGCAGGGTCGCCGTGCCGGCCTGCTTCAGCACCGCCACCGTCTCATCGCGGATCTGGTCGCGCAGCCGGCTGTCCAGACTGGAGAACGGCTCGTCCAGCAGCATCACCCGCGGCTCGGGCGCCAATGCGCGGGCCAGCGCGACGCGCTGCTGCTCGCCGCCGGAAAGCTGGTGCGGAAAGGATTGCAGATGCTGCGTGAGGCCCAGCCGATCGGCCCAGAAGGCGGCCCGGCTGCGGCGCTCGGCCGCCGCCAGGTGACCCAGGCCGAAGCTGATATTGTCGGACACGCTCAGATGGGGAAACAGGGCGTGGTCCTGGAAGACCATCCCGACCTGGCGCCGCTCGGTCGGCACGTCGACCTGCCCGTCGGCCATCACCTGGCCGCCGATCCGCACCTCGCCCTGCTGCAGGCTCTCGAGGCCGGCCGCGAGCCGCAGGGTGGTGGATTTGCCGCAGCCCGAGGGTCCGAGCAGGCCGAGGATTTCACCGGGAGCGACGCTCAGCGTCACATCGTCGACGGCGCGGCGCTTGCCGTAATGGTGGCTGACGGCGAGCAGGTCGAGGCCGGCTTGCGCAGCAGCCGGGCCGCTATGAGCAGGCTTGGTCAACGGGGCGCAGGTTCGTCGTCTTCGTCGGAATCGTCGTCGTCGGACTCATCCTCGTCATCGTCGGAATCGTCCTCGTCGTCTTCATCATCGTCGCCTTCGTCGTCGAACTCGTCGTCTTCATCGTCGTCCGACTCATCCGCGTCGTCGTCGTCATCGTCGTCTTCATCATCATCGGCGTCGTCATCATCATCGACGTCGTCGTCTTCCGCGGACTCTTCCTCTTCTTCGTCCCGATCCGCGGCCTCGGCTTTCGCCTCGGCGGTCTCGCTCTCATCGATCAGCGGCTCGAGGAATTCGCGGCCGTCGTCATCCTCGTCCAGCGGATCTTCGCCGACGGTATCCAGCGCTTCGCCCGGCATCGGGATGCCGCCCGAGGCCGGCAGCGCCTCAAGCAGGCCGGAGGCACGCAGTTCCTCCAGGCCGGGCAGCGCATCGGCGCTTTCCAGCCCGAAATGCGTGAGGAATTCGTCGGTGACGCCGTAGGTCACCGGGCGGCCCGGCACGCGACGCCGGCCGCGCACCTTGACCCAGCCGGTTTCCATCAGCACGTCCAGGGTGCCCTTGCTGATGCTGACGCCGCGGATTTCCTCGATCTCGGCGCGGGTGCAGGGCTGGTGATAGGCGATGATCGCCAGCGTCTCGATCGCGGCACGCGACAGCTTGCGCTGCACCTGGCGATGCTCCTCCAGCAGATGCTGCAGGTCGGGCGCCGTGACGAAGGCCCAGCGCCCGGCCACTTTCTTCAGGTTCACGCCGCGATGGCGATACTGGTCTTCCAGGGCCGCCAGCACTGCCGGCACCCGCGCGGTCTTCGGCATCCGCTTGCGCAAGGTCGCCTCATCCAGCGGCTCGGCCGCAGCGAACAGCAGGGCCTCGGCCATGCGGATGGCAGCAGCGAAGGCGGCCTCGCGCTCGTCTTCGGTTTCGGCGGCTTCGTTCTCTCCGGAGTTTTCTTCGGACTCGACGGCATTCTCCTCCGGCGCATCGGCCGGAGCCTGCATATCCTCGTCGAGCCGGACCTCTTCCGGCGCTGCGTCGTTCGACTGCATCAGTTACTGCTCTTCCGAATGGGCCGCCGGCTGCGACGCAGGCTGGCGGCGGATATAGATAGGACCGAAAGTCTGGACCTGCTTCAGCTCGATCAGGCCCTGCTTGGCCATCTCGAGGCTGGCATTGAAGGTGGAGGCGAGCGCCGAGCGCACGGTGAAGGGATCGTCCAGCTCGGCCGGCAGAAAGGCCTGCAGCGTCGCCCAGTCGGGGATCTGGCCGATCATGTTGCGCAGCCGCGCCAGCGCCTCCTCGACCGAGACGATGCGCCGGCGCGCCATCTTCATGGTCAGCACCTCGCCCGAGCCCTTGCTGGCGCGGAATTCGGCATAAGCCTTCAGCAGCTCGTAAAGCGTGGCGTTGTAGATCGACTTGCGGATCACGCGCACGCCTTCCGGCTTGCCGCGCAGGAACATCGCGAGCCCCATCTGGTCGCGCTGCATCAGCTGCTCGGCCGCCTTGCGCATCGCTTCCAGCCGCTGCAGCTGCAGCGCCAGCCGGGCCGCCATATCGGCGCCGGAGGGTTCGCCCTCCTTCTCGGCCTCGGGGATCAGCAGCCGCGATTTCAGGTAGGCCAGCCAGGCCGCCATGACGAGATAGTCGGCCGCCACCTCGATGCGCACCTTGCGCAGCTCGGCGATGAAGGCGAGATACTGCTCGGCCAGCGCCAGGATCGAGATCCGGCGCAGGTCGACCTTCTGCTCCCGCGCCAGCGTCAGCAGCACGTCGAGCGGGCCTTCGAAGGCATCCAGGTTGAGCACGAACTGCTCCCCGAGGACGACACCTTCGGGAAGGCCGTCGCGCCGCTCGGCTTCGAAAGGCTCGGCCGGAGCTGCGGGGTCGGGCGCGTTCGCGGGTTCAGTCACGGCAAAAAATCCAAATGGGGCCGCGGTGTTAACCGCTATGCCCGGACAACACAAGCAGGAAATCCCGCAAGCCGGTCATTACCGGCGCAATCACTTCGAACAGCGGGTTCCAGTCACTGCCCAATTCGCGGGCCGCAAACGGCACGACCAGCATCAGAATCAGCAGAATGACCATGCCATAGGGCTCTACCCGGGCCAAGGGGCGTGCCAGCGCCAGGGGCAGCCAGCCGACGGCCACCCGGCCGCCATCCAGCGGCGGCAGAGGCAGCATGTTAAAGACACAGAGTATCAGATTGATCAGGATAGCATTTTCCAGATTCATCGCGATCCATGTGTCGACCAGGCCGCCGAACAGCGGCAGCAGGTGGAACAGCAGCATGGCGATGAAGGCCTGGATCAGGTTGATCCCCGGCCCGGCCAGCGCCACCAGCGCCATGTCGCGCCGCGGCGACGGCAGGTTCCAGAAATTCACCGGCACCGGCTTGGCCCAGCCGAACAGGAAGGGCGCCTTGAACAGCAGCAGCAGGCCGGGAACCACGATGGTTCCCATCCGGTCGACATGCCGCAGCGGATTCAGGCTCAGCCGTCCCTGCCGCAGGGCCGTATCGTCGCCCATCTTCCAGGCGACCCAGCCATGCGCCGCCTCGTGCAGGGTGATCGCCAGCAGGGCCGGCAGGATCCAGGCGGAGGCTTCGTAGATGAATCCGAGAACGTCGTCGCTCACGCTGCCGCCTGCTCCATCAGGCTGGCATAGCGGGCCTGTTCCTCGGCGCCGAAGCCGGCCGGCAGCGCCGGCAACAGCGCCCGCGCCTGGGCAATCCGCCCGGCGGCTCTCGCGGTCATGGCCGGCGCCGCGGCCAGCAGGGCCTGCATCTCCGCCAGCTCGCCCGAGCAATGCAGCACGAGATCGCAGCCGGCCTCCAGCGCCGCCTTGCCGGTCTGCGCCGGCGTGCCCTTCAGCGCCTTCATGGTGAGATCGTCGGAAATCAGCACATTCTCGAAGCCGATATGGCCGCGGATGATGCGCTCGATCACCCTGGCCGACATGGTCGCCGGCAAACCGGGGTCGATCGCGCTGTAGACGATATGCGCGGTCATCGCCCAGGGCGCGTTGTTGAGCGCGCGGAACGGCAGGAAATCGCTTTGTGCCATGGTCTGGATATCGGTATCCACGACCGGCAAATCCAGATGGCTGTCGGCCCGCGCGCGGCCATGGCCGGGCACATGCTTGATCACCGGCAGCACGCCGGCATCCCGCAGGCCGCGCATCACCGCCTGGCCGATCGCCACCACGGCGGCGGCCGTATGGCCATAGGCGCGGTCGCCGATCACGTCATGCGCGCCTTCCACCGGCAGGTCGGCCACCGGCGCGCAGTCGACATCGATGCCGAGCGCGGCAAGCTCGGCGCCGATCCAGCGCGCATTCAGATAGGCCGCTTCGGTGCCGCGCAGCCGATCCTGCACCAGCAGATCGCCGAACACCGCGCCGGGCGGGAATTTCGGCCAATGCGGCGGCTTCAGCCGGGCGACGCGGCCGCCCTCCTGGTCGATCAGCACCGGCGCGAACTCGTTCTCGACGATGCCGCGGAAATCGGCGATCAGCGCCCTCACCTGCTCCGGGTTGTCGACGTTGCGCGCGAACAGGATCAGGCCCAGCGGCCTGCGCACGCCGAACAGCACGCGCTCTTCCGCGGTAAGCTGCAGGCCGGCGCAGCCGACGACAACGGGCGCGAAGCTTTCCCAGTCCACCTGCTCAGCGGCCGACAACGATACACCCCTGCTTCTTCGCCGAAAGCTGCTGGCAGACGCTTTGCGCCGCGGCGCGGTCTTTCAGCGGGCCGGCCTGCAGGCGCACGAAGCTGCCCTTGCCGGGGATATCCACGCTCTCATAGCTCGGCGTCAGGTTGCCAAGCAGATCGCCGTATTTCTTCTGCAGCTGGGTCCAGGTCGACTGCGCCGCTTCGCGATTCTTCAGCGCGGCAAGCTGCACCTTGGCGCTGCCGCCGGATGCCGCCGTCGTGGCCGGGGCCGGGGCGGATGCCGCAACGGCCGGAGTCGCTGCAGCCGGGCGTGGCGCGGCGGCCGGCGCCGGCGGGGTCTCGGGCTGGGATTGTCCCGACTGGGTCGCTGCGGTCGGAAGCGGCGTCGCGCTCGGCGCATCGGTGCGGTTCGGAATGGCGGATGCTGTCGTGTTTGCCGGCGCCTGGCCGGGCACGGCATTCGCCGCCGGGCGCATCGGCACCATGACCGGGGGCGAAGTCGGTGTGGCTGTCGGACGCTCGGGCGGCGGCAGCAGGCGTTCGACCTGCGAAGACGCGGTCTGGCCGTCATTGCCGCCGATGCGCTCGTAGATCTGCTTGTCCTGGTTCGGCACCTGCATGCCGCCGGGATTCTCCGGCGCAACCTTGGCCGGCCCCGGCTCGGCCCGCACCAGCGGCGGCGCGCCGCTTGCGCCGCGCTTCACGCCCTGGTCATAGGCGAACCAGATGCCGATGCCGAAAGCGGCGACGGCGCCCAGCGCAACGACAGCAGCGACCGTCTTCTTCGGGCTCGACATGCGCGGTTCCGGCTGGCTGGGAACGGGGCGAGAGCCCCTGTCCGTGCGCAGATCGCTCATCACTCACCTCATTTCCTCTACCGGGGTCACGCCCATCACCGACAATCCCGACGCGATCACCACCGCGACGGCGCGCAGCATCGCCAGCCGCGCGCGCGTCAGTGCCAGATCCTCGGGCAGCAGGAAGCGCACGCTGGTATCGTCGCGGCCGACATTCCACAGCCCGTGGAAGGCGGCCGCCACCTCCTGCAGGTAAAAGGCGACGCGATGCGGCTCATGCGCCTCGGCCGCCGCTTCCACCAGCCGCGGCCAGCCGGCCAGCAGCTTGATCAGGGCCAGTTCGGCCGGATGCGACAGCCTCGTCATTTCCGCGCCCGCCAGCGCCGCGTCGCCGGTATTCACGCCCGGCACATCCGTCTTCGCATTGCGCAGCACCGAGCAGATGCGCGCATGGGCATACTGGACGTAGAAGACCGGGTTGTCCTTCGACTGCTCGGTGACCTTCTTGAAATCGAAATCGAGCTGCGCATCGTTCTTGCGCGTCAGCATGATGAAGCGGACGACGTCCTTGCCGACTTCATCCACCACGTCGCGCAGCGTCACGAAGGTCCCCGCCCGCTTCGACATGCGCACCGGCTCGCCGCCATCCAGCAGGTTGACCATCTGCACCAGCTTGACGTCCAGCTCGGCCTCGCCGTTCGAGAGCGCCTTCACCGCGGCCTTCATGCGCTTGACATAGCCGCCGTGATCGGCGCCCCAGACATCGATCATCTGGCGGAAGCCGCGGCGATACTTGTCGTCGTGATAGGCGATGTCGGCGCCGAAATAGGTCCACGAGCCGTCCGACTTCTTCAGCGGCCGGTCGGTGTCGTCGCCGAACTCGCTGGCCTTGAACAGGGCCTGCGGCCGCGGCTCCCAGTCGTCGGGCGTCTTGCCTTTCGGCGGCTCCAGCACGCCGGTATAGATCAGTCCGCGCTGCTCCAGGCGGTCGAACGCGCCCTGCACCGCGCCATTCTCGTGCAACGCCTTCTCCGAGGCGAAGACCGCATGATGGATGTTCAGCGCGGCGAGATCGTCGCGGATCAGGTCCATCATCGCATCCACCGCCGCGCGGCGGAACAGCGCCAGCCATTCCTGCTCGGGCGCGTCGCGGAACCGGTCGCCATGCGCCTTCGCGAGCGCCGCGCCGACCGGCTTGAGATAGTCACCCGGATAGAGGCCATCGGGGATGGTGACGCTCTCGCCCAGCGCCTCGCGGTAGCGCAGATGCGCCGACCGTGCCAGCACGTCGACCTGCGCGCCCGCATCGTTGATGTAGTATTCGCGCGTGACGCTGAAACCCGCCTTCTGCAGCAGGGTGGCCAGCGCATCGCCGAACACCGCCCCGCGGCAATGGCCCACATGCATCGGGCCGGTCGGATTGGCGGAGACATATTCGACGTTGACCGCCTCGCCCGCGCCGATCCCGCTGTCGCCATAGGCGTTGCCGGCCTTGAGGATGGTTTCCACCTGGCGCTGCCAGTATTCCGGCTTGAGGCGCAGGTTGATGAAGCCCGGCCCGGCGATCTCGACCGCCGTGACGGCCTCATGGGCTTCCAGCAGCGGCTTGATCTTCTCGGCCAGCGCGCGCGGCGCCATGCCGGCCGGCTTGGCGATCACCATGGCCGCATTGGTCGCCAGGTCGCCATGGGCGGGATCGCGCGGCGGCTCGACATTGACCGCCTTCAGCGGCAGATCGCCCGCCAGGCCGAGGCTTTCGATGGCGCGCACCACATCGCGGCGGATTTCGGTGAAAACATTCATACGACAGGCTTTTCGATGACAATCCTGAATCGGGCGGGACACTAGCGATTGCGCCTGCCGCCCGCAACGCGCCCGGCCTGCCGGCCCCGGCGCCAGGCTGGGGCGATCTTCGGGCCAAATTGACTTCCGCGCGGGGTTTCCTAAATTACTGGTACAGTTTCGCAAATTATTGGTAAACCGAGTGTAAACGGATGACCCTGAGCAGCCCGCAGACTGCAACCCCCGCCGCCCCGGCCGACCTGAACGGCGATCCGGTGGGCCTGAGCGCGTCTGCCGCCCGGCGCATCCGGAAGGTGGCCGAGTCCGAGGGCAATCCTGCCCTGGCCCTGCGCATCAGCGTCTCGGGCGGCGGCTGCTCGGGCTTCCAGTACAGCTTCACGCTGGACGAGACCGAGACGCAGGACGACATCGTCATCGCCCGCGACGGCGCGCGGGTGTTCATCGACACGATCTCGCTGGAATACCTGCGCGGCTCGGAAATCGACTTCGTCGAGGACCTCTCCGGCGCCGGCTTCCAGATCCGCAACCCGCTTGCCGCCTCCAGCTGCGGTTGCGGCAACTCCTTCTCGGTCTGACGGCTGATCTGCCGGCCGTGCGCATCGCTTCCTGGAACGTTAATTCGGTCAAGGCCCGCCTGAACAACGTGGTCGAGTGGGTCCGCGCGGAAAAGCCCGATGTCGTGCTGTTCCAGGAGATCAAATGCCAGGACCCGGATTTCCCCGCGCTGGAATTCCAGTCGATGGGCTATTCCGCCCATGTGCATGGGCAGAAAAGCTATAACGGCGTCGCGATCCTCAGCCTGCAGCGTCCTGATGCGGTCCGCACGCGCCTGTCCGGCGACGATGCCGACGAGCAGGCGCGCTATATCGAGGCCGATATCGCCGGCATCACGATCTGCAATCTTTACCTGCCGAACGGCAATCCGCGGCCGGGCGAGAAATACGATTACAAACTGCGCTGGATGGCCCGGCTGCAGCAGCGCGCCGCCGCCCTGCTCGCCACCGAGACGCCCTTCCTGATGGCCGGCGACTACAATGTCTGTCCGGCCGATATCGACGTCTACGATCCCGTCGCCTTTGCTGATGACGCGCTCTGCTGGCCCGAGACGCGGCAGGCCTTCCGGTCGCTGTGCAATCTCGGCCTCACCGAGGCCTGGCGGGCGTTGCATCCGCAATTGCAGGACTACACCTTCTGGGATTACCAGGCCGGCTGCTGGCCCAAGAATCACGGCCTGCGAATCGACCACTTCCTGCTGTCGCCGCAGCTGGCCGACCGGCTGGTTTCCTGCGAGGTCGACCGCAACCCGAGGGCCAGGGAAAAAGCCTCCGACCACACCCCGATCATCTGCGAAATCGCGGATTCCCGGCCAGGGTTACCGGAAAATTAGGTTTTGTCACAGCCACTTAAGTAAAATCGTAAACACCCGTTAACTCTTTCCGTCGACCATCCCCTCAGTCACGCCCGGAGGGGGATGGAAAGCATGGCGCGATCCGGAGAGCGGTATTCCGCAACGATCCTGACAGGATCCGTGCTGGCCGTCCTCGCCGCCATCGCCGGCAATGCCGCCGCCCAGCCACTCCCTTCCACCAAGCCGCTGCCCTTCATCGAGATCATGCCGGCCGACGCGCAGCAGGGGTTGCGCATCGCGCCCGCGCCGCGGCTGGAACCCTGCCCGCTTTTCCTCGGACTGGACGACCCGGCGCATTGCCATCTCGGCCTCTCGCCCGGCAGCATGGCGCGCGCCACCGCCCCGCGAAATCCGGCCAGCGAAGACGCCGCGACCCTGCTGTCGCTCGATGAGGCGATGCTGGGCATAACAGGTGAACAGCCGCTGCTGCCGCCCTCCCGCAGGTCCGGTCTTGGCCTGACCGTCGGTCCGGCGCCGGATTACGCCGCGGCGCATCCGGCCAGCATGCAGACCTCCTACGACATGCCGGTGCTCAACGAGGTGCCTCTGCTGAACTGGTTCAACATCACCGGCAGCAGCAGGGTGAGCCGCACCGAGGACGAGGCGGCCGAGGGCGCCAGCACCGCGTCCGCCCGCAGCAGGCTCGGCCTCTCTTATGAGGATTACGGGGTCAGGCTGCGGATCGATCCCGATATCTCGGCCAGCTGGGGCGAACTGGCGGCAGGCGAGATGCAGTACGGCATCACCAACCAGATCGCGACCGACCTCGCGCGCGACCTCACGCTGACGCTGACCTCGTCCTACAGCGCTTTTTCCTATCCCGGCGATTCGCTGCAGAACCACAGCGCCGCGCATAACCGCATCGCCGTAAGCTACGCCTATGGCGGCGGCTACAAGCTCGGCCTCTCGGCGCATAGCCGCAACGAGCAGAATACCTGGGAGAACCGCAACCTGGTCGGCCCCGGCCTCTCCTTCACCGTGCCGCTCAGCGAAACCCTCAGCCTGACCGGCAACAGCGAGTTCAGCGTCGTGCAGCGCGACCTGCATGACGCCGCCGAAGCGCCGCTCTCCAGCTATCAGCAGAGTTTCGGCCTGCAGGCGAAGTGGGAGCCGGCCGCCCTGGCCAGCCACGCCCTGAGCATCATCACCGGCTACACGCTGAATTACGACAGCGCGGCCGAGATCGGGTTCCCGCGATATACGACGCTGGCGCGCGTCGCCCTGGCCATGCGGTTCTAGCCGGCCTCGTCGGCCAGCACGACATCGAGGAAGGCCTGGCCGAAGCGCTCCAGCTTGGCCTGGCCGATGCCGTGGATATCCGACATGCGGTAGAGATTGGGCGGCCGCTTCAGCGCCAGTTCGATCAGCGTGCGGTCGGAGAAGACCAGATAGGCGGGCTGCTGAAGCTCGGTCGCCAGTCTGCGCCGCAGATCCTTCAGCGCCGCCAGCAGCCGCCGGTCGGCTTCCGACAGCGCGGCTTCGGCCGCCGCCGGCGCCGCCGCACGCCCCTTGCCGCCCTTCCTGGCCCGCAGGCTCTCGCGCCGCAATTCGATCTGCGCCTGGCCCTTCAGGACCGCTCGGCCGGCATCGGTGATGAACCAGCCGCCATGGCCGGCGATGTCGAGATCGATCAGCCCGGCGCCATAGAGCTGCCGGAAGATCGAGCGCCAGGTATTGGCATCCCGCTCCTTGCCGACGCCGAAGGTCGGCAGCCGGTCATGCTCCAGCCGCAGGATCGCATCCGTCGTGTTGCCCAGCAGGATCTGCACCAGATGTTCGGTGCCGAAGCGCTGTCCCGTGCGCGCCATGGCCGACATCGCCATCTGCGCCTCGCGCGTGCCGTCGAAGCGCGCCACCCCGTCCTGGCAGAGGTCGCAATGGCCGCAGGGTTCCGCCCGCTGCTCGCCGAAATAGGCCAGCAGGGTCTGCCGCCGGCAGCGCGGACTCTCGCAGAGCGCGACCAGCGCGTTGAAGCGCTGCCGCTCGATGCGCTTGCGCTCGGGCGAGACATCGCCCTCCTCGATCTGGATGCGGCGGAAGCGCATGTCGTCCAGCCCGTAGAGCGTCAGCGTCTCCGCCGGCAGGCCGTCGCGGCCGGCGCGGCCGATCTCCTGGTAATAGGCCTCCACGTTGCGCGGCAGGTCGGCATGGCAGACATAGCGCACGTCGGGCTTGTCGATGCCCATGCCGAAAGCGACGGTGGCCACCATCACAACGCCGTCCTCGCGCAGGAAGATGTCCTGGTTCTCGTCGCGCTGGCGCTGCTCCAGGCCGGCATGATAGGGCAGCGCATGATGGCCCATCGCGGCAAGGCCGGCCGCCAGCTCCTCGGTGCGCCGGCGCGACGAGCAGTAGACGATGCCGTTCAGCCCGCGGCGGGCAGCGATGAAATCGCCGATCTGCTTCCGCGCGCTCGCCTTGGGCTGCATCATCAAATGCAGGTTCGGGCGGTCGAAGCTGCGGATGAAGGTGCGCGGGCGGGTTTCGCCGAACAGCCGGGCGACGATATCGGCGCGGGTCGGCGCATCCGCCGTCGCGGTCAGCGCAATCGTCGTGACATTGCCCAGCTCGGCCCGCACGGCGCCGAGGCCGAGATATTCCGGGCGGAAATCATGGCCCCATTGCGAGACGCAATGGGCCTCGTCGATCGCCAGCAGGCCGGGTTTGCAGCGCTGCAGCAGCGCGATGGTCTCGGGCCGCACCAGCCGCTCGGGCGCCACGTAAAGCAGCCGCAGGCTGCCGGCACGCAGGTCGCGGAACACGCGCGCCGTCTCGTCCTCGGAATTGGCCGAATTCAGGCTGGCGGCATTGACGCCGTAGCCCTGCAGCTGCCGCACCTGGTCGCGCATCAGCGCGATCAGCGGCGATACCACGACGGTGAGGCCGCCATGCAGGATGGCCGGCAGCTGGTAGCAGAGCGACTTGCCGCTGCCGGTCGGCATCACCGCCAGCACGTCCTCGCCGGAGAGCAGGGCCGCGACGATCTCCGCCTGGCCTTCGCGGAAACGCTCGAAGCCGAACACCGAATGCAAAGCCGCCTCGGCATCGGCAAGCCCGGCCGGGAGGGTTTTCTGGGCGGAAACGGAGGAAAGAGAAGACATGCCCGCGGAACAGATGCGGCGCTGATTCGCCGCGTGTCTCGCGTTATAGCAAAACCGGCCTGGCGAAACGACCCGCCGGCCGGTTCAGGCGGCGGAACATCCGGCCGCATCGCCGGTTGCGGCTCCATGCAAGGAGGCGATCATGCCGGAGAAACATGCCGACACCGTCCGCCATGGCGGGCCGGGCTCGAGCCATGAAAACCGCCGCGATCCCGACAAGGATCGTGGCCGCAAGCCGCTCTCGCCCTCCGACCGCAAGGCCGGGCACAGCAACGTGTCGGGCGGCGGCGGCGAACGCGACATCCATCACACGCGCGACCCGCGCACCAAATCCTGACCGCAGATGAAAACGGCCGCCGGAGATGAGTCCGGCGGCCGCAGATGCGCAGATATCCGGTGCTGCGATCAGGCGAGCAGCACGTCGAAATGCACCAGCGCAGTGTCCTGGCTGCCATCGGCATCGGTGACGGTGTATTCCACCGCATCCTTGCCGGTGAAGCCGGCCGGCGCCTTGTAGATCGCGGTGCCGCTGGCGGCATCCCAGGAGACGCTGCCGCCCTTCACGGTCGCAGTGTCGACCTCCGCCACTTTCAGCCCGCCATCCTTGCCCGCGTCATTCATCAGCAGATACTTGCTGTTGAAGTAGTAGGACTTGCCGGCGACCGCCTTGTGGAAGTCGTCGGCGGCGACGACCGGATTGCCCGAGCCGCCCGGAGCGGGATTGCTCGGCGCCGGATCGCCCGGCGTGGGCGTCGGTGCCGGCGAGGACGTGCCGGTGCC
>CAYSCA010000024.1:0-23235 GCA_964429465.1 uncultured Rhodospirillaceae bacterium
TTGCGGATCTGCATGGCGTCTACACAAAAGGCCCGGTCGTCTCGGGGACAGGCGGCCGGGCGCAATTCCTTAAGGCTGTGCTTGGGTTGCCGGCTATATACGGCGGGGCCGGGGCAGTTACAAGTGAAGATTTGTGCACCGCAATGGCGGCGGGCCGGGCGCTCCGGCCGACCCGGGAACCGCCGGGCGGCGGGGTGAGGGGCCGCCGCCCGGCAGGGGATTTATGCGGTCACGTCGGCGATGCCGCCGACGCTCTTGCCGGTCTCGCCGGTGATCTTCTCCGCGACCTTTTCGCGGATCCGCTCCTCGATCGCCGCGCGCTGTTCGGCGTCGAGTTCCGCCAGCGTCTCCTCGGTCAGCTTCTCGTCCTGCAGCACCTGGGCGCGGATCCGCTCGGCCACCGACATGCGGGCATAATCGAGGAAGTCCTCTTCCGCGGTTTTCTTCAGGTTTGTGGTTTCGCCGCCGGAGATATCCGCCGCGGCACCGCCGCGGATTTCGCCCGCCGGCTTGAACCCCAGCAGCGACGGGCCGCCCAGGCCGCCGCCGATTCCAGAGATCGACATCGTTTTTCCTCCATGTTGCTCCGCAGGCGGAGGAAGCAAGGCCTATGCCAGAGGTTGCAGAAGCCGGGCTGCAGGATTATTTGCGGAAAACCGCAAAATTCCTTTCGGCCGATTATGGTTTATCGCGGTTAACCGGAATTTCCTGCCCAACCGGCCCATTGCGCCGGGCATTTGCTGCCCGATGCGGTCGGGCGCTGTGACATCCGGCTAACCATTTGGTTCGCTTTGCGCATTGGCGGAACTCCGGCGCCGGCCGGCGGAATTCAGTTTTCCCGTTTCCCTTTGTGTAGAGTGAGTGGACAACATGAAAATTCTTGTGATTGAGGACGAGCCCCTGCTGGCCGACCTGCTGGCCGACGAACTGGAAGAGGCGGGCCATTTCGTGATCGGGCCGGAAAAGCAGGTTTCCACCGCCCTCGAGGCGGCCGGATATATGCGGCCTGATCTGGCGCTGGTGGACATCAACCTGCTGGGTGCCCTGAACGGCACGGTCGCGGCGCGCGAACTCAAGCAATGGGGCATTCCCTCGATCTATCTCAGCTCGAACGCCGTGGAATCGGAGGAAGACAGAAGCTGCGCCCTCGGGCGGATCGGAAAACCCTACCGCATGCCGGCCGTGCTGGGCGCCATCGAAGTGGCCGACGCGCTGCTCAAGGGCGAGGAGCCGGAGCGCATTCCCGACGGCATGCAACTCTATCTGACACAACCGCAGAACTGATCTGACGGTCCGGCGGCCCGAGGGAAAGGGCGCATTGTCATTGCCCTGGCGTCGGCGCGTAGAAAAATATGATGACAATCATCATATTTTCTGGGAAGCTCCGGCCATGTCCCGTGCTGTTCCCGCCCGCAAGATACCTGGCCGCCCGGAAACCAAGGGCGAGGCCACACGGCAATCGATCATCGAAGCCGCCGCGCGCGCCATCCGCGTCCATGGCCCGGCCGGGGTCAGCGTGGTCGAGGTGATGCGCGAGGTTGGGCTGACCCATGGCGGCTTCTACGCGCATTTCGCGTCCAAGGAAGCGCTGGTGGCGGCGGCGATCGGCCATATGTTTGCCGAAGGTGAGGGCCGGTTCGCCGCGCGTACCGGCGCGCGGCGCGGCCCCGAGGCGCTGAAGGCCTGGATCGGCGCCTATGTCTCGCGCGAGCATCGCGACAATCCCGGCGGCGGCTGCGCGCTTGCCGCGCTCGTCTCCGATATGCCGCGGCTGGATGCGGCGGCGCGCACCGCCTTCGATGACGGTCTGCGGAGCATCGCAGAGCGGCTGGCGCGCCATCTTCCCGCCGGCCTGCCGCAGCCGGAGAATGCGATCTGTTCGCTGCTGGCGGAGATGGCCGGCGCCGTCGCGCTGTCGCGCGCGGTGAGCGACAGCGCCCTGTCCGATCGTATCCTGCGCCAGTCGCGCACCGCGCTCTGCGCCCGGATCGACGGCATGACACGCTCATGATCCAGCCGTCATCCGCCGCCCTGGATGCTCCGGCTGCTTCCGCGGCCGTCTCCACCGCCGATGCGGATGCCCGGCGCAACCGCCTGCTGACCGCGCCGATCCTGCCGACGCTGCTGCGGCTCACCCTGCCCACCACGGTGGCGATGCTGGCCGCCGCGCTGGCCGCCATCGCCGAGACGGCCTATGTCGGCCTGCTCGGCGTCGAGCCGCTCGCCGCGATGGCGCTCGCCTTTCCGATGGCCATGCTGATGCAGATGATGTCGGCCGGCGCCATGGGCGGCGGCGTGTCCTCGGCGATCAGCCGGGCCCTGGGCGCCGGCGATACCGCGCGCGCCAATGCGCTGGCGCTGCATGCCATCCTGATCGCCCTGGGCATGAGCATTTTCTTCAGCGCCTTTTTCCTGATCCTCGGCCCGGCGATCTATGCGCTGCTGGGCGGCACCGGCGGCACGCTGCAGCAGGCGATCCTCTATTCCAATGTGGCCTTCAGCGGCGCGGCCTCGATCTGGCTGTTCAACACGCTGGCCTCCATCCTGCGCGGCACCGGCAACATGACGGTGCCCTCCCTGGCCGGACTGGCGGCATCGGTTCTGGTTGTCCTGCTCGGCGGCGCGCTGGGTCTGGGGATCGGTCCCGTTCCGCGTTTCGGTCTGGCCGGCGTCGCCAGCGGACAGGTGATCGCCTTCGGCCTCGGCGCCGTTTATTTCTGCTGGTACCTGCAGTCGGGCCGCGCCCGGCTGAAGCTGCAGCCCGGCGGTTTCGTGCCCCGGCGCGAGATGTTCGTCGATATCCTCAAGGTCGGTGCCCTGGCCTGCCTGTCGCCGCTGCAATCGGTGCTGACGGTGCTGATCTTCACCGGCCTGGTGGCGCGCTTCGGCACCGTCGCGCTGGCCGGCTACGGCATCGGGGCGCGGCTGGAATTCCTGCTGGTGCCGGTGGCGTTTTCCGTGGGCGTGGCCAGCGTGCCGATGGTCGGCATGGCGATCGGCGCGGGCCTGGTGGCGCGGGCGCGCCGGGTGGCCTGGACCGCCGGCGGCGTCGCGGCCGCCGCGCTGGGCAGCATCGGGCTTGTGGTCGTCGTCGCGCCGGATCTGTGGAGCACGATCTTCACGCGCGAGGCGGCGGTGGTGGCCGCGGCCCGCGCCTATCTCACCGCCGCCGGCCCCGGCTTCGCCTTCTTCGGCCTGGGGCTTTGCCTCTATTTCGCATCCCAGGGGGCGGGAACGATCCTCGGTCCGGTGCTCGCGTCCACCCTGCGGCTGGCCATCGTGGCGCTCGGCGGCTGGTGGCTGACCGCCATCGGGGCAGAGGCCTGGACCCTGTTCGCGCTGGCCGGCTTCGCGATGACCGCCTACGGCATCGGCACGGCCGCGGTGGTGCAGCGGACGAGGTGGGGCAGGTAATGTTCTTTTTTTGTTTTGCTTTAAATGTAAACAGACCTATGATGTTCCGTCAATACCCTCGTGAGGAGCATCGCTATGACATACCCTCAGGCCGGCGATCCCGTCGCCGGCGCCACATCTGATCCTGTACCCCGCAAGACCCGCCGGCGCATCGACTGGCGCCGGGGTGCGCGACTGCTGGCCGAAGGCAAGCCGCCGGAGGAGGCAGCCGTTGCGCTCGGAATCGATGGCGAGCGTTTCTGGCGCCATCTGGAGACCAGCCCGGCCTTCCAGCAGCAGGTCGTCGCCGCCATCCGGCAGCGGAATGCGCTGACCGCGATCCTGGCGGAGATGGGCGTGCGGTCCGTCCGCCCCGGCACGGCCGGGGAATGGCTCGCCCGGCTCGGTGACGCCGCGCATCCGGATAACGCGGTTTAAGGCCGGCTAAGCGGGCGCCGGGCGCCGCGAAGGTGCCGCTAAGGGGCAGCTAAGAAAAAATGAGACACAAATAAGACTCATATAAAGGCGGGAAACGCGGAAAGGAGGAGCGGTCACAACGCCGGTCGCGCGCCGCTGTACTGGAAGAACGAAAGGACGCGGTCGACGGTCACGCCATCCTCGGCCAGCGGGCAATGGCAATATTCCACATCGGCGAAGTCGAAGCGGAATTTCATGCGCGGCGGACCGAACCAGTAATAGGTGCGGCCGCTTTCGACCACGCTCTGCCGGGAATCGACGATCGCCTGGGCTGCGGGTCTCTCGTTCCGGCGCACCAGGTCGTCGAGGTAGCGGTTCATCATCGGTTCGGGCGCGGCATTCAGAACCTCGTCGCCGGCGACCTGGATCAGGAACCGCGGCGCTGCAGAGGTAGATGCGCGGACCACCTTTGCCAGGACGATGTTGCCCAGCAGCCGCGGCACGTCGATCGGATCGAAGGCGGCGCGGGCAGGCAGGCGATCGGGCGGATGGATCGCCGCCATGTGATACAGGAAGGCCGCCAGCCGCGGGCTGCGGGCACGAGACAGGATGTCGTCGATCGCGGCGAGATTGGGATGCCGCGCCACCAGGGTCACACCGGCAGGGGAGCGCCGCCGGCCTTCACGCGGTCCAGCAGCCTGTCCATGAAAGCCTCGCAGAGCGCGATCTGCGACAGTTCGATGAACTCGTTCGGCTTATGCGCCTGCTCGATATTGCCCGGTCCGCAGACGATGGTCGGGATGCCGCTTTCGGAGAACAGGCCGGCCTCGGTGCCGAAGGCGACCTTCTTCACGGCATTGGCGCCGGTCAGCGTCTTCGCCAGTTCCACCACCCCGGCCCGGTCGTCGGTGGCCAGGCCCGGGAATTCCGAGATCTGCGTGAAGGTGAAGCCGCAGGTGGGGTCGATCGCCTTCAGCTCGGGCTCGAGCTTGTTGCGGGCATAGGCCACCACCTCGGCGAACAGCGCGTCCACGTCGTCCTGCGGCAGGTAGCGGATCTCCCACAGGAAGCTGCAATCCTTCGGCACGATGTTCAGCGCGGTGCCGCCGTTGACCACGCCGGTATGCAGCGAGGTGTAGGGCGGCGCGAATTCGGCGTCGAACGGCCCGTGATCGCGCTTGTTGCGGGCCAGCTGCTTGATGAAGGCGATCAGCTCGGCCGCCGCCTCGACCGCATTGGCGCCGAGATGGGTGAGCGAGGAGTGGCATTCGAAGCCGCGCACGTCGACGCGCCAGCTCTTCTTGCCCTTGTGCTGCGCGATCACCTGCATCTCGGTCGGCTCGCCGACGATGCAGGCTTTCGGTTTCACCGGCATCTGCCGGAGCACCTCGATCAGCTTCTTGGCGCCGAGGCAGCCAACCTCCTCGTCATAGGTGAAGGCGTAGTGGATCGGCGTCTCGAGATTGGCGGCGAGGAATTTCGGCGCATAGGACAGCGCGATGGCGACGAAGCTCTTCATGTCGGAGGTGCCACGGCCGAACAGCTTGCCGTCCTTCTCGACGATCCTGAACGGATCGGTGCTCCATTCCTGGCCGTCGACGGGAACCACGTCGGTATGGCCCGACAGCACGACGCCCGGTTTGTCCTGCGGCCCGAGCGTGGCATAGAGGTTGGCCTTCTTGCCGGTCGCGTCATGCACCAGGGTCGAGTCCACGCCCATCGCCTTCAGGTGGTCGCGGATCCAGTGGATCAGGTCGAGGTTGGAATCGCGGCTCACCGTCGGCATCTCGATCAGCCGGGTGATCATGTCGAGGGTTTCGGGTTTGGGGCGGCGCATAATCTACCTCTGTTGCGTCATTCCCGCGAAAGCGGGAATCCAGGAGACGGAAAGACTGGGTACCCGCCAGGACGATTTTTCTGGGCGGGTACGACGAAGGGAAGGGACTAACTGTTCTGCAGGCTCTTGATCTGGCTGTCGAGGTCATCGGCGATGAAGGCCTGCACGATCTCGTCGATCGACTGATCGGTGGTGAAGCCCATCGCCTTGGCGCGCTCGGACTTCGTTTCGCCGGGCCAGCCATCGACGATCTTCTGGATCGCCGGATCGGGCTGCCACTTGACCTCGCCGACCTTGCGGTTGCCCTTGTTGCGTTCGACGGCCGCCGCCATCTCGCCGGCGGTGACCCGGATGCCGGACAGCAGCAGCGCGCGGTCGGTGCCGAACTGCTCGGCCGGCAGGTCATGGGCGCGGATGAAGGCATCGATGGTATGCCGCGGCGAGAGGCAGGCCATCGGGCTGTCCGGACGTACCGGGCAGACGGCAGCCACGCCGCTGAGCGGTTCGCGGATGATCGAGCTGGCCCAGGTCGAGGCCGCCTTGTTGGGCTTGCCCGGCCGCACCATGATGGTGGGCAGCCGGATGGCGCGCCCGTCGAGGAAGCCCTTGCGGGAATAGTCGTTGATCAGCAGTTCGCCGCTCAGCTTCTGCACGCCGTAGGAGGTGGTCGGCCGCTGCGGCGTATCGTCGGTCACCGTCTGCGGCAGCTTGCCGCCATAGACGGCGACGGAGGAGGCGAAGACGACGCGCGGGCGATGGGTCAGGATGGCGCGGCAGGCTTCCAGCACATGTCTGGTGCCCTCGAAGTTGACGCGATAGCCGTCGTCGAATTCCGCCTCCGCGCCGGCCGACACGATGGCGGCGAGATGGAACACCGAATGGGCGTCATGGCCGATCAGGCGCAGCACGTCCTGGTAGTTGCCGATATCGCCGGTGAAGATGCTGACCCGGGAATCGTAGGGTCCGGCCGCCTTGACGGCGTCGAACAGCAGGATGCGGCTGACCGGCTGCGGCTTGCCGTCCGGTCCGGCCAGTTTGCCGCGGCGCAGGATTTCACGGGCGAGCTTCTGGCCAAGGAAACCGGCACCGCCGGTAATCACGACATTCAGCATGGGTACCTCCGAGAGTATCCACGCTAGCGAGGCTTCCCGGAGGAGGCAAGTATGGCCTAGCGCCGTTCGCCGTCGCGCTCCCCGCCGCGGCGGCCATGGCGCAGCATCCGCTCGGCATATTCCCGGCGCTGCTCGGGCGTCATGGCGTCGGCGGCAGCCAGCAATCCGGCCTGCAGGCCCTGCTGGAAGCGATCGAGCCGGCCGCGATGCTCCGACAGCAAGGCCTCGAAATGCCCGCGGTCGAAGGGCTCGGCGGCGAGCGCCTCCGCAATGTCGCGGCGCAGGGCATGGAACGAGATCGGCTCGCCCTGGCGATTGGCGGCGATCGCCTGGCGGAAGGCCTGGGCCGCGTTGTCGGGCAGGTGGCGCGCGATGCGTTCCTCGATCTGCGCACCGGGCCGTTCGCCCATGCGATGGTATTTCGCAAAGCGCGTGGCCCCCCAGCCGATGAAGGCGACGTTGAAGGCCAGCGAGGCGATCAGGCCGATTTTCAGCCAGCGGCCGGGGCGGGATTTCGGTGCGGCAGGCAGGGGCGTGGTCTCCGCCATGGCTTACTCCTCGAGATGGATCGGATTGGCGGCGGCGAGCTGGAGCACGATCAGATCGTCGTCCTGCATATCCGGTCCGACATTGGCAAGGCCGGCGCCGATGCCGATGGCCAGCGCCAGGCCCAGCGCCGCGAATTGCGGCATGGCACGGCCGGCCGGGAACAGCAGCGTCAGCGCTTCGGCGATCTGGTCGCGCCAGGTCGTCGCGATCGTCGGCCGGGGCGCGACCCGCGCCAGCACACGGGCCTTCAGGGCGGCGCTCGGCTCGATCTCGGCAGGCGCCCGCAGCAGCGCATCGAAGGATGCGGCCTCCTGCATCATCTGCTGCGCTTCCGCAGAGGATGCCAGCAGGGCCTGTGCCGCCCGACGCTCGGCGGCGGGCCACCGGCCGGCATCGCTGCCATAGGCGTCGATCAGAATGGCGAAACGCTCGAGGTTCATGGCCTCACTCCTCAACCTGGCCCAGACTGGGCTTCAACTCGTCGCGCAGACTGCGCTTGGCACGGATCAGCAGCGATTCCAGGGCGCCGACGCTCACGCCCAGCGCCTCGGCCGCCGCGATGTTGCTTTCGCCCTCCCAGTAGCAGAGGACGATGGCAGCCCGCTGCCGCTCGGGCAGGCGTTGCAGCGCCTGCGCCACGCGATCCCCGGTTTCGGTCGCCAGCCGCGCTTCGAAGGGCGTCGCCTGCGGATCGACAGGATCGGGCTGGTCGTCCAGGGCCGCCATGCCGGGGCGGCGCTTGCGGTCGATGCAGAGATTGACCACCACGCGGTTCAGCCAGGTGCGGAAGCTGGCGCCGCCATCCGGCTGCCAGCGGCGGGCATGCTGCCAGACGCGCAGGAAGGCCTCCTGCGCCACCTCCTCGGCATCGGCGCGGTGAAACAGCACGCGATGCGCCACGTTGACGGCATGGCGCAGATGGCGGTCGACCAGGGCCGCATAGGCGCGGTGGTCGCCGGCAGCGACGCGCTGCATCAGGGCGGTGTCGCTGTCGTCCGCCATCGCGTCAATCCGCCACGGGAGCGCCGCCGGGGGAGGCGGCCGCAGCGTCAGGGAGGTCAGCATCCAGGATGATCCTGCTCGTGCCGTTGCTTCTGCTGGGACTACACGGCGGCACGCGGGAAATCCTGCGATGGGGGAGGGTCAGGCCTGGCCGGCGGCTTCCAGCGCCTTCAGCTCCTCGGTGAGCCGGGCGATCTCGGCGCCGACCGCCTTGGCCATTTCCGGCTGGTCCCACTCGCGGTACTGGCCCTGCTTGTAGGCCAGCGCGTTGCGGTAGTAGAGCCAGGCATTGAGCCGGCAGCGCACATAATTGTTCTGGGTCTTGATCACCTTGCCCGGGCTGCCCACCACCACCGAATTGTCGGGGATGACAGTGCCTTCCTTGAGGAAGGTATGGCCGCCGATGATGCAGTTGTCGCCCACCACGCAGCCATCCATGATGGTCGAGCCGATCCCGATCAGGCAGTTGTCGCCGATGGTGCAGCCATGGATGGTGCAGTGATGGGTAATCGAGCAATGGGCGCCGATATAGGTGCCGGTCTGGCCGCCGACATGCAGCATCGCGAAATCCTGGACGTTGCTGTAGGGCCCGACCACGATTTCGTAATTCTCCGCCCGCATGGCGACGTTGATCCAGACCGAGCTGCCTTCCTCAAGGCGGACCTTGCCGTAGAGCCAGGCGGTCTCGTGGATATAGGCGGGATTGTTCAGCACCACATCGGGGCCGTGCACGTGCATGCGTTTCCTCCAGTATTCAGAGGACGACCTTAGCCAGCGCGGGACGGAGAAAAAAGGGCGGGCGCGGCCTTACGCCGCGACAGCTTCGTCGGCTTCGATGGTCGTGCCGCCAGCCTTCTTCCAGGCCAGCAGGCCGCCTTCGAGATGGAAAAGCCCGCTGACGCCCTGTTCGCTCAGCCGGGCCAGCGCCGTGGCCGAGCGCTTGCCGGTCAGGCATTGCAGGATCACCCGCTTGCCGTCCGTCTGGGGCAGGGCGGCGGGGTCCAGGCTGGTCAGCGGCAGCAGGATCGCGCCGGGGATATGCTCGTCGACATATTCCTCAAGGTCGCGGACATCGATCAGAACCGCTTCGCCGGCCGACAGCCATTGCAGCGCCGTCTCGGCGGAGACGCTGCTGTGGGAAGCCGGAAAGAGGGGATGTGCGGTGGACATAGGGATCAGATAGCTGACCAGACTGTGGAATTCAATAGAAATGTCATGATCTGGTGTAATATCTATTATTCACAAGATAATGAGTAAAATAAAAGGAGCCTCCGCGGGGGAGGCTCCTGGCCTTTAAAGAGAAGGGCTACTTCGTGGCTTCTTTCAGATAGGCAATGATGTCAGCCAGTTCGCTTTCCTTCTTGATGCCGGGGAAAACCATCTTGTTGCCGGGGACATAGCCCTTCGGATTGGCGAGATAGGCGGCCAGCGTCTCCTCATTCCAGGTGACGGCCTTTTCCTTCATGGCATCGGAATACTTGAAACCTTCGGCAGTGCCCGACTTGCGCCCGAACAGCCCGTGCAGGCTGGGGCCCACCCCGTTCTTGCCGGCCTGCAACTGATGGCAGGCCTTGCACTTGGCGAACACCTTCTTGCCGGCATCGGCGTCGCCGGCAGCTTGCGCCCCTGCGGCGGAGAGCCCGAGGGCGAGAATGGCGGCAACGGAAAGCAGAAGGCGGGACATGCAGGACTCCTTGCAAGATGCGGTGTCGTTTTTCTGGGGCTGGCGACTCGCGCCGCGGGGCAATTCCCATAAGCCGACCGGAAATTATCACAGCGACTCGGTACGGCAAGAGTGGCGTGTTGTCGCATTTACCGCTGCTTAATCGCCGCCTGCATAGTCTGCCTGCCGGTTGCGCCAGGAGTTTGCGAGTCCGGGTTCAGAGGATGGCGGTTGCATGAACATGATGGCGAGTTTGAGCCAGGCGCGTCTGCAGTCGATGCTGGCTGCAGGCATCGAGGTGCTGCGTGTCCAGCAGGATCTTTCGGCACGCCGCAGCAATCTGGTGGCCGAGTTGCTGCGCGGCCAGGACGAGTTTTTCGAACAGCAGCATTACCCCGCGGGCGATGTGTTCGATCCGGAAACCGGCGCGCAGTATTACTATCATGCCCATCGCAACGAGACGCGCGAACACGGCCATTTCCACATCTTCCAGCGCCCGCATCTGCTGCCCGAGCGTTTCGAGCCGGTTCAGCTGGTCAAACCCGGAATCGGCCGCTGCACGGCACGCGAGCAGGTCGGCCAGCACTGGCCGCGCGGCGAACAGGCATTGGCGCACATCGTCGGCGTGGCGATGGACAATTACGGCATGCCGGTCCGTCTGTTCACGGTCAATCGCTGGGTCACCGACGAGACCTGGTATTCGGCCCGCGACGTGATTGCGATGCTGGAGCGCTTCGAGCTGCGCCATGCCTGGCCGGTGCCCGAGGTGAACCGCTGGCTCAACCATCTGCTGCGGCTGTATCAGCCGGAGATCGTCGAACTCATCCGTCGCCGCGACGCCGCGGTGGAAGCCCGGGCGCGCGCCAATCCGCGCGGCGATGCGCTGGAGGACCGCAGCCTGGAAGTCACCGCCGCGATGGATATCTCGGTCGAGCGCCGGGTGCGCCAGCTGCGCCGCTCGCTGGGCGCCT
Organism: uncultured Rhodospirillaceae bacterium; assembly: GCA_964429465.1. Taxonomy (GTDB): domain Bacteria; phylum Pseudomonadota; class Alphaproteobacteria; order Ferrovibrionales; family Ferrovibrionaceae; genus Ferrovibrio. The sequence goes on from CAYSCA010000024.1 coordinate 10,945, forward strand.
GACAGCAGGCCTGATCGTCAGGGCAGGTAGCCGAGATCGCGCCACTCGGTATAGGCGCGGCGGAAGCTGTCGTAGGATTCCCAGACCTGCTTGAATTCCGGGTTGGCGGCCTTTTCCTCTTTCACCACATCGCCCCAGGCCTTCTGCAGGGCCGACAGCACGGCCGGCGGCCAGGTATGGATCGCCACGCCCTTGGCCCGGATCTCCTGCAGCGCCTTCACCTGCATCGCCTCGCCCTCGGCCAGGCTTTCGCGGATATTGTCGCCGCAGACGCTGGTGATCTGGCCGCGCTGCGCCTCCGTCAGCCGGTCCCAGGCCTTGGTGCTGAGCAGCAGGGTGATCAATGAGCTCTGCTGATGCCAGCCGGGGAAGTAATAATGATGCGCCGCCTTGTCGAGGCCGAAACGCAGATCGATGGCCGGCAGCGAAAATTCCGCCGCGTCGATGGCGCCGCTCTGCAGGGCATAGAAGATGTCGCCGCCCGACAGCGTCACGGGTTCCACCCCGAGCCGTTCGATCACCCGCGCGCCGATGCCCATGAAGCGCATGCGCAGGCCCTTCAGGTCCTCGGTGCTGGTGATTTCGCGCCGGAACCAGCCGCCGGATTCCGGCGGCAGCACGGTGCAGACGACCGGCTTGATGTTGAAGCGCGCGAAACTGGCATCCATCAGCTCCTGGCCGCCGCCATAGGCCAGCCAGGCCAGATACTCGCCGGCCGGCGGACCGAAGGGGACGGTGGAGAACAGCCAGAAGACGGAGTCGCGGTCGGCGAAGAAGTTGGTGGAAGCCCAGATCGCGTCGATCTTCCCGGCGTCCAGCGCGTCGAACAGTTCGGCATTGGGCGCCAGCGTGTTCGGCTCGTGCAGCTTCAGCTCGAACGTCCCGTCGGAGATGGCGGCGAGCTTTTCCGCCGTCCTGGCGACCATGGTGCCGATCTGCGGCGCGCTGGTCGGCACGGAACTGGCGAGCTGCAGGATGGTGCGCTGGCCCGGCGCCTCGACCACGGCAGGGACCGACCCGGAGGCGGGCTCCGGCTGGTCCTTGATCGCGCGCGCGGTCGGGGACTCGGCCGAGCGCTGCAGCGAAACGGCGCCGATCCCCAACAGGATGCCGACCACCAAGGCCAGGCCGGCTATGGCAACCAGACGTGCCATGAAATTCTGCTCTCTCCCCAGCAGCTTAGACAGGGTTCTGCCCGCCGGGGGTGACAATAGGCGGACCGCTGGGCTTCGTCCATTGACGTTAAGTTACAAATGTAACTATTCTGCGGCAAACATTCCGGGAGGAAAAACCGTGGCATCCATTACCAAGGCGCTCGGCGCCGCCATCCTGCTCGCCGGCTTCGCGGCGCCCGCGATGGCGCAGCAGATCGAACTCAAACTCAGCCATTTCCTGCCGCCGGGGCATGGCATGCACCGCGACTGGTTCGTCCCCTGGGGCGAGGAACTGGCCAAGCGCACCAACGGCAAGGTGAAGGTCACCATCTTCCCGGCCGGCAGCGCCTTCGGCAATCCGGCGCGGCAGCTGGAGCAGGCGGTCAGCGGCGTGGTGGATATCGCGCATGGCCTGCGCGGCCTGCCGGCGGGGCGCTTCCCCCGCATGGGCATCATCGAATTCCCCTTCCTGGTCGAGACCGCCAATGCGGCGAGCCGCACCCTGTGGGACATGTATCCGAAGCATTTCGCCAAGGAATTCCCCGATACGGTGAAGGTGCTCGGCCTGCACGCGCATAACGCCGGCCTGATCCATACGCGGGAAAAGCAGGTCAAGACGATGGACGACCTGAAGGGCCTGCGCATCCGTTCGCCCAGCCCGCAGATCAATGCCATGCTGCAGCAGCTGGGCGCCACGCCGGTCGGCCTGCCGCCGGGCGACGTGTATGAGAACCTGCAGCGCGGCGTGATCGACGGCGCCGTCTTCCCGTGGGACCCGATCAATTCCTTCCGGCTGTTCGAGGTGACGAAGTATCACCTCGATGCGCGATCCTATACTGCCAGCTTCTACTTCATCATGAACAAGCGCAAATACGACAGCCTGCCGGCGGATGTGCGCAAGGCGATCGACGACACCACCGGCGCCAACCTGATCGAGAAGTTCGGCGACTGGTGGAACCAGTGGGATGCGCCGGGCCTCGAGCTGGCCAAGAAGAAGGGTAACGTGCTGAGCTCGCTGTCGGATGCCGAGCGCAACCGCTGGCGCGACGCACTGAAGCCCACGACCGAAAAGCTGCTCAGCGATCTGGAAGGGCAGGGCGTGAAGGATGCCCGCGCGATCTATGCCGAGATGCAGCAGCGCATCGCAAAGATCGAGGGCAAGCACTGATCGCCAGTGGTCTTCGGCCCGCCACGCCGTGACAGCGGCGCGGCGGGCCGTTTCATTCACGAGATTGTCGCGATGACGGGTCTGTACCGCCTGGCCGAAACCGCCGCCGCCTGGGCCGCCAAGCTGGGCGCGCTGTGCGCGCTGGCCGCCGGCATCGTCACCTGCGCCGATATCGTCATCCGCAATGCGGGCGGGCAGGGCATCCTTGGGACGGTCGACATCACCCAGATGCTGATCATGGCAACCGCCTTCCTGACCATTCCTTACGGCTTCATCGCCGACAGCCATGTCGCGGTGGAGATCGGCGTGGAGAAGCTGCCCTTCCGCCTGCAGGCCCTGTTCAAGGCGATCGCAGCCCTGCTCGGCGCGTTGCTGATGCTGGCGATCGGCTGGTACGGCATCGGACAGTTCGAAACGGTCGGCCTGCTGGGCGACAAGTCGCAGACCATCGGCCTGCCGATGACCTGGTTCTGGTACCCGCTGCTGGCCGGCTCGTTCTTCGCCGCCGCGATGGCCTTCGTGGTCATGCTGCGGCACGGGGCTGCGACGCTGCGCGGTTACGATCCGCTGCCGCCGCCGCCGAAGCCGGAGATGCTGTGATGGCGCCGGCGCTGATCGGCATTGCCGGGTTCGCCGCGGTCCTGCTGCTGATGCTGGCGCGGGTTCCGGTGGCGGTCGCCATGGGCGCGGTCGGCGGCGCCGGCTTCCTGTTCCTGCAGGGCTGGGCGGGACTGGCCTATGTGATGGGGTCCTCGCCCTTCGAGAGCGTGTTTCCCTACAGCCTTTCGGTCGTGCCGCTGTTTGTCATGATGGGCGTCTTCGCGTCCTATGCGGGCCTGTCGCGGCAGCTTTACGATGTGGCCTATGCCTTTTTCGGGCATTACCGCGGCGGACTGGCGCTGGCCACCGTCGTCGCCTGTGCCGGCTTCGGCGCCATCTGCGGCTCGGCGATCGCCACCGCCGCCACGATGTGCCGCGTTGCGCTGCCCGAGATGCGGCGGCGCGGCTATGCCGACAGCCTGGCGACGGCCTCCATCGCGGCCGGCGGCACGCTGGGCATCCTGATCCCGCCCTCGATCATCCTGCTGATCTATGCCCTGCTGACCGAACAGTCGCTCGGCAAGCTGTTCATTGCCGCCCTGCTGCCCGGCCTGCTCGGCACGGTGCTCTACATGCTGGCGATCACCGTGGCGACGCGGCTCAATCCGGCGCTGGGGCCGGCCGGCGAGCGGCAGACCTGGCGCCAGCGCGGCCGCATGCTGCGCGGCGTCTGGCCGGTCGCGCTGCTCTTCGCGCTGGTGATCGGCGGCATGTATGCCGGCGTCTTCTCGCCCAACGAGGCGGCGTCGGTCGGCGCGGTCGGCGCGCTGATCTTCGCCCTGGCCGGACGCACCATGGGCTGGGAGCGCTTCAAGGCCTCGCTGCTGGAATCGGCCAGCACCAGCGCGATGATCTTCCTGATCATCGTCGGCGCCGGGCTGTTCAACTTCTTCCTCGAGGGCACCAGCGTGCCGCAATACCTGATCGGGGAGGTGCAGCGGCTCGAGCTGAGCCCGACCATGTTCCTGCTGCTGCTGACGGTCTTCTACATCGTGCTGGGCAGCCTGATGGACGACCTGGCGATGATCCTGCTGACCCTGCCGTTCGTCTTCCCGGTGACCCACGCGCTCGGCATCGATCCGATCTGGTTCGGCATCTATATCGTCACCATCGTCGAGATCGGCATGATCGTGCCGCCGGTCGGCATGAATCTCTTCGTCATCCAGGGCGTCGGCAAGGTGAAGCTGCAGACGGTGATCCGCGGCATCCTGCCCTTCGTGGCGGCGGACATGGTGCGGATCGGCCTGCTGATCGCCTTTCCCGCGATCGCGCTCTGGCTGCCGCGGTTTATGGCGTAAGCCTGCGCTTCGGCGCGGGCTTGGTCACGCCATAGCGGCGGATCCATTCCAGGCTGGCCTCGCCCTCGCGCGAGGGGCGGTATTCGCAGCCGACCCAGCCGTCATAACCCAGCCCGTCCAGCGTCTCGAACATGAAATGGTAGTCGATCTCGCCGACGCCGGGCTCGTGGCGGCCGGGCGGGTTGGCGATCTGCATATGGCCGATCCACGGCATCTGGCGTTCCAGCCGTTTCGCCATGTCGCCATGGATGATCTGGGCATGATAGAGGTCGAATTGCAGGCGCAGGTTCGGCGCGTCGATCTCCGCCAGTATCTTCTCGGCATAGTCGAAATCGTGAAGGAAATACCCCGGCACGTCGCGCGGGTTGAGCGGCTCGATCAGCAGCATCAGGCCGGCGCCCGATGCCTGTTCCGCCGCCCAGGCGAGATTGTCCATGTAGCAGGCTTCCATGGCGCGGCGGTCCATGCCGGCTTTCTCGATGCCGGCCATCACATGGATACGCGGACAGTTATAGGCGGCCGCGTAATCGAAGGCGCGGGCCATGGCGGCGCGGAAATCCCGCCGCCGCTCGGGCAGCGTGGCAAGCCCGCGCTCGCCGGCCGTCCAGTCGCCCGGTGGGGCGTTGAACAGCACCACCGGCAGGCCGCTGTCGCGCACCGCGGCCGCGATGGCGGCGGCGCTGTGATCATAGGGGAACTGGAATTCCACGGCCTCAAAGCCTTGCGCCGCCGCGGCCTGGAAGCGATCGAGAAAAGGCTCTCCCTGAAACAGGTAGCTCAGGTTCGCAGCAAAGCGTGGCATGGCTCCCCCCTGGTTCCCCATATTTGCCGAGACTGTCATTTCTGCTAAGCCTTTCGCAAGCCGTCTTGATTGCGGGCGGGCAGATCGGCAGGCGGATGACCCAGGGCGGATTGCAGATCGAGCGGGATGGGGCGTCGCTGCGTATCGTAGTCAGCGGCATCTGGAGCCTCGCGGCCGCCGCGGCGCTGGACCGCCAGATCGCCGGCTTCACCGCCGGCGGTAGCCGCAGCGCCATCATCGATTCAACCGGGCTGGAGCGGCTGGATACCGCCGGCGCGATCCTGCTGCGCCGGCTGTGGCGCCGGCTGGAACAGGCCGGGATGACGGTGGAATGGCCGGATGCCCGGGCCGAACATCGCACCCTGTTCGAGTATGTCGCCGGAGCCGGTGCTGCCGCGCCGGCTCGCCGGTCGTCCGAGAGCGGGGCATTGGCGCTGGTGGTCTGGTTCGGCTGGCTCACGCTGTTCTTCCTGCGCGAGGCGCGCCGCTTCATCGCCTTCATCGGGCGGGTCACCGAATGCACCGTCCGCGTCGCGCTGCGACCCGGCCGCCTGCGGCTGACCTCGATGGTGCATCACATGGAAGAGGCCGGCCTGCGCGCCATTCCGATCGTCGGCCTGCTGTCCTTCCTGATCGGCATGGTGATGGCCTACCAGGGCTCGGGGCAGCTGCGCCGCTTCGGCGCCGATATCTTCGTGGTCGACCTGATCGGCATTTCGGTGCTGCGCGAGCTCGGCGTGCTGCTGACCGCCATCCTGATCGCCGGCCGCTCGGGCAGCGCCTTCACCGCCCAGATCGGCACGATGAAGGTGAACGAGGAGATCGCCGCCATGCGCACGCTCGGCCTCGACCCGGTCGAGGTGCTGGTGCTGCCGCGCATGTTCGCCCTGGTGCTGACCATGCCGCTGCTGACCTTTTTCGCCGACCTCATGGGGCTGTTCGGCGGCGCCGTGATGGCGTGGAGCACGCTGAATGTCGACCTGATGCTGTTCGCCCAGCGGCTGCAGGATTCGGTATCGCTGAACACCTTCCTGGTCGGCCTGGTCAAGGCGCCGGTCTTCGCCTCGCTGATCGGCATGGTCGGGTGCTATGAAGGCTTGCGGGTCAAGCGGGATGCGGCCAGCGTCGGCCGGCTCACCACCCGCGCCGTGGTGCAGTCGATCTTCCTGGTCATCGTGGTCGATGCCCTGTTCTCGATCATGTTCAACCTGATCGGGTTCTGAGCATGGCTGGCGATGCCGTCATCAGGGTGCGCGGACTGGTCAATGCCTTCGATGGCGTCGCCGTCCATGACGGCCTCGACCTCGACGTGCTGCGCGGCGAGGTGCTGGGCGTGGTCGGCGGCTCGGGCACCGGCAAGTCGGTGCTGCTGCGCACCATCATCGGGCTGAACCGCGCTGTGGCCGGCAGCATCGAATTGCTCGGCACCGACATGATCGGCGGCAGCGATGCCGCGTTGCGCGCGGTGCGGCAGCGTTTCGGCGTTCTGTTCCAGGATGGCGCGCTGTTCTCCTCGCTGACCGTGGCGCAGAATATCCAGGTGCCGCTGAAGGAATTCTACGACCTGCCGCAGAACCTGCTGGACGAGATCGCGGCCGCCAAGCTGCAGATGGTCGGCCTGCCGCCCGATGCCGGCGGCAAATACCCGTCCGAGCTTTCCGGCGGCATGCGCAAGCGCGCCGGACTGGCCCGGGCCCTGGCGCTCGACCCGGAAATCGTCTTTTTCGACGAGCCGACCGCCGGTCTCGATCCGATCGGGGCGGCGGCCTTCGACCAGCTGGTGCGCGACCTGCAGCAGGCGCTCGGCCTCACGGTGTTCATGGTCACCCACGATCTCGACTCGCTGCATGCAATCTGCGACCGTATCGCCGTGCTGGCCGAAAGGAAGGTGCTGGTCACCGGGCCGATGCAGGTCATGCTGGACAACCGGCATCCCTGGATCAGGGCTTATTTCCACGGCCCGCGCGCCCGCGCCGCGGCGATCACGGCAGTAGCGGAAGGACGCTGACAGGATGGAAACGCGCGCGCATCACCTGCTGATCGGCAGCTTCATGCTGGTCTTCCTGGCCGCTATCGTGATGTTCACGCTGTGGCTGGCGAAAGTGCAGGAAGACAGGGAGATCGCTCGTTATAACATCTACTTCACCGGCTCGGTATCCGGGCTGGGCGTCGGCGGCGATGTGCGCTTCAACGGCATCAAGGTCGGCAATGTCTCGCAGATCATGATCGACCGCGAAGATACCAGCCGGGTGCGGGTGACCGTGGAGGTTGCCGCCGACACGCCGATCCGCGGCGATTCCGAGGCCACCCTGCAGCTGCAGGGCATCACCGGAATCTCCTTCGTGCAGATCCTGCCCGGCACCTCGGCGACGCCGATCCTGCCGGTGGTCAGCAGCAACAATCCGCAGGATTACCCGACCATCCGCTCGCGGCCGTCCGCCATCGAGGCCCTGTTCGAGGCGGCGCCGGAACTGCTACAGCGCGCGGCCCAGGTGCTCAGCGACGAGAATATCATGAACCTGTCGGGCTTCGTCTCCGATCTGCGGCAGGTCTCGCATATGCTGGCCAGCCGGCAGGACAGCATCGGCCGCGCCATCGACAGCTTCGACCGCACCAGCGACGATATCGCCAAGGCTGCCGAGGCAGCCCGCAACATCGCCAACCGGCTCGACCGCGTGATGGCGGAAGCCGAGCGGACCTTGGGCAACGCCAACCGCCTGATGGAAGGCGATGCGGCCGAGGCGATGCAGAATGCCAGGACGGCGATGACGCAGCTCAACGCCACGCTGGCCGAGATCCAGGCGCTGGTGAACGAGAACCGCGCGCCGATCCAGGCGATCACGCGGGACGGCTTCGGCGAGTTCCGGCGCTTCGTTTCCGAAGCGCGCATCCTGGTCGCCAGCCTGGCGCGGGTGGCGCAGCGGCTGGAGGATAATCCGAGCGCCGTGCTGTTCGGCAACCGGGACGCCGAATATCGCGGCGAGGGGAGGCGGTGATGCAGAAAGTGATATCGCGGCGCGGCCTGCTGCTCGGCGCGGCAGCGGCGGGCAGCGCGGGGCTGTCGGGCTGCGGCGGCCTGATCCCCCAGGCGCCGCCTTCCAATCTCTATACGCTGACGCCGAAGAACACCTTCCAGGCTGAAATGCCGCGGGTGGACTGGCAGCTGGTGGTCGAGGAGCCCTATGCGGCGGGCGGGCTGGATACCCATCGCATCGCGATCATGACCAATCCCTACGAGATCAAGTATTACGCCGATGCGCGCTGGGCCGAGCGCGCGCCGCGCATGGTGCAGACGCTGCTGGTCGAGAGTTTCGAGAATACCGGCAAGATCGTTTCGGTCGGCCGCCAGTCCATCGGCCTGCGCTCGGATTTCAACGTCAAGAGCGAGCTGCGCGAGTTCCAGGCCGAGCTGCGCGAGGGCACCGTCGAGCCGGTCGTCCGCGTCGCGCTGAACGTCAAACTGATCGCCCAGCCGAACCAGCAGATCGTCGCTTCCGCCAGCTTCGAACGTCGGGAAGCCTCGAAGGGGGCCGACATGCTGTCCGTCATCGCGGCTTTCGATACGGCACTGGGCGCCGTGATCCGCGAAGTGGTGCAATGGACCCTGCTGACGGCGCCGCGGTCGGCATGAGCGCGCGATTCATGGCTGAACCGGTCCGGCTGGGCATCATCGGTTTCGGGATCATGGGCGAGCGGCTGCTGCGCGCCGCGCTCGATCATGATCCCGCCAGGCTGGTCGCCGCGGGTGTCTGGGATCCATCGGCGGAAGCGATGCAGCGCCTGGGGCGCGAGCTGCCGCAGGTCGGGCAGCTTGCCTCGGCCGAGGCGGTGATCGCGGCCAGCGATTGCGTCTATGTCGCGGCGCCGCCGGCTTTTCATCTCGGCTATGCGCGCGAGGCTTTCCGGCGCGGCCGGGCCGTGTTCTGCGAAAAGCCGCTGGCCGTCGACCTCGCGGAAGCCGAGAGTTTCGTGCAGCGGGCGGAAGCAGACGGCGCACGCGGCGCGGTGAATTTCGTGCTCGCCTCGTCCTTCGCGGTCGACCAGCTGCATGGCTGGCTGAAGGATGGCAGCGTGGGGGAGGTGAGCCGCGTCGATGTCGAGATCGGCTTCGCGCAATGGCCGCGGCCCTGGCAGGCCGAGGCCGGCGGCTGGCTCGATGCCCGCGCGCAGGGCGGCTTCCTGCGCGAGGTCGGGTCGCATTTCCTGTTCCTGGCCGGCCGGCTGTTCGGGTCGCTGCGGCTGCAGGGCCACAGCATCGCCTATCCCGACCCGGACAGAACCGAGCGAGCGGCGACGGCGCAATTGCAGGCCGGCGCCGTTCCGGTGGCGATCACGGCCGGCGTTGGGGCGACGGCCAAGCCGGATCACAACATCTTCCGCGTCACCGGCGCGAAGGGCAGCATCCGGCTGCGCGATTGGGCCATCGCCGAACGGCTGGTCGACGGGGAATGGCGGGAAGCCCCGGATTCGCTGCCCAATGAGGTGACGCGGCCGCTGGTGCTGAAGCGCCAGCTCGACAAGGCGGTGGCGCTGACCCGCGGCGAACCGCATGACCTGGCCACCTTGCGGGAAGCCCTCGAGGTCCAGCGCGTGGTGGAGACGATCCTGCGCGGATGAGCCTGCGCGGCCGGAAACATTAATTTCCGGCTGCGGCTCTCAAACAGATTACCCCCTATGGTTGTTTCGCGGCTAATGTTGCCGGCGCAGGCAACCATGGGGGGTACTATGCGCCGCACACTTGCTACCGACCGCTATATCAACTTCTTGCTGGAGGCTCTGAACGCCCGGGGCTTTTTCGTCGAACAGGATCCGGACCTGTCGCGCTGGCGTCGCTGTCTGGAAGGGATGCCCGGTATCGTCGGCATCAATCCGAGCTTCGACCCGGCCCATCACGATTTCCAGCCGGGCGGGCCGCAATACTGGCTTCGGCTCTCCACCATCCCGACGCGCGCAAGGAAATCGAGCGAGCTGGTGGCGGTGATCGCATTCCGGCTGATCGAAACCGGACCAGGCGGCTGGATCGAATGGCTGCGCAGCGGAAAGCTGTTTTCAGAAAAGCTGCCACCGCTCGGCAGCGCGACAATCCTGCAGCCGCAGGATTGCAACTGGACGGGCCGCATCGGCCATCATGGCGGGCTGGTGATCGCCGAGGCCTATCGCAGCCAGCGCCTGGCCTATCTGCTGACGCATCTTGTCCGCGCCATCAGCATCCAGCGCTACGATGTCGATTACCATTGCGGCCTGGTTTACGAGAATCTGTATCACAGCGGCGTGCCGCTGCGCCGCGACGGTTACGGCTATGCGCGCGCCGATCTCGCCATGGACGGCTTCATCGGCGCGGTCGGCCGCTCGGCGCGCATGTATACGACGCAGATCGATCGCGCCGGAATGCTGGCCCAGATCGAGGCCGGACCGTTGCCGGAGGTAGTTGCGCCGATGAGTTCGGCAGCGGCCTGACGCAGCGGCCGCGCTCAGCGCCCGCCGCGCAGTTCGACGATCGGCTTCGACATCACCGCTTCGGTATCCCAGGGGAACAGGATCCAAGTGTCCTGGCTGACCTCGGTGATGAAGGTGTCGACCAGCGGACGGCCGGCGGGCTTGGCGTAGATCGTGGCGAAATGCGCCTTGGGCAGCAGCTGGCGCACGGCCTTTGCCGTTACGCCGGTATCGACCAGGTCGTCGATGATCAGCCAGCCTTCGCCGGCATCGCGGATCGCGGCTTCCGCCGTCTTGAGGATCTTCACTTCGTTGGTGCGCACCAGGCCGTCATAGGTCGAGCAGGAGATCGTCTCGATCACGCGGACTTCCAGCTCGCGCGCGACGATGGCGGCCGGCACCAGGCCGCCGCGGGTGATCGCCACCACGCCTTTGTAGTGGCCGTTGTCGAGCAGGCGCCAGGCCAGCGCCTTGCAGTGGCGATGCAGCTCTTCCCACGACACGGGAAAGAATTTGGTGATGCCATGGGTGTCGGTCATGCAGAGATATCCCCCTCAAGCAAGGCTGCCGTCGCAGCCTGGTATTCCAGAATCGGCTGCCGGATCACATCCGGGATGGTCACCGATTTCACTTTCTGCGCATCGACGATGCAGGAGACCAGTTCGGCGGCGAAGCAGAGCTCGCCGGCCCCGTTGCGGCCGCGCATGGCGTAGGTGATGGTCGAGCGGCTCAGCCGTCGGACCAGCACTTCGATGGTGAAGGGTTCGCCATGCTTGATCGGCTTGCGGAAGTCGATCCTCGTGCTGACGCTGGGCGAGCCCAGGCCGTGGGTCTGCTTCAGCTGGAACCAGTCGACGCCGACCACCTCGGCGAAGAAACTTTCCGCCGCTTCGAGAATCCAGTCGAGGAAACGCGGCGTGTAGACGATGCCCGCCGGATCGCATTCGCCCCATTTGACGATGCGCCGCACTGTGTAGGGAATCGGCTGGCCGGACATGCCGGATTTTATACGGGGAGGTCCCGTAAAAAAGAAGGGGCGCCGCCGGTGCTCCGGCAGCGCCCCAAGGCGGTCAGGGGAGGAAAAACCGCGAAATCAGGCGCGGACGTATTCGAAATCGACCGGCTGGTTGTTGATGCCGCGCGCCGGCGGGGCGATCCAGTTGGCGAACTTGCCGATCTCGGTCACCGGGGTCATCAGGCTGATCACATAGGTGCGGTCGGCGTCGGTCGGCAGCCAGTTCTGCTGGCCGGCTTCCCATTCCGTCTGGCTGATCACCTTGCCGTCCGGCGTGGCGCGCAGCTCGGCGAACTGGCCGATCTGGCGATGGAACGCGCGGTGCGGCAGCTTGAGCTCGAAATCGATGCCATGGCGCTTGATCACCTGGTTCCAGCGCATCACGCCGCGGGCGCAATCGGCGACGTAATCATCGCGCAGCCGCTCGTTCAGCGCGGGCAGGGCGGCTTCCTCGCTTTCCACGATGCCGCCGTTGCGCACCTGCAGCACCTTGTAGCCCGCATCGGTCAGCTTGTGGTCGTCGTTGATGCGGGCCTCGTCGAAGCGCCCTTTCAGGCCCATCGTGTAGTAGTTCGCCGCGTTGGTCGAAATCTCCGAACCGAACAGGTCGAGCGACACCGAGAAGTGGAAGTTGAGATACTTCTGCAGGGTCGGCAGGTCGACCACGCCATGCTTGCGAACGTCGTCGGTCTTGAAGTCCCGCATCACTTCGCAGGTCCGCTGGATCACCCGGCTGATGCCGGTCTCGCCGACGAACATGTGATGCGCTTCCTCGGTCAGCATGAAGCGGCAGGTGCGCGACAGCGGATCGAAGCCGC
>CAYSCA010000025.1:0-22813 GCA_964429465.1 uncultured Rhodospirillaceae bacterium
TGACCGATGCGGTCGACCAGCATCCGCATTGCGTGCTGCTGCTCGACGAGATCGAGAAGGCGCATGGCGACCTGTTCAACATCCTTCTGCAGGTGATGGACCACGGCAAGCTGACCGACAACAACGGCAAGCATGTCGATTTCCGCAATGTCGTGCTGATCATGACGACCAATGCCGGCGCCAGCGAGATGTCGAAGCAGGCGATCGGCTTCGGCCGCGACATGAAGGAAGGCGAGGACGAAGAGGCGATCAAGAAGCTGTTCACGCCGGAATTCCGCAACCGGCTTGACGCGGTGATCCCCTTTGCCGCCCTGCCGCGCGAGGTCATCAACCGGGTGGTCGACAAGTTCGTCGCCCAGCTGGAAGGCCAGCTCGCCGACCGCAACGTCACCATCGCGCTGACCGACGAGGCACGCGCCTGGCTGGCCGACCGGGGTTACGACAAGCTCTATGGCGCCCGGCCGCTCGGCCGCGTGATCCAGGAGCATATCAAGAAGCCGCTGGCCGACGAGCTGCTGTTCGGACAGCTGGTCAAGGGCGGCCATATCCTGATCAAGGTGGTCGACGACAAGCTGGGCTTCGAATTCACCGCCGAGAAGGGCGGAGGCGCCAAAAGCGGCGAGGCAGGGGGGACCGGCAAGGTTCCCGAATACGCTAACTGAGGCTTCCTACTCGGTCGCCTTCCGTACCGCGTCTTCCCAGTAGCGCTGCCTGGCTGCGTCGGCTGGAATTCCCGGCCGGCCGTCCTTGTAGAACTGCACCAGATCTTCCATGGCGGCGATATAGCCGCGCTGCGCCGATATCTCGAGCCAGCGCAGTTCCTCCTTCGGATCGCGCGCGACGCCCTTGCCGGCGCCGAAACGGGCGGCGAGGGCATAGGCCTCTGCCGCATCGCCCAGATCGGCCGCCGCACGGCTGGCCCGGAATGCCCCGGCATCATTCTTCATCAGGCGGTAGCAGTCGGCCATCAGGGTCCAGGATTTGACATCCTTCGGCCGCGCCGCCACCGCGAGTTCAAGCTCGTCGGTGGCCTGCACATATTCGTTGATCAGGGACGCGAAGGCGGCGAAGCGGTAGCGGTATTCCGGGTCGCCGCCGGAGGCCGCGATGGCCTCCCGAAAGGATTCCAGCCCCTCGCCGTAGAAGCTGACCGCGAAATACGCCTCGCCCAGCAGGGCATGCAGCTCCGGATTGCGCGGATCGCGCTCCAGGGCCTTTTCGCAGCCGGCGGTGATGCCGCGCGACGCTTCCGCGCGGCACCGTGCCGCCCAGTCCTGCGCCATTGCAGGCGCGGCGAACAGCAACAGGAATGCCACTGCCGCAAGGAAACGCATTTACAGCCGCGCCTTGATATCCGCGGCCAGCTTGGCGATGTCTTCCTGATTGCCGGGCGTCAGGCTCCAGTTGAGCTTGGCATTGTCGCCCAGCCGGCGTGGCAGCACATGGACGTGGTAGTGCAGCACGGATTGCGCCGCGCCTTTGCCGTTCGCCTGCACGATATTGATCCCGTCATTGGCCACGGCATCGGCGACTGCGGCGGCAATCTTCTTCGCCGTCCTGGCCACCGCGGCGATGCTGTCGTCGGTCGCTTCATGGATGTTGGCGTAGTGGCCCTTGCTGAGCACCAGGGCATGGCCGTGATTGAACGGATTGATATCCATGATGGCGAAGGTCGTGGCGTCTTCGTACAGCTTGAAGCTGGGCGCGTCGCCCTTGACGATCTTGCAGAAAATGCACCCGGAATCGTGCGGCAGGCCGGACATCCTTCCCTCCCTTTCGTTTGCTGCAGTCTAGCGCGGCGGCGCCGGTCGCGCTATTCGGTTTCCGGCGCCGGGCCGGTCTGGCGGAACGGCGAATGCTGGTCCAGCGCCTCGATCAGCCCGGCCATATAGGCGCGCTCCTGCTGCAGGTAGCGGTCGACGGCATCGTGGAAGCGCGGATCGGCCAGCCAGTGGACCGAATAGACCGGGGCGGGCAGGTAGCCCCGGGCCAGCTTGTGCTCGCCCTGCGCGCCCGCCTCGACGCGCTTCAGGCCATGCCGGATCGCATAGTCGATCGCCTGGTAATAGCAGCACTCGAAATGCAGGCAGGGATGATACTCGACGCAGCCCCAGTTGCGGCCGTAGAGCGCCTCGCGGCCACGCATGTTCCAGGCGCCGGCGATCCAGCGGCCGCCGCGGCGTGCCATCACCAGCACAACGCGGTCTGCCATCGTGTCGTGCAGGCGCCGGAAGAAGTCGCGATTGAGATAGGGCCGGCCCCATTTGCGGCTGCCCGTATCCATGTAGAACGCGAAGAAGGCATCCCAATGCTCTTCGGTCAGTTCCGCGCCGGAGAGCGCGACGATCTCGATGCCGGCCTCCACCGCCTCGCGTCGCTCACGGCGGATCGCCTTGCGCTTGCGCGAGGCAAGCTGGGCGAGGAAGCTGTCGAAATCGGCATAGTCTTCGTTGACCCAGTGAAACTGCTCGCCCAGCCGCAGCAGCATGCCGTCGGCCACCGCGACGTCGCGCTGCGGCTCGGACAGGAAATTCACATGCAGCGACGAAAGGTCGTGGCGCCGGGCGGTTTCGCGGGCAGCTTCCAGCAGGGCCGGGATGACGGTGGTCTCGTCGGCATCCGGCGCCACCAGGAAGCGCGGGCCGGTCACCGGCGTGAAGGGAACGGCGGCCAGCAATTTCGGATAATACTGCCCGCCGGCGCGCGCATAGGCCTCCGCCCAGGCGTGGTCGAAGATGTATTCGCCCTGGCTATGGCCCTTGATATAGAGCGGCAGCAGGCCCAGCAGCTTGCCGCGGGAATCCTCGGCCACAAGATGGGTCGGCTGCCACCCGCTGCGCGGCGTCACGCAGCCGGACTGCTCCAGCGCATCGAGGAAGGCATGCGCGACGAAAGGGTTGTCGCCGCCGGCGCAGCGGTCCCAGTCTTGCGCCGGCAGGTCGGCGACCCTGGCCAGCGTGCGGATGGTGATCCGGGCCGACTTCGCCGCAATGCTCATCAGGGAGTCGACAGCTCCTCGAAGATCACGTTGTCGGCATGGGCCGCCGCGCGGGCGCGTTCGGCCGGGCTGCGCACGGTCCAGCTCAGGATGGGCAGCTTGCGCCGCCGCGCGGCCGCCGTGATCTCGGATGGCAGATCACGCACGTCGTAGGCGAGGAAATCCGGATCGCCGTAGCCAGTCATGAGAGCCCGTTTCAACTGCAGCCTGGTGAACCAGCTAAGGCCCTTGGTCATATTGGCAAGATCGGTGGAAATCTGGCCGCGCAGGATCTGCGGCGCATTCTTCTGGAACCACTTCACGGTGCGCGGGCTGAAGGATTGCACAGCGAACGGCCCGGGGTAATGCTGCAGCATGCGGGCGACGCTGGCTTCCAGCACCCCGGCCGCTTCGCCCTTATCCTTCTTGATCTCGACCACCAGCGGCACCTGGCCGTGCACCTGGTCCAGCACGTCGCGAAAGCTCGGCACGGTTTCCTCGGTCCCGAGCAGCTTGAAGCCTTTCAGTTCAGCCAGCGGGGTGCGTTCGACCAGGCCCTGGCGGCCGCAGAGACGCTGCAGGTCGGCATCATGGAACACGACCACCTGCTGGTCGCTGGTGATCCGCACATCGAGCTCGATGGCATAGCCGGCCTCGATCGCCTTCTGGAATGCAAGGCGGGAATTCTCCGGCACGCCTTTGGCGATGTCGTGCAGGCCGCGATGCGCCACCGGCGTCTTGGTCAGCCATTTCGGAAGGTCTTGTCTGCTCATGGGAACAACTCAGCGGATCTGGAAAATCCCATCGGCCTCGAAAGCGATGTCGAAGGGCAGGGAGGGAACGGCAGTCGTCGTGCGCACCGGGCGTTGCCCGGGGCCGAAAATATCACTCAGCAGATCAGTGGCGCCATTCGCGACCTTCTGCGCATCCATATAGTCCGGCACGGCATTCACCAGGCAAAGCAGTTTCACGCAGCGTTCGATCCGGTCCAGGTCGCCGCCGCAGGCCACTTTTGCATGGGCGAGCAGGTTGAGCGCCGTCAGCCGCGCCGCCTGATAGCCGTCGTCATGGCCTAGCTCGCGCCCGATCTTGCCCTGGTGCCGGATCGCCTGTCCCCAGGTCGGGCCGACGCCGGAGACATGGATTTCCCGGCCGACGGCGACAAAGCCGACATAATTGGCGACCGGCTGATGCGCCGGCGGCAATTCCAGCCCGAGTTCCCTCAGGCGGGCGTCGATCCGGCCGGGCATCGGGCCTCAGGCGATCTCGAAGATCGCGTCCACTTCGACCGCCACGCCGCGCGGCAGTACATTGGCGCCGACGGCAAAGCGGGCATGCTTGCCGGCATCGCCGAATACCTCGACCATCAGGTCGGAGGCGCCGTTGATCACCTGCGGCTGGTTGGTGAAGTCGGATGTGCAGTTGACGAAGCCGCCCAGCTTCACGCAGCGCTTCACGCGATCGAGGCTGCCGCCGCAGGCCGCGCGCACCTGGGCGATGATGTTCAGGCCGCAGATGCGGGCGGCGGCGACGCCATCTTCCACCGAGAGATTCTCGCCGACCCGGCCGAGATAGCGCAACTCGCCATTCCAGATGGTGATCTGGCCGGCGACGAAGACGAGATTGCCGCTGACCACATAGGGCACGTAGTTTGCGGCCGGCGCGGCCGGCTGCGGCAGTTCGATTTTCAGACTGGCAAGGCGGGCGTCGTGGCTCATGGGGATTCCGCTCCGTTTTTTGAACGCTTGAGCGGTTCTAGCCCGGAAGCGGCAGGGCCGCAACGCGCTCAGCTGCCGGCGGGACGGGGCTTTTTCGCCTGCTTGCTCGCATACATGGCGCGATCGCTGGCGCGGATCAGGTCGCCCAGCTCGCTGTTCGCGTCATAGGGCGCCAGGCCGTAGCTGATGGCCAGGGGCAGCAGATGATCGCCGAAGCGCAGGGGCTGGCGCTCGATCCGGGACGCCAGCTCCGCCAGCCGCGTTTCCGCCTGCTCGGGCGTGGCGCTGGACAGCGCCAGCACGAATTCGTCGCCGTGCAGCCGCGCGACGAAATCCGCCGCCCTGGCGGCCGGCCGCAGCCGCAGGGCGAGCTGGCACAGCACGGCATCGCCGGCGGCATGGCCCAGCCGGTCGTTGATCGCCTTGAAACGGTCGATATCGATGAAGGCCAGGGTACCGCCCCGGCTCTGGCCTGGGCCCTGGCGGCGCGCACGGGCCATTTCGAGCTGCATATACTGCTCGAAGGCGCGCCGGTTGGGCAGGCCGGTGAGGTCGTCGGTGGTCGACAGGGCCTCCAGCTCGGCCACCCGCTGCGAGAGGTCGACCAGCTGCTGCTCGCTTTCGGCGGCGGCGGTCAGGATCTGCTCGACCAGGTCATGCTTGCGCGGATCCGGGTCGCGCCGCAGCGACAGGCGCAGGCGCAGCACCAGACTGGCAAAGCCGGGCAGGTTGCCGGCGGCAGCGGGTCCCGGCCGGGTCCAGCCCGGCTGTATATCGTTGGCAGGTCTCGCAAGTGTCATGGCGAACCGGTCGTGCAATCTGTGTCCGTTAACAGAGTAGCAAGCGGCGTGCCATCAGGAATTGGCAGAAAATCGGCAATTTATACGAAGGCGGCCGGGCAGTTTTTGCCGCCCGGCCTTCGCAAGACGCTACCAGAGCGGGTTGGGCGCCGGTCGGCCCTGCAGCACGGCGTCGATATTGTCGAGCGCCATGAAACCCATGCGGTCGCGGGTTTCCACGGTCGCGCTGCCGATATGCGGCAGGAGATAGACATTCGGCAGTTTCAGGTATTCGCCGTTCAGCGCCGGTTCGCCGGCAAACACGTCAAGCCCGGCGGCCCGCAGCTTGCCGGATTTGAGCGCCGCGATCAGCGCGGCATCGTCGATCATGTCGCCGCGCGCGGTATTCACCACGACGGCGCCGTCGGGCAGCAGCGCAATCCGCGCGGCGTTCAGGAGGCCGCGCGTCTCGGCGGTCGACGGCGCGTTGATCGACAGCACATCGCTTACCCTCAGCAGGCCGTCCAGATCGGGATGGAACACGGCACCCTGCTCGAGATCCTGAGGCAGGCGCTTGCGGTTGCAGTAATGGATCTGCATGCCGAAGCCGCGGGCGCGCTGCGCCACGGCCTGGCCGATCCGCCCCATGCCGAAGATGCCGAGCCGTTTGCCCGCCAGATCGATGCCCAGCAGCATGGTGGTATGCCAGCCCTTCCATTCGCCGTTGCGCACCAGCTGCTGCGCCTCGAAGCCGCGGCGCGCCGCCCCGAGCATCAGCAGCAGGGCGATATCGGCCGTGGCCTCCGTCATCGCGCCCGGCGTATTGGCGGCCACCACGCCGCGCGCCCTGCAGGCGGCCACATTGATATGCTCATAGCCGACCGAAAAGGTGGCGATCACCTTCAGCCGGGCGGGCAGGCGGTCCAGCAGGGCGGGCGTGATCTTCTCCGAGGTGCAGATCAGCATCGCGTCGGCATCCGCCGCTTTCGCCGCCAGTTCGTCCTCCAAATAGATCCGGTCGTCGGGATTGAGGCGGGCATCGTAGTCGCGCTGCAGCCGGGCATCGATGGCCGCCGGCATGCGCCGGGTTACCAGGACGATCGGTTTTGCCATGGGGGGCTCCTTGTCCGAATTCTTGCCGCGTTTTGCGGGGCCGCGTGTTCCTTTCTTTTCCGGGCAAGGCTATCCTGTTGCAAGCAATTTCGGCCCCAGAGAGACGCGCGTGCCCATCTTACGGTTGTGTTTTGTGTTGCTGCTCGGCCTGGGGATTCTGTCGTCAGGCGCCGTCCATGCGGTGGACGGCACGGAGCGGGAGGCCCTGAGCCAGGGCCTTGTGTCGCATCAGGCCTTCTACGGCCTGTCGGTCGCCCGGCTCGATCCTCGCAATTACCGCCAGGGCGTCGCCGGGGGCCTGAGCTTGGAATTCGTCAATGCCTGCGACGGCTATGTGCTGAACCAGCGCTTCGTCATCCAGACCAGCACCGAAGACGGCCCGGTGCTGAACGACATGGTGCTGAATTCCTGGGAATCCCATGACGGGCGGCGCTTCCGCTTCAAGCTGAAGGACGAGGTCAACGGCGATCTCGATCAGCAGCTGGCCGGAGAGGCCAAACTCGTCCAGGGCGGCAAGAGCAAGGTGCGCTTCACATTGCCGCCGGATACCGACCTGCCGCTGCCGGACGGCACGATCTTTCCCACCGAGCACACCATCCGCCTGCTGGCGCTGGCGCGCGCCGGGGAAAACTGGCTGCAGGTGCCGGTCTATGATGGCTCGGCCGCCGATTCCTATGTCGAGATCGGCGGCTTCGTCAGCGGCGAACTGCCGCCGGATGCCAGCGGGCGGGCCGTTCTGAAGCCGCTGGAAGGCGTGCGCTCCTGGCGTATCCGGCTCGCCTATTTCACGTCGGAGAAGGCCCAGGACATGCCCGATTACGAGATCGGCTATCGCCTTTATGAGAACGGCGTCGCCGACGACATCGTGTTCGACTATGGCGATTATGCGATCCGCGCCACCTTGCAGCAGCTGGACATCAAGCCGAAGGACGGCTGCTGAAGCTAGATCGGCGTGGCCGCGGTCCCCGGCGGCCACAGCCAGGCCGCGCCGCGCACGCCGGAACTGTCGCCGTGGTGGTTCTTCACCAGCGGCGTGACCACCGTGTCGGAGAAGGCGAACGCGCCCCACAGCCGCGGCACGTTCTCATACAGCCGTTCGAGATTCGACAACCCGCCGCCGAGCACGATGACATCCGGGTCGAGCACGTTGAGGATGGCCGCGAGCCCGCGGGCCAGCCGGTGTTCGTAGCGCTGAAGCGCCAGCTCCGCATCCCGATCGCCGGAAGCCGCGGCGGCGACGATCGCGCTGCCCTCCAGCGCGCGTCCGGTCGTCTGGCGGAAATCCAGCTCCAGGCCGGTGCCCGACATGAAGGTTTCCTGGCAGCCGTATTTGCCGCAATAGCAGAGCGGCCCCGGCAACTCGGCCGGCTCGCGCCAGGGCAGCGGGACATGACCCCATTCCCCCGCGATGGCATTCGGCCCGACCAGCACGCGGCCATCGACCACGATGCCCGAGCCGCAGCCGGTGCCCAGGATGGCGCCGAACACCACCGGATAGCCGCGCCCCGCGCCGTCGCTGGCTTCCGAAAGGGCAAAGCAGTTGGCATCGTTGGCCAGCCGCACGCGTCGGCCGGTCGCCGCCGTCAGGTCATGGTCCAGCGCGTGGCCGATCAGCCAGACCGAGTTGGCATTCTTGATCAGGCCGGTGGCCGGCGAGATGGTGCCGGGAATCCCGACGCCCACCGGCCCGGTCGCCCCGGCATCGGCTTCGATCGCCTGCACCAGATCGCGGATCGCCAGGACGGTGGCCTGGTAGTCGCCGCGCGGGGCACGCACGCGCCGCCGGGCGCGGATCGCGCCGTCATCGGCCAGCGCGATCGCCTCGATTTTGGTGCCGCCGAGATCAACGCCGATACGCATGCCGCCGCCTAGGCCCTGACCAGCAATGCCGAGACATGGTCTTCGATCTCACTCCATGATGCGGCGCGATGATGGCAGTCGGGCGCCGGACCGAGCAAGGCGGCCAGCCTTGTATCCGCGACGTAATGCAACCGGTGGCACTCGGGCGCCAGCTTCGCCACCGAGGCATGGTTATGCGGTATGTCGTCGATGAACACGGCGGGCGCCGCCACCCGGCGCAGCAGCGCGGCGACGGCCGGGCCTTTCGGGCCGCTATTGGCGATCAGCGGAAAATCCATGCCGTGGCGGACCAGGGCGCGTTCGCGCGCCTGCCGGGCCAGCACCGGAACATTGCTCAGCACCACCACCTGCATCCGGGTCTTGAGCCGCTGCAGGGCGGCCGCGGCGCCATCGACGGGGTCCAGCTCCTCGGTCGCATCGGCGAAGAAGCGCTGGAGCAGCAGATGCAGTTCCTCGGCTTCCACCGGGCTGTCGTCCCGCCGGCGGCGGATATTCCCGTGCAGGGCATAGGATTGCCAGTCGAAGTAGAGCTCCCGGGCCACCAGGAATCGCTCCAGCCCGCGCAGGAAATAGAACAGCACCTCGTCGGCATCGACGATCAGCAGCGGCCGGCCGGGGGTGAGGGCGAGTGCTTCCAGCTGGGCGGCAACCGCCGCGGGAAGGGTATCCGGGTCTTTGATTTTCAACATGATCCTGCTCGGGAATGTCATCCTCAAACGGCTTGGCCGGGCTGGGCGGGGATGCTACAAATTACTGGAGAAGCTGGAAAAAGACGCGCGCATCAGGCGATTAAGAATATCCGGGGAAGGCAGCAGATGAGCAAGACAGTTTTGATCGTCGAGGACAACGAACTCAACATGAAGTTGTTCCACGACCTGCTGGATGCACATGGCTACCAGACCCTGCAGACGAAGGACGGCATGGAGGCGCTGGCCATGGTCCGCCAGCACCGTCCCGACCTGATCCTGATGGACATCCAGCTGCCGGAAGTCTCCGGCCTCGAAGTGATCAAGTGGATCAAGGAAGACGACAACCTGCGTTCCATCCCGGTGGTCGCGGTCACCGCCTTTGCCATGAAGGGCGACGAGGAGAAGATGCGCGAGGGCGGCTGCGATGCCTATATCGCCAAGCCCATCTCGGTCGGCAAGTTCATCGAAACGGTCAAGCAGTTCCTCGATCCCAAGGCGTAAAGCTCTTTTCCGATGACCGCGCGCATTCTGGTCGTCGATGACATCCGCACCAACATCAAGGTGCTGGAAGCCAAGCTGACCAGCGAATATTACGAGGTGATCACCGCGGCCAGCGGCCCGGAGGCGCTGGAGGCCGCCGCCGCGCAGAAGCCCGACCTCATCCTGCTCGACGTGATGATGCCGGGCATGGACGGCTTCGAGGTCTGCCGCCGGCTCAAGGCCGATCCGGAAACCGCCCATGTTCCGGTGATCATGGTGACCGCGCTCGGCGATCCCGAAGACCGCGTGCAGGGCCTGAGCGCCGGCGCCGACGATTTCCTGACCAAGCCGGTCGACGATACCGCGATGTTCGCCCGTGTGCGCTCGCTGCTGCGCGTCAAGCTGATGCTGGACGAGCTGCGCATGCGCGAGCGGACCTCCGCGACTCTGGGCGTGATCTCGCCGCCGGTGCCGAACGTGCAGGAAGACTACGCTTCCGCCAATCTGCTGCTGGTGGAAGACAATCCGCGCGACCAGCTGCGGCTGCAGCGCATGATCGAAGGCCAGTTCCAGATCGAGATGACGGCCGATGGCGCCGACGCGCTGAACCGCGCCCGCAACAAGGAATACGATTCCGTCGTCGTCAGCCTGGCGCTGCAGAATCCGGATGGCTTGCGGCTCTGCTCGCAATTCCGCACGACGGAGGAAACGCGCAACGTGCCGATCCTGCTGCTCGTCGGCCCCGACGACCAGAAGCAGCTGGTGAAGGGCCTGGAGATCGGCGTCACCGATTATGTCGTGCGGCCGATCGACCGCAACGAATTCATCGCGCGCCTGCGCGCGCAGGTGCGGCGCAAGCGCTATCAGGATCGCCTGCGCCTGCATTACCAGCAGAGCATCGAGATGGCGGTCACCGATTCCCTGACCGGCCTCTATAACCGGCGCTACATGGCGTCGCATCTGGCCACCCTGCTGGACCAGAGCGCCAGCCAGCGCGAGACTTCGGTGCTGATCCTCGATCTCGACCATTTCAAGCAGGTCAACGACACGCACGGGCATCAGGCCGGCGACGACGTGCTGCGCGAGATCGGCAGCCGCATCGTGCGCAACATCCGTGGTATCGACATGGCTTGCCGCTATGGCGGCGAGGAATTCGTCGTGCTGATGCCGGATACGGATCTGAGCTCGGCCGAGGTGGTGGCCAGCCGCCTGCTGCAGGCGATCGGCAATACGTCGATTGCCACCAGGACGGCCGGCGACCTGACGGTCACCTGCTCGATCGGCTGCACGGCGGCTGCGGACGGGGATACGGCCGAGACCCTGCTCAAGCGCGCCGACGAGGCGCTGTACGAAGCCAAGAATGGCGGCCGCAACCAGGTCGTCTACCGGCGGGCGGGATAGCGGCGGAAATGAAAAGCCCCGCATAAGCGGGGCTCGTCGGGATCGGGGCAGCGCCTGAGCGGCGCCTGCCGCTTACTTGATCTTGGCTTCCTTGAACTCGACATGCTTGCGCGCGACCGGATCGTACTTCTTGAGCGACATCTTCTCGGTCTTGGTGCGCGGGTTCTTCTTGGTGACATAGAAGTAGCCGGTATCGGCACTGCTCACCAATTTGATCTTCAGGGTGGTCGGCTTGGCCATAACTCACATCCACGGGTTCGGTCGGCAACGGATTGGCGGCGCAGCATAGGGATTCGCCGCCCGATGTCAACGATCAGAGGTTTTCCCAGCGGATCATGGGCTTACCCCGGCGATAGCGCCAGAAAGCCGTGCGCCGGGGCGTCAGGTCCGGGCCCAGCAGGGCGATCTGCCCCAGCACGAATTCGGTGATGTCGGCCAGCGGCAGCTTCAGCGCCGCCTCGACAGGGCGGAAGCCGAGGTCCAATAGCTCGCCTGAGCCGGCGAGCGTCAGGTCGCGCCCGCTGACATCCTGCAGGAAGAATCGGGCATGGAAGCGGATCGGACTCTCCGACGGCGTGATGGCGCGGCAGAAATAGCGCAGGCCGGAAAGATCGGGCCGCAGCCGTCCGGCCTCGACCGGGCCGAGCGCAATGCCGGTTTCCTCCCAGGTTTCCCGGACCGCGGCCACCGCCAGGGCCTGCATCATTCCGGGCTGATAGCCTTCATTAAGCTGAGAATTATTTATATTTAAATTCAAATTCTTGATCGGTATTTCCAACCTGTCGCTTGAATCGACCCGGCCGCCCGGGAAGGCGTAGACGTCGGGCAGGAAGCGATGGCGGTTGGCGCGCCGGCCCAGCAGCACCTCGGTCCGGCCCGCGAGGCGGCGGACGAGCAGCAGGCTTGCGGCATCCTTGGGCTTTACGCGCGCCGTCATTCCCAGTCCAGCTGGCGCTGGCCGTAACGCATGTAGTGGAACGGCACCGGCCGGGCCGGATCGGCCGCCGCGCCGGGCTGCAGCCACTCGTCCAGATGGGCCAGCACATACTGGGTGATGTTGGGCAGCAGCAGGTCGCGGGTCTGCTCCGGGGTCATCCAGTCCAGCTTGGACAGCTCGGGCGAGGGGCGCAGGTCTCCCCGTGCCGTCTCGGCCGGGGCGGCGAAAAAGCGGGCATCGAAGCGGCGCGGCCGGCCGGGCGGCGTGATCGCCCGGCAGATGTAGAGCAGCGAGTCGAGCGCGGGCCCCTGGTCGGCCTGGCAGAAAGCCTGCCAGCTGGGCGAGGGGCAGGAAGGCTGCCGGGCCGGTCCGGCGATGCGCAGCCCGGTCTCCTCATAGGTCTCGCGGATGGCCGCGAGCGCCAGGCCGAGCGCCTTGCGCGGGCCGGTCTTGCGGCAGCGGGCCAGCCGGGCGGTGCTGACCGGATTGAGCGGCGTCGCCGGGCGGATCCGGTAATCGGCGGCATCCAGCCGGCCGCCGGGAAAGACGAAGCGGTTGGGCATGAAGGCGCTGGCGCCATGGCGCTCGCCCATCAGCACTTCCAGCCGGCCGCCGCGCCGGCGGTAGAGGATTAGCGTCGCGGCATCGCAGATCGGCTGCGGCTTGGCGGCTTCGGCCATAACGGTCAATGCGGCTCGTCGCCGAAGCCGTGCATGCGCCGCGACCATTGCAGGCCGATCAGCGCGCCCTTGACGCGCGGCAGCAGCCAGAGGCAGAGGCCGAGCGTCAGCGGCAGCCACAGCACCATATGGACCCATTCGGCCGGCTGGACATGCTGTTCGAGCAGCAGCATCAGCGGCACGATGATATGTCCGACGATCAGGATGGTGAAATAGGGCGGCGCATCATCGGCGCGATGGCCGGCCAGTTCCAGCCCGCAGGAGGCACAGTGATCGTTCACCTTCAGATAGCGGCCGAAGATGCGGCCGCGGCCGCAATCGGGACAGCAGCAATGCCAGCCGCGCAGCATGGCGGGCCAGACGGCGCGCTCGGAGAGATCGTCCATGGCGATCACAGCCAGCCCTTCCGCCTGAACCACCAATAGGGCAGCACGGCCGAGCAGACCATCAGGCCGATCGCCAGCGGATAGCCGAAGCTCCAGCTCAGTTCCGGCATCGACTCGAAATTCATGCCGTAGATGCTGGCGATCAGCGTCGGCGGCAGGAAGACCGTGGCCGCCACCGAGAAGATCTTGATGATCTTGGTCTGCTGGATGTTGATCAGGCCCAGCGTGGCGTCGAGCAGGAAATTGCCCTTATGCGCCAGGAAGGCGGCCTGCTCGCTCAGGGACTGCACGTCGCGCGACAGCGTCTTCAGCCATTGCCGGGCTTCCTTGGTGCCGCGCTGCTCGGCCATGGTGAGGTTGAGAAAGGCGGTCAGGCGCGTCATCGAAACCAGGCTGTCGCGGATGCGCGAGGTCAGATCCTCGACGCGGCCGAGCTTGCGCACGGCCTCCTCGAGATCGGTTTCGTCGGCAGATTCGTAATCTTCCTTCCGGCCATAGCCGAAAATGTCGCGCGACACGCCATCGAGGTCCTTGCCGGCGACTTCCAGCACGTCGGCGGCGCGGTCGATGATGGAATCGAGGATGCCGCAAAGGGCGGCATCGGCGGTGGCGCAGAGGCTGGGCTGGCGCTGGGCGCGGGCGACGAACTGGCGGAACGACAGCGGATCGGCAAACCGCAGGGTGACGACGGCGCGCGGCGTGCGCATGAAGGTGACGGCAGTGGTCTGCGGCAGCGGGGTCTCGGCGTGATAGAGGATGTTCGCCGTCATGTAGCTGGCATCGCCCTCGCGGTAGAGCCGGCTGGAGATTTCGATCTCCTGCATCTCTTCGCGGGTCGGCATCTCGATCTCGAGCAGGCGCTCGATGGCCTTCTCTTCCGCCGGCGTGGGTTCCAGCAGGTCGACCCAGACCGTACCCTCCGGCAGGACGGAGTCCGGGGTCAGTTCGATGCGTTGCAGCTGGCCGCCTTGCGGGAGATAGGCAGTGATCATGCTGGCCGTCCCTGGGTTCCGGCGCCGGTCGCAGCGGGGCGGCGCGGCGCCGTTTTAACTCCGGAAACCGGGGGATGGAAGCCCCGTTGCCCCCCTGCGGCGATTTTGCCTGTCAGGGCTGCACGGGGGCAGGCGGGGGCAGCGGCAGGCCGCGGGCCTGCATCACTGCCCGCAGGCGGTCGGGGTAGTCGGTGGTGATGCCGTCCACGCCGAGATCGATCATCTTTTCCATGGTCGGCTTGTCGTTGACCGTCCAGACGTTGACCTTCAGGCCGAGGTCATGAGCCTCCTTGACCAGCGCCGGCGTGACATTGCGCCAGTAGGGCACCCAGACCTTGCCGCCGGCCGCCTTGACCATCTGCGGCACCGAATCATAGGCGTCGACGTCATGGCCGTTCAGCCAGGGACTGGCGCCGGGCCGGCCGCGCTGGATGTTCTCGTTGGCCGAGCTCGATTCGAAGGTGATCAGGCCGGTGGCGATCTCGGGCGCCAGTTTGGTCACGGCCGCGGTCGTCGCCCAGTTGAACGAGATCACCGTGCTGCGATCGGCAATGCCGGCGGCGCGGATCGCCTTCACCGTCGCTTCGGCATATTGCTCCAGCGGCGGCGCCAGTTGCGGCTCGCGCGGGTCGAGCTTCATCTCGATGTTGAAGCGCAGCCGGTCGCCGGCACCGGATTTGCGCACGAGGGCGATGAACTCGTCGAAGGTCGGCAGTCGGGTGCCGTCGACGGCTTTCTGCTCGGGATAGGTCTGGCCGTATTTGGTATCCGGATTCAGCCGGCCGACATCGTAGCGCCGCGCCTCGTCCAGGGTCATCTGCAGGATCGCCGGGCCCGGATCGACGACCCATTTCCCGTCCGGTCCCCGCGCGATGGAGGATTTCAGCACCGGATCGTGGCAGATGACCAGATGGCCGTCCTTGGTCATCTGCAGGTCGATCTCGATATTGTCGACGCCAAGGGTGAGGGCGGTGGCGAAGGCGGGCAGGGTATTTTCCGGCGCCAGGCCACGGGTGCCGCGATGGCCCTGGATCTCGACGGCCGCGGCAGTCGAGGCGGACAGGGCAAGAACGGCGGCGATGGCGGGGCGGATCATCGGTTTTTCCTGCTGCGATGCTTGGTCCAGCTCGGGCGGTTGGTCGGCTTCTTCGCCACGACGCGGCCCTTATGCGTCGCGCGGCGCGGGGCCGTGTCTTCGCGGCCGACGATCTCGAAACGCATGCCGCCGGTCACCGGCGTCGCTTCCTCCAGCCGCACGGTAACTCCGTCGCCCAGCCGGTAGCGCTTGCGCGTGCGCCTGCCGACCAGCGCGCGATGCGCCTCGTCATGGGCGTAGAAATCATCCGACAGGGTGGAGATCGGCACGAAGCCGTCGGCTCCGGTCTCGTCCAGCTCGACGAACAGGCCGAAGCGGGTCACGCCGGTGATGCGGCCGCTGAAGCTGGCGCCGACATGCTCCATCATGAAGGCGGCGACAAAACGGTCCATGGCGTCGCGCTCGGCCTGCATCGAGCGGCGCTCGGTCAGCGAGATATGCTCGGCGATCTGCTCGAACTGCTCCACGTCCTCGGGCGGCAGGCCATCGTCGCCCAGCCTGCAGCCGCTGATCAGCGCGCGATGCACCAGCACATCGGCATAGCGCCGGATCGGCGAGGTGAAATGGGCGTAGCGCGCCAGGTTGAGGCCGAAATGGCCCTGGTTGTCGGGCGAATAATAGGCCTGCATCTGCGTGCGCAGGACGACCTCGTTCACCAGCCGCTCATGCTCGCTGCCGCGCACTTTCTCCAGGATCGCGTTGAAATGCATCGGCCGCAGGCCCTGGCCCTTGGCCAGCCGGTAATCCAGCGTCGCGAGGAACTTGCGCAAACTATCGATCTTCTCCTCGGACGGCTGCTCATGCACGCGGTACATGCAGGGCTGCCGCCGTTTCTCCAGTTCTTCCGCTGCCGCAACATTGGCCGCGATCATGAAATCCTCGATCACCTGATGGCTGAGCAGATGCTCACGCGGCTTGATGGCGGCAATATGGCCGTCCTTGCCCATCACCACCCGGCGCTCGGTCGCGGTCACCGCCAGCGGCTGGCGCGCCGCGCGGGCGGCGTTGAGGGCGGCATGGCAGGCATAGAGCGGCTTCAGCACCGGCTCGAGGAAGTCTTCCGCCGCCTTGTCCGGCATGCCGTCGATGGCGGCCTGCACCTGGCGGTAGTTCAGCCCCGCCGCGCAGCGCATCAGGCCGCGCACGAACTTATGCCGCTTCTTGTTGCCGTCGGCGTCGAACCACAGATGCACGGCAAGGCAGGCACGGTCCTCGCCCTCCACCAGCGAGCAGAGATCGGCCGACAGCGCCTCGGGCAGCATCGGCACGACGCGGTCGGGGAAGTAGGTCGAATTGCCGCGCATCCGCGCGTCATGATCCAGCGCGCTGCCCGTCCGCACGTAATGAGCGACATCGGCGATCGCCACGATGGCGTGCCAGCCGCCCCTGTTGTTCGGGTCCTCGTCGGGCTCGGCGAAGACGGCGTCGTCGTGGTCGCGGGCATCTTCCGGATCGATGGTGATCAGCGGGATGGTCCGCAAATCCTCGCGCGCGCCCAGGCTGACCGGTTTGGCCTTCTCGGCCTCGCGCAGCGCGGCGGCCGCGAATTTCGTCGGGATGCCCAGCGCATGGATCGGGATCAGGCTGAGCGCCTTCGGGTCGGTGGCATTGCCGATCACCTCGGTGACCCTGGCCTCGCGCAGGCCGAAGCGGCGCCCGGCCATCGGCTGCGCCACCACGAACTGGCCCGGTTTCGCGCCATGCAGGTTTTCCGGCGCGATGGTGTATTCGTGCCGCACCTTCTTGTCGGTCGGCTGCAGCCGGGCCTCGCCATCCTGCGTCAGCGATACCAGCCCGAGCACCGGCTGCTCGTCCTGCTCCAGCTTCTTGATGATGCGGCCGCGGTAGCGGTTGCGTCCGGCGCGTTCCAGCCGCGCCAGCACCCGGTCACCGACGCCGACCTCGCCGAGTTCGCGCCGGTTCCTCCGCCCGCCCTCAAAAAAGATGCGCGGCGGCTGGCCTTCGCCCTTCCATTCCACGGCGCGGCCGATCAGGTCGCCGTCGCGGTCCAGCTTCACCAGATCGACCAGCGTCACCTCAGGCAGCTGATCCTTCGGCGTGACCTTGCGGCCGTGGGTCTGGCTGATATCGCCGCCGGCCTTCAGCTCGCGCAGCAGGCCCTTGAGCGCCACGCGGTTCTCCGGCGCGACATGGAAGGCGCGCGCGATCTCGCGCTTGCCGACCTTGCCGGGATTCTCGGCAATGTAGTTCAGGATGTCCTGTCTGGACGGAAGCTCTGCGCTGCGCTTCTTCTTCGCCACGGGTTACGCCGCGGCGGCTTTCTTGGCCGCGGCCTTCTTCTTCGGTGCGGCTTTCTTCTTTGCCTTCGCCTTCGGCTTGGGCGCGGGCTTCTCCTCAGCCGCCGCGGCCTTCTTCTTCGCGGCCTTCGGCGCCGCCGCCTTCTTCACGGCTTTCTTCCGCTTGCCCTTGCCCGAACCGGCGCGCGCGGCGATCGCGTTGATCGCCTGCTCCAGCGTGATCTCGGCCAGTTCGACGCCGCGCGGCAGCGGCGCGTTGGTGCCGTCATGCTTGAGATAGGGGCCATAGCGGCCCTCGATCACGTTGATCGGCTCGCCGTCATCGGGATGCTTGCCGATCTCGCGCAGCACCTTCAGCTCGGCGCGCTGGCGCGGGCCTTTGCGGCGGCTGTCGGCTTCGGCGATCCTCTCGACGGCATGGTTGATGCCGATCTCGATCGCCTCCATCGCATCCTTCAGCTTGGTGTAGGCGCCGTCATGCAGCAGATAGGGGCCGAAGCGGCCGAGGCCGGCGACGATCTCCTTGCCGGTGCTGGGATGCGTCCCCACCACGCGCGGCAGGCCCAGCAGCTTCAGCGCCAGCTCCAGCGTGACATCTTCCGCGGTGACGCCGCGCGGCAGCGAAGCGCGCTTGGGCTTGGTCTTTGCCTTGCCTTCGCCCTCGGCCTCGCCGAGCTGCACATAGGCGCCGAACGGGCCCTGGCGCAGGGTCACCGGCAGGCCGCTTTCCGGATCGGTGCCGATTTCCTGCGGACCGGAAATGGCGATATCGCCATGCCCGTTGCCGCCGGCGCTCAAGGGGCGCGTGTAGCTGCATTCCGGATAGTCCGAACAGCCGATGAAGGCACCGGTGCGGCCGGCCTTGATGGCAAGCTGGCCCTTGTTGCAGGCCGGGCAGAGGCGGGCGGGTTTGCCGTCCTCGCGCGGCGGGAAGAAATGCTGCTCGAGCAGCGCGTTGATCGCGTCCAGCACCTCGCCGCGCCGGCCCATCTTCTCGTCGATGCGGGTGACGGCATCCTTCACCGACAGGAGGTCGGACGAGCCGAGGCTGAAATCCTGCCAGAAATCCTCCAGCACCTGTTTCCAGTCGAGCTTGTGCTCGGCGATCTCGTCGAGCTTCTCTTCCAGCCCGGCCGTGAAGCCATAGGCGAAATACTGCTCGAAGAAGCAGACCAGGAAGGCATAGGCGAGCCAGCCGGCATCTTCTGGCTGGAAGCGCTTGTTCTCCAGCTTGACGTAATTGCGCGCCTTCAGCACTTCCAGGATGGCGGCGTAGGTGGAGGGCCGGCCGATGCCGAGCTCTTCCAGCTTGCGCACCAGGCTGGCTTCCGAGAAGCGCGGCGGCGGTTCGGTGAAATGCTGCTCCGGCGTGATCTTGTCCTGGTTCAGGCCGTCGCCGACCTGCAGCTTGGGCAGCCGGTTGTCGCTTTCCTCGTCGCCGGTCCGGTCGTCGATGCCTTCCTCGTAGAGCTTGAGGAAGCCGGGCGAGAGCACGACGGTGCCGGTGGCGCGGAAGGTGCCGGTGCCGGCCGGATCGGCGATGTCGATGGTGGTGCGTTCCAGCTCGGCCGATTCCATCTGGCTGGCCAGCGCGCGGGTCCAGATCAGGTCGTAGAGCTTGAGCTGCACGTCATCGAGATAGCGGGCCACCGCCTTGGGCCGGCGGCGGAAATCGGTCGGCCGGATCGCCTCGTGGGCTTCCTGCGCGTTCTTCTGCTTGGTCTTGTAGACGCGCCAGCTTTCCGGCACCGCCTCGCGGCCGAAATCCTCGGCGATCACGTCGCGCGCCGTGCGGATGGCCTCGTTCGCCATGCTGACGCCGTCGGTACGCATATAGCTGATCAGGCCGGTCGTCTCGCCGCCGATATTGACGCCTTCATACAGGCGCTGGGCGATCTGCATGGTCATCTGCGCCGAGAAGCCGAGCTTGCGGGCCGCTTCCTGCTGCAGGGTCGAGGTGGTGAAGGGGGGCGCCGGATGACGCTTCGCCGGCTTGATCTGCACATCGGTGACCGCGTAGCGCAGATCCTGCAGCTTCGCGACGGCGGCCTTGGCGGCTGCCTCGCTGGCGATGTCGAACTTGTCGAGCTTCTTCCCGCCCAGCTCGGCCAGGCGGGCGATCACCTTCTGGCCGGTGCTGTTTAGGAATTCGGCGCCGATGGTCCAGTATTCGCGCGGCCTGAACGCCTCGATCTCGGTTTCGCGCTCGCAGATCAGCCGCAGGGCCACCGACTGCACGCGGCCGGCCGATTTGGCCGAGGGCAGCTTGCGCCACAGGACCGGGGAGAGGGTGAAGCCGACCAGGTAATCCAGCGCGCGGCGCGCCTGCTGGGCATTCACCAGGTCCATGTCGATGTCGCGCGGCTGGGCCATGGCGTCCAGCACCGCCGACTTGGTGATCTCGTTGAACACCACCCGCCTGACCGTCTTGCCCTTCACGACCTTGCGGTTGTTCAGCGCTTCCAGCACATGCCAGGAGATCGCCTCGCCCTCGCGATCGGGGTCGGTCGCCAGAATTAACGTGTCGGCGTCTTTCAGCGCGCCGGCGATGGCCCGGACGGATTCAGCCCCGCGGCCGGACATCTCGTAATGCATGGTGAAGTCCTTGTCGGGCTCCACCGAGCCATCCTTGGCCGGCAGGTCGCGCACATGGCCGAAGGAGGCCAGCACCTTGTGGCCCGGACCGAGATACTTCTCGATGGTTTTCGCCTTCGCCGGGCTTTCGACGACAACAACTTTCATACGGGGCGGTTTTCCAACAAAAATTCTGAAAAAATCGAGCGGCGACGCTTCCGACGCGGCGGGGCGAACATGGGCGTTTCATGCCCCCTTGTCAAACCCGGGGGGGATGAACCGGTTTAAAAATGGCTGATTATCAGGAAAATCCTGCGATCAGGACATCCGGTCTTCCGGTGCCGGCTCCAGCGGGAAGGCGGCCACCAGAAGCATGCGGACCTCGTCGCTGCCGGCCGTCAGGGGGAGGGAAAGCCGCTCCCAGCTCCGCTCCACCTGCCAGGACGAGCGCCGGTCGCGGGAAGTGTAATCGAAAGTGGCGGTGTAGCGCCGCGACATCGGCATGCGGCTATGCACCACGGCGTCGTATTCGACCCGCAGCAGCTCGGCCTGCTTCTCGGGCAGCTCGCTGACCCGCTTGCCGGTCATGTCGACCTTGAACTGGTTCACGAAGGTCGAGCCGTAGAGCCGGTATATATAGTCCCCGTCGTCCCGGCGCTCGACCAGCATCAGGTTGCCCAGCCAGGGCTTCATCTCGATGGGGTCGATATCGGCCCGGTCGGGCATCGACCGGCCCTGCCGCTTGGACGCCCAATAGGCATAGAGCGCCTGCAGCGTCTCCAGCGTCAGTTGCGGCGATCCTTCCAGCATCCGGCCCATTGCTTCGACTGCCACCCCCGGCGTTGTCCGGATGCTGACCCTACATCCGGTGTGTTTCGGGCGACATTAACGCAAAATAAAGGGAATGTCAGCCGGGCGAGTTAACTATGTTTGCATAAAGCTCCTCACATCCCGCTGCTGCGCTGCGGGGCCAGCCCGCAGGGTTGGGAGGTGAGGCATTTATGCAGCCCCGACGCTGATCTCCGCCTCGTGCCCGACCGGGAAATTCACCGAATTGGCGATGAAGCATTTGGCATGGGCCTCGTGATGCAGCGCCTCGGCAAGGGCCAGGTCGCCCCCCGCCGCAATGACGACGCGGGGCCGCAGGGTGACGCTTTCGAAATGGCCGCCGCCATCGGCGGTCTCGACCATCGTGCCGACCGCATGGTCGCGGTAATCCTGCACGATGATGCTCTTGCCGCTGCACAGATGCAGGTACCACAGCATGTGGCAGGCCGAGAGCGAGGCGACCAGCATGTCTTCCGGGTTGTAGCGCGCCGGATGGCCGCGGAAGGCGGGATCGGACGAGCCGGGAATCTCCGGCTTCGCCCCCGCGCGGATGACGTGGTCGCGCGAATAGGCCTTGTAGCCCGAGGTGCCTGTCCCCTGGTTGCCGGTCCAGACCACTTCGGCTTCATAGGCATGTGTTCTGGCCATCGCATTCCCTCCGGCACTGGCTGGACCCTGTGCGGCTAGGCTAGCCTAGGCCGCAGCAAAAATCACACGGGGAAGGAAGTCGCGTATGTCCAGTGCATCGAACAGGGTTGCTTTCGTTACCGGCGCGGCGCGCGGTCTCGGCCTGGCCGCGGCCACCAAATTTCTCGCCGATGGCTGGCGCGTGATCATGCTGGACATCCTCGGCGACACCCTGCGCGATGCCGCCAGGGCGCTGGGCAAGCCCGACGCGATCCTGACGCTGGAAGCCGATGTCTCCGATCCGGCCGCGGTTGCCGCGGTCGTGCAGAAGGCGAAGGCCCATTTCGGCCGCATCGATGCGCTGGTGAACAATGCCGGCATCGCCATCTTCAAGCCGATGCTGGAAGTCACGCTGGAAGACTGGCAGCGCGTCATGGCGGTGAACCTGACCGGGCCCTTCCTGATGACGCAGGCCGTGGCGCCGATCATGCGCGACCAGGGCGGCGGCGCCATCGTCAACATCACCTCGATCTCGGGCCTGCGCGCTTCTACGCTCCGCGTCGCCTACGGCACCAGCAAGGCGGGCCTGGCGCATCTCACCAAGCAGCAGGC
This sequence comes from uncultured Rhodospirillaceae bacterium, assembly GCA_964429465.1. GTDB lineage: Bacteria > Pseudomonadota > Alphaproteobacteria > Ferrovibrionales > Ferrovibrionaceae > Ferrovibrio. Next base: position 22,008 of record CAYSCA010000025.1, read on the forward strand.
CGCCGAGCTGGGGCAGTACGGCATCCGCGTCAACGCCGTGGCGCCCGGCCCGGTGGACACCGCGATGGCCAAGGCGGTGCATACGCCGGAGATCCGCGCCGATTACCACGACCATATCCCGCTCAACCGCTATGGCCTGGAGAGCGAACTGGCCAACGCGATCTGCTTTCTCGCCGGCGACCAGGCCGGCTACATCACCGGACAGGTTCTCTGCGTGGATGGCGGGTTTGACTCAACCGGCATCGGCCTCCCAACCCTGCGGGGCGAGAGAAGGAATAGCTGAGCGCTTGCTCGTCGTCATTCCCGCGAAAGCGGGAATCCCATTTGTCAGTCTGTAAATAACGGGATGCCGGGTCAGGCCCGGCATGACGGTGTGTAGTCTACCCGCGCCCGCAGCATTGCTTGAACTTCATGCCTGAGCCGCAGGGGCAGGGGTCGTTGCGGCCGGGCTTCTTCACCGGCTGCACCGCCGTCTCGCCGTCGACATAGACCCAGCGGCCGTCGCTCTCGTCGCGGCGGAAGCGTGAGCGCTCGTGCAGCGCGCGGGTCTGACCCTGGGCCTGGAAGCGCGCGACGAACTCCACAATGCCGGTGCTGTCATCTGCGCCGCCGTCGACCGTGTCGAGAATCTCCAGTCCGAGCCATCGCGTTTCGCGCATGCCGGCGCCGACATCGGCCGCATCGAAGCCGGCGCGATGCTCGGGCGCCAGCGTGCGCGCCAGATAGGCCGCATCGCCGCGCGCGTAAGCCGTGTAGCGCGAGCGCATCAGGGCCAGCGCGGTGGGCGCCGGCGCGCCGGCCAGGAA